>JBHORA010000176.1:0-1311 GCA_042408535.1 Chloroflexota bacterium | reverse complement strand
GCGGCGGCCCTTGGCGGTCGGCTCGCCCCCGGGGCGGAGATCGCCGTCCCGTCGATCGGCCTCGACCGCTTCCTCCGGCCGGTCGCCGGGCGGGTCCGACTCCGTCGCGGGGCCGGCGGGTCCTGGTCGCTAATCCCCGATGCCCCGCCCGGCCTTCGGCGGACGACGTGGACGGGGCAGCTCGACGCAGCCGGCCGCCCCGAGCTCCCGGCCGGGCGGACCTGGCCGCTCGAGCTCGACTGACCCCGAGCAGCGGCCGCCGCTGAGGCCCGGGCCGCTTGACGGGGGCTGCAGCGGGTTCTATCATCAGCACCAGTTAGTATTAGTAGCCCGGAGGTTGGCCATGTGCCTCGACTGCGGATGCGGCGCTGCTCACGACGATATGGGGGCGCCGGACGTTCACCTGACGTACGAACGGCTCAAGCAGGCCGCCGAAGCGACCGGCCAGACGGTCGGACAGGTCCTCGAGACGATCCGGAAGACCGTGGAGCAGGATCGCCGGGCCCATCCCGAGGAGTACTAGGCGTCGAGAGCGAGGCGGCGTCGGGCTGGGTCGATGACCGGCCGCGGCCTGTGGCTCGGGCTCCTTCGGGGGGAGCCGCTCGGCGTCCCGTCCCACGCGATTCTCGTCCACGTTCCCGCCGCGCTCCTGCCGACGAGCGTCGTCTTCGACCTTGTCGCGCGGTTCGGGATCGCCTCGGAGCTTCGCCCCGGCGCGGTCGCCCTCCTCGCCATCGGGCTTCTCGGCGGCGTCGCGGCCGCGGGGACCGGCCTCCTCGACTGGCGGGCGATGATCCCCGGCACCCCGCTTCGGGCGCGGGCGACCCGCCACCTCCTCGTCCAGGCAACGGCGCTCGTCGCCTTCGCCGCTAGCCTCGTGCTCCGGCTCGTCGGCGAGCTGCCCCGACCGCCCGATCTCGCCCTTCTCCTCGGCGTCGGCGGGACCGCCCTCCTCCTCGTCGGCGACCATCTCGGCGGCCTTCTCGTCTACCGGGACGGGATGGGGGTCCGACGGCGGGGGTAGGGGAGGGGGCGGCCGGCGGCGGGATGTTGGCGGTCGGTGGAAAAGTCGAGCCTCCGACGCCGGCAAATCGCAACATTCGTGGACAACCCTCTTGGCAGGCCGCCTCGCAAGGCATACCGTGGGTCGTGCCCGAAGGGGCCCTGGACCGAACGGTACCGGCGGTGTTCTGCACCACCGCTACCGACCTCGGATCGGCGGTTCCTTCGGGCGTTTCGTTTCGTCGCCGGTCGACGCACGGCTCACCCGCCTGTGGACGCGTCGTGGACAACCGGGGCGCCGCCGGCCCG
>JBHORA010000171.1:0-4626 GCA_042408535.1 Chloroflexota bacterium | reverse complement strand
TCGGCCGCCCCCGCTCGGCCAGCTCCCTTCGGCCGCTCCCTCGGCCGCCCCCGCTCGGCCAGCTCCCTTCGGCCGCTCCCTCGGCCGCCGCCCCTCCGCCAGCTCCCCTCGGCGGCCGCCCGCGCTCGGCCGCTCCATCGGCCGCCGCCCCTCGGCCAGCTCCCTTCGGACGCTCCCCTCGACCGCCCCGCGCTGCCCCCACTCTTGCCATATTCCCATGGGGTGAACGTTGATTGGCGACTTTCCGTCGGTGAGGGCGCGCAGGCCCGCTAGAACGGCGCGGCCCACGCTCGGCCGTGCTCGATGGCGGGCCGGTCACTGGTCTTCGGCAGCGTGTCCGAGGGCGTGTGGCGGACATCGGTAGCACGTGGCGTGCGTTTGTCCAGCTGGAGGCGGTCGAGCGCTCCTAGTCGGTGCCCGCGCCGGCTCGCCCACGCTCGGCCCGGGTCAGTTTCGGGCTCGGAGGCGCCTTCCACCGCCTTGAAGATCCTCGTAACGCGCGTCTCATGAACGTTTGTCCACGAACGCCCGCTGGCAGGTGGCCAGCGGAGGAGCGATGGCGGCGGGCAAGGTCGTCGTTGGGTCGTGGCCGGAGCGTGGCAGGACCGGGGTAGCCGTCGGGAGCGCAAACCTGCTGGCAGCCGGCTCGCCAGGGGGTGTGGGTGCCTCGCGACCGCGTCGCGGGCGGGGTCGTGGCTGCCTGGCGAGCGACTCGTGGCCGGCTCGTGGCCGGCTCGTGGCCGGCTCGCGGGCGCGTCGAGGGCGCCTCGTGGGCGGGGGTCGTGTCCGAATCGCGGCAGGCCCGGGCAGTCGTCGGGGTGCTCGCCCGCGACACGGCTGGGTCCCACGGACTGCTGGCTGGGCGCCATGTCGAGGGTGGCCGGCTCGGGGCCGGAGGGGGCGGCAACTGTGGCTCCGGGCCGGATCAGGCGGCAGCCAGCGGGCGGCGGCTGTGGCTGCGGGTTGAGAAGACGCGGGAGTTCTCTGACTTCGGGAACGAAGACGGCGGCGACCGGCAGGTCGCCCCAATCCCGATGCTCCTGGTCGGAATTCGCCTGCCGCGCTACACTGCGGGAACGATGGACGATCTCTACCGCGACTACATCCTCGAGCACTACCGCCGACCCCACAACTTTGGCGTGCTCGAGTCCCCGTCCGTCTCGATCGAGGGCCACAACCCCCTCTGCGGCGACCGGATCACCCTTCAGCTCGGCGTTCGCGACGGCATCGTCGAGCGAGTCGCCTTCACCGGCCGCGGCTGCGCCATCAGCCAGGCCTCGGCGTCCCTCCTGACCGACGAAATCAAGGGCAAGCCCCTCGCCGTCGTCGCCGCCTTCCGGGCCGACGACCTCCTCGAGCTCCTCGGGATCGAGATCAGCCCGGCCCGTCTCAAGTGCGCCATGCTGAGCCACGACACCCTCCGACGCGCCCTCGACGAGCTCGCCTCGGGCCCGGCGCAGGGTGCGACGGCTGCCGATCCGACCCCCGCCGCCGGCGTGGTCGTCGGGGACGGTTCGGATTCAAGCGTCGGCTCGGAGCGCGGTGAGCTCCTCCCCGGATCCGCCGGGCCGGCCGCCGAGACCTCCGCCGGGCCGGCCGCCGAGACCTCCGGCGAGATCTCCCCCGAGCCTGCCCCGGAGCCTGAGCCTGCCCCGGAGCCTGAGCCTGCTCCGGAGGAGGTACGGCGATGACGAGCGTCACGATCGCGCCGGGCCGCTGCAGGTGTCTTCGGCCGGCTCGCTGAGCCGGCGTCTCCAGCCAGGGGAGGCGACCCCAGGGTGCCGAAGCCGCCAGGCCACGGGCCCCAACCCCGTCCTCCCCGCGTCCCCGCCGACCCGCGTCGGCCACGGATCGACCCCGATCACCCCGATCGAGCCGACCGACTCACGAGGAAGGAACTCTCGAACACCGATGCCGAAGTCATACGCAGATCTCCTTCGCGAGGCCCGCTCCCAGGTCCGGGAGCTGAGCCCCGCCGAGGTCCAGCGCCTCCGCGAGCAGAACCCCGGCGTCGCCATCGTCGACGTCCGCGAAGACAGCGAGTGGGAGCAGGGCCACATCCCCGGCGCCATCCACGTCGGGAAGAGCTACATCGAGCAGCAGATCGAAGCGGCCGTCCCCGACCGCGAACGGCCCGTCGTCCTCTACTGCGCCGGCGGGATCCGATCCCTCTTTGCCGGCCGGACCCTCCAGGAGCTCGGCTACTCGAACGTCGCCTCGATGAGCGGCGGCTTCCAGGCCTGGAAGGCCCAGGGCCTGCCGTGGACGGCGCCCGTCGTCCTGACCCACGAGCAGAAGATCCGCTACAGCCGCCACCTCCTCCTCCCCGAGGTCGGCGCCGAGGGCCAGGCGAAGCTCCTCGAATCGAAGGTGCTCCTCATCGGTGCCGGCGGCCTCGGCAGCCCGGCCGCCCTCTACCTCGCCGCGGCTGGCGTCGGCACCATCGGGATCGTCGACTTCGACGTCGTCGACCTCTCGAACCTCCAGCGCCAGGTCCTCCACACGACCGATCGGGTCGGGGAGCGGAAGGTCGACTCGGCCCGCAAGACGATCACCGCCCTCAACCCCGACGTCACCGTCATCGCCCACGAGGAGATGCTGACCGAGGCGAACGCCGCCCGGATCATCGAGGGCTACGACGTCGTCATCGACGGGACCGACACCTTCGAGACCCGCTACGCCGTGAACGACGCCGCCGTGCCGCTTCGAATCCCAGTCGTCCACGCGAGCGTCTTCCGCTTCGAGGGCCAGCTGACGACCTTCGTCCCCTTCGAGGGCCCGTGCTACCGCTGCCTCTACCCGACCCCGCCGCCGCCGGAACTCGCCCCCGGCTGCTCGGTCGCGGGCGTCCTCGGCGTCGTGCCGGGGATCATGGGCCTCCTCCAGGCGAACGAGGCGCTGAAGCTCCTCCTCGGCATCGGCGAGCCCCTCGCCGGGCGCCTCCTCCTCTTCGACGCCCTCGACGGGACCTTCACCGAGCTGAAGCTCCGCCGCGATCCGAACTGCCCGGTCTGCGGCGAGGCGGCGGTGGCGGCCCGAGCGGCCGGGGCTCCGGTGGCGGCTGCCTCGCCGAGCGAGGGCGGCGTCTTCGTCCTCGGCGGCTCGGGGACCGCGCCGATCGGTGCGGCGAGCGAGGGCAGCCGATGACCGTCGTTCGGATCCCGCCCGTCCTCCGAGCGAACGTCGGTGGGGCGAAGGAGGTCGACGTCGAGGGCTCGACGGTTGGCGAGGTCATCGAGGCGCTTGTCGCCCGCTATCCGGGTCTCCGGGGTCAGCTTCTGACCGAGGATGGCCAGCTGAACCGCTTCGTCAACGTCTACCTCGACGGCCAGGACATCCGCTACCTCCAGGAGCGAGCGACCCCGGTTCGGGAGGGCGAGACGGTCATCATCCTGCCGGCCATGGCCGGCGGAGCGGTGGTTGGCCCGGCCCTCTCCACCCGGAGGTGAGGGCGACGATGGCGGCCCTTCCGGCGAGGCGACCCCTCGAGCCGGCCCCCAGTCCGATCGCCGAGCGGGCCGTCCCCGAGCTGCCCGTCACCGAGCACGCCCTCCACGACCACGCCGCACTGCCCCGCCACGGCGGCCGCTACGAGGACATCCTCGACGCCGTCGGCCACACCCCCCTCGTCGCCATCCCCCGGATGAGCCCGAACCCGGCCGTTCGGATCTTCGCCAAACTGGAGATGTACAACCCGACCGGGTCGGTGAAGGACCGGACAGCGAAGTACCTCGTCGAGGATCTCGAGCGGCGCGGGCTCCTGAAGCCGGATTCGATCATCCTCGAGCCGACCTCGGGGAACACCGGCATCGCCCTGGCGATGATCGGGCGACGGAAGGGGTATCGGGTCGCCCTCGTCATGCCCGACAACGTCACCCAGGAGCGACGCCAGATGGCCGCCCTCTTCGGGGCCGAGATCATCGACTCCCCCGGCCACCTCGGCTCGAACGGGGCGATCGCCCTCGCCAAGCACCTCGTCGAGCGCGACGAGCGGTTCGTCATGCCGTACCAGTACGGGAACCCGGCGAACCCCCTCGCCCACTACGAGACGACCGGCCCCGAGATCCTCGCCGACTGCCCCGAAGTCGACGTCTTCGTCGCCGGCCTCGGGACGGGCGGGACCCTCATGGGCGTCTCCCGCTACCTGAAGGAGCGGAAGCCAGGCGTGAAGGTCTACGCCGCCGAGCCCCTCCCCGGCGAGAACGTCCAGGGCCTCCGCTCCCTCGACGAGGGCTTCGTGCCAGAGATCTTCGATCCCTCCCTCCTCGACGGGAAGTTCCTCGTCTCGAACCGGGACGCCATCGCCGCCCTCCGCGACCTCGTCTTCAAGGAGGGGATCTTCGGTGGACCCTCCTGCGGGGCCGTCCTCGTGGCGGCGGCGCGGGTGGCGAGCCAGATGCGCTCAGGCACGATCGTCGCCCTCCTCCCCGACGGCGGTTGGAAGTACCTCTCGGCGGGAACCTTCACCCGCGAGCTCGACGAGATGGAGGCCGACCTCGAAGGGGGCGTGAACTGGTGGTGAGGGGCGGGTAGCGTGACGACGCCGTCGCCGCGCCCCACCCCGGAGCACCCGGGCCCGGCCGAGGTCGCGCTGCCGCGATCCATCCGCGAGGCCATCGTCGCCCA
>JBHORA010000170.1:0-1066 GCA_042408535.1 Chloroflexota bacterium | reverse complement strand
AGGGCGATCGCGAGCGCTGGCAGCGGGCGCTTCGTGCCTGGCTCGACGAGGTCGATCAGCGCAACATTCGCCTCCCGACCCGCTACCGGGGCGACTTCGAGCGCGGCCTCGAGGACCTGGCGGGGGTCTGCCTCCTCTACGCCAAGGCGGCCGAGGTCCTCGGCCGGCCCCAGATCGCCGAAGCCGCCACCCAAGCCGCGGCGGCCATCCGCTACGGCGTCGCCCCCGAGCTCGTGCCGATCATCGGCCTCGGCCTGCCCGGCCTCCGACGCGGGCGGAGCCGGTACCTCTACGAGCGCGGCATCCGCGGCCTCGACGATCTCGCCCGGGCCGACCCGGCCAGCCTCGCCGACCCCCGGCGAGCTCCCGAGGCCCTCGTCGCCGCGTGGGTGGAGCGCGCCCGGGAGATCCACGCCGACCGGGCCGAGGCGACGGCCGACCGCGAGGAGGCGGACGAGGAGTTCGACGAGCTCGTCGCCCGCTTCCGGGTCGATCCCGAGTCGCTCCGGTGACCGACGCCGCCCCGGCCGAGGGCTTCGCCGCGACCCTCGTCCTCACCGACGAGCAGACCCGAGCCATCGAGCACCGGGGGGCACGGCTCCAGATCCTCGCCTGCGCCGGCTCCGGGAAGACGGAGGTCCTCGCCCGGCGCGCCGTTCGCCTGCTCCGCGACGGCGTCGACCCAGCCTCCATCGTCGCCTTCACCTTCACCGACAAGGCCGCCCTCGAGCTGAAGGCCCGGGTCGAACGTCGGGCGGCCGAGATCGACCCCGCCTTCGCGGAGCTTCCGCCGGCGGGTCGCGGCATGTTCATCGGGACGACCCACGCCTGGGCCCTCGACGCCCTCCACGGGCTCGGGGCCTACGAAACCGCCGACGGCCTGACCGAGGCCGGCGAGTGGGCCCTCCTCCGCCGCTTCGCCTGGCTGCTCGGCATCGTCGCCAGCACCTTGACGTCCTGCGCGGACATCAGGGTGCCCGGCATCGCACCGCCCTTGATCACCAGCCGCTCGTGGTCTTTGGCGAACTCGGCCAGCACCTTGGCGCCGGCGACCGGATCCTGCGCG
>JBHORA010000164.1:0-1505 GCA_042408535.1 Chloroflexota bacterium | reverse complement strand
GGACGGTTCATCCCCGCGTGCGCGGGGACAACATGTGGCCGAGGAACCCCAGGAGCTCATCAATCGGGTCATCCCCGCGTGCGCGGGGACAACTGCTCGCACTCTCCGCCGGACTGTCCGGGATCTGGTTCATCCCCGCGTGCGCGGGGACAACCCGGAGACCGTCCCGCCGGCAGGCCGCCTACGTCGGTTCATCCCCGCGTGCGCGGGGACAACGTTCATCCAGGACATTCTGCGTCTGCCAGATCGCCGGTTCATCCCCGCGTGCGCGGGGACAACTCGCGTGTCTCAGGTTCTCTCCTCCTTCCCTTCCGGTTCATCCCCGCGTGCGCGCGGACAACGGTCCGCGCGCTCCTGCCCCCCGCGATAGCACCGGTTCATCCCCGCGTGCGCGGGGACAACTCCGGACCAAGAAGGGAACTCTGGAGCCGTTTATCGGTTCATCCCCGCGTGCGCGGGGACAACGGTGAGTGGTATGGGCTCGTGCCGGGTGGAGTGCGGTTCATCCCCGCGTGCGCGGGGACAACGGACCTCAGAGAAGAAGCCATGCGTGCGTTCACCCGGTTCATCCCCGCGTGCGCGGGGACAACTCCCTTGTGCCTCCGACGCGTCCGGTCACTCTCCGGTTCATCCCCGCGTGCGCGGGGACAACGGCCACGGCCGCCAGAGGGACGGGGCGCTTCACCGGTTCATCCCCGCGTGCGCGGGGACAACAAATATCAAGGCCCAGCGAAGGATGATACAGGACTGGTTCATCCCCGCGTGCGCGGGGACAACCGAGCAGAGGAAATCGTGGAGGAGCTCGGCATTCTGGTTCATCCCCGCGTGCGCGGGGACAACCTCTGGCTCGATATGTTCCCGACAGCGATGTGCTGGTTCATCCCCGCGTGCGCGGGGACAACAAATACCAAGGCTTAGCGTGGGTTGATACAGGACGGTTCATCCCCGCGTGCGCGGGGACAACGTGACCCTGGTCCATGTACTCCGGAAGCACGGACGGTTCATCCCCGCGTGCGCGGGGACAACGCATTGTCTCTTTCCTCCTCGCCTCTATACGGCCGGTTCATCCCCGCGTGCGCGGGGACAACGCGCCTGGCGGGCCGTGTGCGTCCCGTGACGTAGGTTCATCCCCGCGTGCGCGGGGACAACGACGTAATGATCCAGTTCCCCCGCCGCATACTTCGGTTCATCCCCGCGTGCGCGGGGACAACGTCTCTTCCTCCGCCACGCTCCTCCCTCATGACGGTTCATCCCCGCGTGCGCGGGGACAACGTTCCTACGCGGCCGGGGCCGTCCAAAAGCCTGGTTCATCCCCGCGTGCGCGGGGACAACGTGTGGGAGGCGCGCGGGGCCATGGCTCCCCGCTGGTTCATCCCCGCGTGCGCGGGGACAACAGCAAACACACGTTCGCCCACCTACCCTTTCGGCCCCGCCATAACTGACCGTCGAGTGACGTCCTCCCCTCAATGAATTGAGGGGCATCCCTTTAAAGGGATGCACGCAAG
>JBHORA010000163.1:0-8821 GCA_042408535.1 Chloroflexota bacterium | reverse complement strand
CACGACGCCCCTCGACATGAGCCTGAACGACACGCCGTGCGTGTCGTGCGGCCGCTGCGCCGAGACGTGCCCGACGGGGGCGCTCATGCCGAAGCCGCGGATCCTGACCCGCTACGACGTCGACGAGAGCCGCTGCATCCTCTGCGGGATCTGCGTCGACGCTTGCCCGTACGATGCCCTCCGGCACAGCAACGAGTTCGAGCTCGCCCACACCTCGCGCGAGGAGCCGCTCATCGACCTCATCGCCCTGGCGGCGGTAAACCGGGAGACGGAGGCGACGTACATCCGCCGCGAGCGCGACTGGGCCGAGCGGGCCCGGGCGGCGGGCCGGCTCGTCGAGGTCGACCGGCTCCTGCCGGTCCTACCGGCGGCCCTCGCCGCCACGGCTGGCGGCAACGGCCACGGCGACGGCCGGGGCAGCGGGCACGGCGTCGGCCACGGCGGGCACGAAGGACGATGAACGACGGCCGAGCCGGCGCCGACGGCCGGCCCGGCGCCTGAGCACGAGGGAGGTTTCGTGGCGATCCCGGATACCGTGCCGATCATCGGGGTGGGCTGGGACGACGTCCTCTTCGTCCTCTTCGCGGCCGTCCTCCTCGGCGCCGCCCTCCTCGTCGTCACGCTGCGCGACATCATCCGCTCTGGCCTGGCGATGATCGTCAGCTTCGGGGCCCTCGCCGGCCTCTACGTCCTCCTCGAGGCGCCCCTCCTGGCGGCCGCCCAGGTCCTCGTCTACATCGGGGCGATCAGCGTCCTCATCCTCTTCGCCATCATGCTCACCCAGACGAAGGCGGCACCGGTCCGCCTCGTCTTCCAGTCCCAGGCCCTGCCGGCGGCATTCCTCGCCGTCGGCCTCGCCCTCCTCGTCGCCCTCGCCGTCGCGGCGACCGACTGGGGAGCGGTTCCGGATCGCCGGGCGACGGCGACCGAGGCCCTCGCCACCCTCGTCTTCAGCGACTACATCCTGCCCTTCGAGATCGTCGGCGTCCTCCTCCTGGCGGCCGTCGTCGGGGCGGTCTTCCTCGCTCGGCGGGAGGAGGGAGCAGAAGGATGAGTCACTCCCTCGAGGCCTACCTCGTCCTCGCCGGCCTCCTGTTCGCCGTCGGGACCTTCGGCTTCCTCGCCCGCCGGAACGCGATCAGCATGCTCATGGCCATCGAGCTCATGCTCAATGCCGTGAACCTCGCCATCGTCGCTTTCGGGACCTTCGTCCCGCCGCTGAACGCCCATGCGGTGGCCATCGTCCTCATGGTCCTCGCCGTGGCGGCGGCCGAGGCGACCGTCGGGCTGGCGATCGTCATCGCCATCTACCGGAACCGGCGGACGCCCCTCGTCGACGAGTACGACTCGATGCGAGGCTGAGGCAGCGCGATGGAGCTCCTCCTCCGCAGCGGCGCGGCCGCCCCCGCGTTCCTCCCCTTCGCCGCCGAGACCGGCTCGCGGCCCGTCTCCGGCGGGAGCGTCGACGTCCTCCTGCCGCTCATCATCGCCCTCCCCCTCGCCGGCTTCGCGATCACCGCCCTCATCGGCCGCCGACTCGGGAAGCAGGCGTTCTGGATCCCGGTCGGGGCCGTCGTCGGGTCCTGGCTGGCGGCGATGGCGATCGTCCCGGCGGCCCTCGGCGGGGCGGCCCCCTTCGGCGAGCGCGGCTACGGCGTCACCCTCTGGGAGTGGATTCCGGCCGGCTCCTTCCAGGTCTCGGCGGGCCTCTTCGTCGACCAGCTGACGGCCGTCCTCCTCATCGTCGTGACGACGATCGGCATGCTCGTCCACGTCTACAGCATCGGCTACATGGGCCACGACCCGGGGTTCTGGCGCTTCTTCGCCTACCTGAACCTCTTCATGGTCTCGATGCTCCTCCTCGTCATGGCCGACAGCTGGCTCGTCGTCTTCGTCGCCTGGGAGCTCGTCGGTCTCTGCAGCTACCTCCTCATCGGCTTCTGGTACCGGCGCCGGAGCGCGGCCCTGGCGGCCAAGAAAGCGTTCATCGTCAACCGGGTCGGCGATGTCGGCTTCGCCCTCGGGATCGCCGCCATCTTCGCCACCCTCGGCACCGTCGACATCCGCCAGACCTTCGAGCGGATCGGCGAGCTCGACCAGGGGACGGTCACCCTCATCGCCCTCCTCGTCTTCTGCGGGGCCGTCGGCAAGAGCGCCCAGTTCCCGCTCCACGTCTGGCTCCCCGACGCCATGGAGGGCCCGACCCCCGTCTCGGCCCTCATCCATGCGGCGACGATGGTGAACGCCGGCGTCTACCTCGTCGCCCGGGCGAATCCGATCTTCGCCCACGCCCCCGAGGCGATGGTCGTCGTGGCGGCCGTCGGCATCTTCACCGCCCTCCTGGCCGCCTCCATCGCCGTCACCCAGACCGACATCAAGCGGGTCCTCGCCTATTCGACGGTTTCCCAGCTCGGCTACATGTTCGCCGCGCTCGGGGTCGGCGCCTTCAGCGCGGCGATCTTCCACCTCATGAGCCACGGCTTCTTCAAGGGCCTCCTCTTCCTCGGCTCGGGCTCGGTCATCCACGCCGTCCACGAGGAGCAGGACATGCGGAAGATGGGCGGTCTCGCCCGGAAGATCCCCTGGACCTACGCGACGATGCTCGTCGGCTCCCTCGCCATCGCCGGCATCCCGCCCCTCGCCGGCTTCTTCTCGAAGGACGAGATCCTCGGCGAGTCGTTCAAGTTCGGCTTCTTCTGGGTCTGGGCGATCGGCGTCGGGGTCGCCCTCCTGACCGCCTTCTACATGTTCCGGCTCATGGGCCTCACCTTCTGGGGCAGCTTCCGAGGGCCGGCCGAGCTCTGGGATCGGATCCACGAATCGCCCCCGGTCATGGTCGTCCCCCTCGTCCTCCTCGCCGTCCCCTCGGCCCTCCTCGGCCTCGTCCTCGGCCTCCCCCTCGGCGACAGCACGATCGCCCGCTGGCTCGGACCAGTCTTCCACGAGGCGGAGGCGGTCCTCGCCCGGCCCCATGCTGCGTTCGCCCTCTTCGGGATCGACGGCGCCCTCATCGTCGTTTCGGCGGCCGTGGCCGTGGCCGGGGTCCTCGCTGCCTGGCGGCTCTTCGGTGTGGAGTGGTGGATCATTCGCCGCTCGCCCGATCCGGCCCGGGTCGCGGCCCTTGCCGCGGCGAACGGGCTGACCCGCTTCCTCTATCGGGCCTCGCTGAACAAGTGGTGGTTCGACGACCTCAACCACCTCCTCTTCATCGTCCTCGGCGGGCGGGTCGCCGCTGCGGCCTGGTGGTTCGATCGGGTCGTCGTCGACGGGACGGTGAACGGGATCGGCCTCCTGACGGCCGAGATCGGCCGGAGCCTCCGCCGGATCCAGACCGGGCGGGTCCAGAACTACGCCTTCGGGATCGCCGTCGGACTCCTCCTCATGGCCGGCTCCTTCCTCCTCGTGGCAGCACGGTAGCGGGTGGCAGGCTAGCGATGGCGATCAGCGATCTCCCGATCCTTTCGGCGGTCACCTTCCTGCCCCTCGCCGGAGCCGTCCTCCTCGCCTTCCTGCCCCGGGCGGCCCTCGGCGCCATCCGGGGAGTGGCCCTCGGCACCGCCGTCCTGACCTGGGTCCTCTCCCTCTTCGTCCTCGTCGGCTACCTGCCCGGCCGCCCCGGCTTCCAGTTCGTCGAGACCGCCGACTGGATTCCCCTCTTCGGGATCCAGTACAAGCTTGGCGTCGACGGTCTGTCGATCGCCCTTGTCGTCCTGACGACGACCCTCACCGCGATCAGCATCCTCGCCAGCTTCGGCCCGATCCAGGAGCGGGTGAAGGAGTACATGATCTCCTTCCTCGTCCTCGAGGTCGGGATGGTCGGCGTCTTTTTGGCCCTCGATCTCTTCCTCTTCTACGTCTTCTGGGAGCTCGTCCTCGTCCCGATGTACCTCATCATCGGGATCTGGGGCGGGGCGAACCGGATCTACGCGACGATCAAGTTCGTCCTCTACACCCTCGTCGGCTCCCTCCTCATGCTCGTCGCCATCCTCGCCACAGGGTGGACGTACCAGGCCGCGACGGGGAGCTGGAGCGGAGCCTTCGATTTTCTGACGCTCCGCGACTTCGCGGCCGGCGGCGGCTTCGGCCCGGGCTTCCAGCTCGCCGCCTTCCTCGCTTTCTTCCTCGCCTTCGCCATCAAGGTCCCGATGTTCCCCTTCCACACCTGGCTCCCGGACGCCCACGTCGAAGCGCCGACGGCGGGCTCGGTCATCCTGGCCGGGATCCTCCTGAAGCTCGGTGGCTACGGCTTCATCCGCTTCGCCCTGCCCCTCTACCCCGACGCCGCCCAGGCCGCGGCGCCGGCGATCATCGGCCTCTCCCTCATCGCCATCCTCTACGGGGCGGTCGTCGCCCTCGTCCAGCCCGACTTCAAGAAACTCGTCGCCTACAGCTCGGTCAGCCACATGGGCTTCGTCACCCTCGGGATCTTCGTCTTCAACGAGCAGGCGCTCCAGGGGGCGATCCTCCAGATGATCAACCACGGCCTCATCACGGGTGCCCTCTTCCTCCTCGTCGGCGTCCTCTACGAGCGGACCCACGACCGGACCATCGCCAAGCTCGGCGGGGTCTCGAACCGGCTCCCGCTCTATGCCGCCGTCCTCGGCTTCTTCGTCTTCGCCTCGGGCGGGCTGCCGGGACTGTCGGGCTTCGTCGGCGAGTTCCTCGTCATCGTCGGGACCTTCCAGGTGGCGCCCCTCGTCGCCGGGGCGGCCGCCCTCGTCATGATCCTCGCCGCGGCCTACCTGCTCTACCTCTTCCAGCGGGTCGCCTTCGGCGAGCTCTCGGACTTCCTCCGCGGCCTCGGGCACCACCTCGTCGACATGCGGCCGGTGGAGACCCTCACCCTCGTCCCGCTGGCGACCCTCGTCGTCGTCTTCGGCCTCTTCCCGGGCCTCCTCCTCACCCTCGTCTCGGGCTCCGTCGAGGCGACCCTAACGAGCGTTGGAGCGAGCCCCGGGCTCGGCTTCGCCCTCTGGCGCTAGCGGTCGCTTCGATGCTCTGGACCGACGTCGTGACCCTCGCCCCCGTCATCGCCACCGTCGGCGTGGCGGCGGCCGTCCTCCTCGTCGACCTCGCCGCCCCGGGCCGCTCCCGGCTCGCCCTCGGCGTCGCCCTCGCCGGCCTCGGCCTCGTCGCCCTCTTGGTCCTGGCCACCGGCACGAGCCGCTCGACCGCCTTCGACGGCAGCTACACGGTCGACGGCCTGACGACGTTCCTCCACCTCCTCTTCGTCGCCATCGCCGCCCTGACGATCGTCTTCGCCCCCGACTATCTCGAGCCCCGCGACCTCCCGCTCGCCGAGTTCGCGGCCGTCCTCGTCTTCGCCCTCTCGGGGGCGATGCTCATCGCCGGCTCGACGGACCTCCTCGTCCTCTTCCTCGCCCTCGAGCTCATGGTCCTGCCGGGCTACCTCCTGGCTGGCTTCGCGAAGCGGGACGCCCTCGCCACCGAGGGGGCGATCAAGTACTTCCTCCTCGGTTCCTTCTCGAGCGCCATCTTCCTCTTCGGCCTCGCCTTCACCTGGGGCCTGACCGGAACGACCCGGGTGGCTGGGGTGGCCGACGCCTTGGCGAGGCTTGCAGCCGGGGGCGGGATCGCCCCCGGGCTGGCGATGGGCCTCGCCTTCATGACGACGGGGGTCGCCTTCAAGATCGCCGCCGTCCCCTTCCACTACTGGACCCCGGACGCCTACCAGGGCTCGCCGACGCCGGTCACCGGGTATCTCTCGGTGGGACCGAAGGTCGGCGCCTTCGCCATCGTCCTTCGCCTCTTCGTCGAGGCCCTCGGGCCGCTCCGGGCCGACTGGCTCGCCGTCGTCGCCATCCTCGCCGTCCTGACGATGAGCCTTGGCAACCTCGTCGCCCTGACCCAGACGAACGTGAAGCGGATGCTCGCCTACAGCTCGATCGCCCACACTGGCTACATCCTCGTCGGGCTCGCCGCGTACGGGGCCGGGCGGGTCGAGGGGCTGGAGGGACTGCTCTACTACAGCGCCGCCTACACGTTCATGAACCTGGGTGCCTTCGCCGTCGTCGCCGCCCTCCAGCGGCGGCCGGGGGTGACGAGCGCCCTCGACACCTTCGCCGGGCTCGGCCGCCGGGAGCCGTGGCTGGGGGTCCTCATGACCCTCTTCCTCGTCTCCCTCACCGGCATCCCGCCGACGGCCGGCTTCTTCGCCAAGGCGTACGTCATCCTCGCCGCCGTCCAGGCCGGCGGGGCGATCGCCTGGCTCGCGGTCGTCGCCGTCCTCAACGCCGCCGCGGCCGCCTTCTACTACCTCCGGGTCGTCGTCTACATGTACATGCGCGAGCCGGCGGTCGAGGTCGCCCCCCTTCGCCACGGGCGGCTCCTCTGGACAGGGCTCGCGGTCGCCGGGGTCCTGACCGTCGTCCTGGGGCTCCTGCCGGGCCCGGTCCTCGATTCGGTCCGCGAGGCGGCTCGGGCGCTCCTCTGACCGGGCGCGTCTGACCGGGCGGGCCGCCGCGGCGGAGGCGGGGCGGTCGCGGTACCACCGGCGGTGCCGGCTGGACCCCACAGGTGGGCCTTGACGGGCCGCGTCGTTCCGTTATTATGACGCACACGATATGATTCCGGAACGCCGCGCCTTTCTCTCGTCCGTCGAGGCCGCCGCCCGCCTCGGTGTCGCCCCGTCGCGGCTGCGCGCCCTCGCCGGAGCCGGTCGGCTCGAGGGGCAGAAGGTCGGACGAGACTGGCTCTTCGCCGCCGACGAGCTCAATCGATGGGCGCGTCGGAGGCGGGCGGTCGGTCGCCCGCTCTCCCCAGGCTCGGCCCTCGGTCTCCTGTTCGAGATCTCAGGAGAGCGAGCCGCCTGGCTCGATCGCGTCTCGAGGTGGAAGGTCCTCCACGCCCAGGCCAGCTCGGACCTCGACCTTCTCGTGGCGCGCGCCGCCCATCGCGCCGAGCGCATGGAGCGGCGCGCTCATCCGTCGGATCTGGCGAGGATCGCGGCGGAGCCGGGGGTCGTTCGTGGCGGCCTGTCTGCCCTCACCGATTACGGCATCGACCTCGTCGCTCCTGGTGTTGTGGAGCTCTACCTGGAGCGCGCCCGGGTCGGAGACCTCCTGCGCGGCTACGCTCTGATGCCCTCGAACGAACCGAACGTCATCCTCCATGTCGTCGACCTTCCGACCGCGCTCCAGGACCGAGAGGTGATGCCCATCGGAGTCGTCATCGTCGACCTCCTCGAGTCGGGGGAACCGCGAGCCGAGGCCGCCGCCCGTCGGGCCTGGCATCGGCTCCGGGCCCAGCTCCGGGATCAGCCCCCGGATGGGGTCGGGCGCCGATGATCGACATCCTGCCCCGCAGCGACGACGAGGGCGTGCTCTGGAAGGCGACGCTCGATCTCGCCGAAATGCTGGCGGGCCTTCCCTGGACGCTCGTCGGAGCGCAGATGGTCATGCTCCACGGCTTCGAAGCCGCCGAAGTGCCGGGCCGGACGACCAGCGACGTCGACCTGCTCTTCGACGTCCGTGCCTTGGTCGGCGCCACCGAGGAAGCGACGCGACACCTCCAGTCGGCCGGGTTCTCTAGCACCGGACGCAGCCCGGACGGCGTCGCTCACCGGTTCGTCGAGGGGGCCGTCGTCGTCGACGTCCTCGCGCCCGAGGGTCTCGGTCCCCGGACGCGTCACCGGACGATCGACGGTGCCCGCACGGTCCAGGTCCCGGGTGGGAGCCAGGCGCTCGAGCGCACGGAGATGGTCGACGTCCGACTGGAGAGCCGACTCGGCCCGGCTCCGGCGCCCCTCGCTCCTCGGGGCGATCCTCCTCAAGGCACGGGCGGTCGACGCGGCTCCCGCCGAGGCGTCCAAGCACCTGGGCGACCTCGCCTTCCTCCTCGGGCTCGTCCCCGATCGCGGTCCCTCGTTCCGACCCTCCGACCCAGCGAGCGACGATGGCTCGTGGCTCGACGCGAGCTCCTCGAGCGCGACCACCCCGCCTGGCGGATGTCGCGACGCGCCGACGACGGGTACCTCGCCCTCCGGATCCTCAGCGCCGTCCGGTAGGACCGGCCGCGAACTCGCCGCGCCCTGGCCGCATCCATCGCTCGAGACGGCGCCAGCCCGTGAGCTCTCACCGAGGCCGCTCCATCCGGCCCGTCACCGCGGCCCCGTCGTCTGCGACAATCTCGGCGATGGCCGGGCAGACGACGGCACTCCTCGAGCAGCTCCTTGGCCGCGGCCGGCGCCTCATCGTCGCCTCGAATCGCGGGCCCCTCACCTTCAGCTTCGATCCCGAGCTCCCCGACGGGATCCGTTGTCAACGCGGCGCCGGCGGCCTCGTGACCGCCCTCGGCGAGCTCGGCCGCCACGCGCCGATCACCTGGGTCGCCGTGGCCGCGAACCCAGCCGATCGCCTCGTCGCCCCTGAGCTCGCCCGGGCCCATCTCCCGCTCCGCTCCCGGCCGGCCCGAGCCAGGCCGCTGGCGCGGGCGGTTCGCTCCCTCCTCGCCGAGGCGATGCCCGACCAGGACGTCTGGCTCCGCTACGTCGACGTCCCCGACGAGATCTATCTCCCCCACTACGAGGTCGTCGCGAACCCCTTCCTCTGGTTCCTCCAGCACCAGATGTACGCCCTCCCGTACGGCCCGATCGTCGACGGGGTCCTCCTCGACGCCTGGCGGACGGGCTACCGACCGGTGAACGTCGCCGTCGCCGAGGCCGTCGTCGAGGCCGCCGGCCGGGACCGGTCGCCGGTCGTCCTCCTCCAGGACTACCACCTCTACCTCGCCGCGGCCCGGATCCGAGAGCTCCGGCCGGAGGCGACGATCCTCCACTTCACCCACGTCCCCTGGCCGCCCG
>JBHORA010000156.1:0-30595 GCA_042408535.1 Chloroflexota bacterium | reverse complement strand
TTGAGACCGCCGCGTCTGCCGGTTCCGCCACTTCGGCCCGTCACCATCGTAGCGCGGCGACCCGGGCGAGCGATCACCGAGGTCGGCTCCTCGGCCGTCGGCCGCCGCGCCGTCGCCCGGACCGGCGCCTCGACCCGGTGCCAACGGCCGCGAGACGCTACCCTGCCCGGCATGCAGACCGCCGAGCTCACGATCCGCAACCCGAGCGGGCTCCACGCCCGCCCGGCCGCCCTCTTCGTCCGGGCCGCCGCCCGCTACAGCTCGAAGATCTCCGTCGAGAACCTCGACCGGGGCAGCCCACCGGTCGACGCGAAGTCGGTCCTCCTCGTCCTGACGGCCGGCGTCCAGCGCGGCCACCGGATCCGGCTGACCGCCGAGGGTCCGGACGAGGCCGACGCCATCGCCGGCCTCCGGGAGCTCGTCGAGTCGGGACTCGGAGAGCCGATCGAGGCGGCCGAACCCGCAGGGGAACCGATCGGGGCTGCCGAGCCCGCAGCGGAGCCCACCAGCCCCTCCCCGACGGACGGCGGCTGAGCCCCGGCCGGGCGCGGCTCAGCTCCGAGCGCCCCCGAGCGGTCCGATCTTCCGCTCCTCGCCCCGCAGGAGCCGACCGATGTTGTCGGCGTGGAAGTACCAGATGAGGGCGGGGCCGGCGACGGCGTAGGCGAGGTAGATGGGCGGGAGGCTCCCGGCCAGAACGAGGCCGGCGATGAAGAGCCCCGCCAACGCCGACCCGGTCAGCGAGCCGAGGGACGAGTAGCGAGTCGCGGCGATGACCCCCAAAAAGACTGGCAGGACGGCGACGGCGACGAGGGGCTGGAGGACGAGGAGGCCGCCCCAGCCCGGCGCGATCCCCCGCCCACCCCCGAAGCCGACGAAGACCGAACGGCTGTGACCGACGATGGCGGCGAGGGCGACGAGGAGCTCGACCTCGAGCCCGGCCCCGACGGCCCGAGCGAGGAGGACGGACACGGTCCCCTTCGCCGCGTCGAGGAGGCCGGAGACGAGGGCCCAGCGCGGGCCGAGGGCGCGCATGACGTTCGCGCCGCCCGTCCGGCCGCTCCCGAGGCTCCGGGGATCGGGTCCTCCGGTCAGGCGGGCGACGATGACGCCCCAGGGAATGGAACCGATGAGGTACGCCGCGGCCACGAGGACGGCTGCCCGGCCGGCCGCTTCGATGTCCATCGGCCGACGAGTATACGGAGCGCCGGGACGCCGGACGGGGTCTCCCGGGCCGGGGCGTCCGCCGTCGAGCGCCGGTCGGCCCTCGAGCGCCGGTCGGCCCAGTCCCGGTCGGCCGTCAGCTCCGGAGGGCGGCCACGAGCCGGTCCGGGCGACCGCGGAACCAGGACCGCCGCGCGGGGCTGGCGACGATCTCCTCGACGAGGCCGGCGAGGCGCCGGTTGACGGGGGCCGCCAGGCCGAGGGCGCGAGCCCGCTCGGCGACGGCCCCGTTCAGCCAGCCGACCTCGCTCGGCCCGGGGCTGCTCCCGGCGATGTGGCCCCGGAGCGACGGCGACTTCCCGCCGCGAGCTCGGCCGACGACGGCCCGGAGGATCGCCCGGGCGAGGGGGTCCGGAAGCTCGATGGCGCGAACGAGCCAATCGACCGCCGCCCCCGGGAGTCCGACCGGTCGCAAGCCGAGCCGAGCCATGACGGCGAGGGCCTCGGCCAGCTGGGCGCGTTCGATCTCGAAGAGAGCGGGCTCCGCGTAGACGGCGGCCGGGTCGAGGTCGAGGATGGCGCTCGTCGCGTTGGCCACGAGGTTGCCGAGGAGCTTCGACCACTTCATTGCCGCCCAATCGGGATACCGTCGGGCCGGGAGGCCGGCCGCCCGGAAAGCTCGGACGAGCTCGCCGATCCCCGCCTCGACGGGACCCTCGACCGGGGCCAACCCGATCCCGCCCCGTCGGAGCCAATGGATCTCGTCGCCAGGGCCGCGTTCGACAGCGGCCGTCAGGGAGGCTGCCACGAGGCCACTCCCCGGTCGCCTGGCGAGGACAGCCTCCTCGGCCCCGAGGCCGTTCTGGACGGTCACGAGGGTGAGACCCGGGCGCTCGGCGACGGCGTCGAGGGCCGCCCCGAGGTCGTACTGCTTGACGGCCAGGATGGCGAGCCGGCACGTCGCTGGGATCGCCCCCGGACCCGCCTCCTCGATCGTCACCGTCCGCCGACGCGATCCCGGCCCGACGAGGACGATGGGCCGCTCGGTCCGGTCCGCCCTCCCCCGGCGGACGGCGACAACGGCCCGTCCTCCGAGAACGAGGGCGGCCGCGAGGAGGGAGCCGACGGCCCCGAGCCCGACGACGGCGATCGGTGCGTCGTGGAGCTCCATCGGCGACTCGTCTCGGTCCCGGATCACCCCCCGAGCTTATCGAGTCCGGCCGCCCCGTCGGCGGCATCGACGACGGCATCGAGGGGATCGCCGATGGCGGCCTGGACGGCGGCGACGACGGCCCCTTCGACGAGGGGGCCCCGGCTGAGTCGAACCCGAGCCGCCCGTTCGGGCCCGAGGAGGTCGAGGGCGGTTCGCGTCGCCAGGACGGCGCTCCCGAGATCGGCGAGGACGACGACCCCGGCCCCGGCATCGGCCGCTTCGATGGCGGCGGCGATCTTCGTCGCATCGGTGCCGAGGGATCCGTCGACGGCGCCGCCGGCCGGCTCGATCCGGACGTCGGGTCCGGCCATCTGGCGGGCGAGCTCGGCCGTCCCCTCGGCGACGGCGCTCGAATGGGAGGCGAGAACGATCCCGACGAGCGGCCTCATCGGTAGGAGACGATGACGGACGTCAGCCAGAGCCCGTAGGCGACGGTGGCGACGCCGAGGACGACGAGGACGCGGCTGATCCGCCGCTCCGTCGGCGGCGAGAAGCCGAAGTCGAAGAGGATCGCCCGGACCCCGAGGAGCCCGTGCCAGGTGACGACGACGAGGAACGTGACCTCGATGGCGAGGATGACCGGGTGCGAGAGGTAGTCGACGACGGCGGCGAAGTCGCGGAGTCCCTCGGGCACGATGAAGTGATTGGCGATCATGTGGATCGTGACGAGGGCGAGGAGGCCGAGGCCGGTCAGCGCCTGGGCGATCCAGGTCCGGGTCGGCCCGCCGGCGCCGCTCGGCTCCCAGGCCGGGAGCTCGACCTGCGGCGGCGGCTGGAGCTCGCCGGGGGTTGGCTCCGGCCCCCCGGCGCCCCGAGCCGGATCGTCGGCCGGCGCCGTCGAGCGGTCACCGTGGACTCGCGCGTCCATCAGCCGACCTCGAGGATCCGGACCGCCCCGATGACGAGGACGACGCCGGCGAGGATCATGAGGGCGACGAAGAGCGCCTTCTGGACGTCGACGACGAGGCCGAAGCCGGTCAGTGTCACCCGGATCCCGTTCAGACCGTGGATGAGGAGCCCCGCCAGGAGGACGACGTCGAAGAAGAGAAAGAGGGGGCTCAAGGCGACGGCGATGAAGGCGTCCCAGGCCTCGGGCCCCCGGGCGAGGAGGGACAGGACGCCGAGGTGGAGATAGAGGTAGACGACGATCCCGATGGCCGTCACTCGGTTCAGGATGAAGGCCCAGCCGCCGAGCCGACGGCCCCGGGGGTCGAACCACCCGGCGACCCCCCGCCGGCGGACGAGCGGTCCTCGGGACGAACCGGCCACGCCCCCTCGATCGCCCATCGAGGGTTCCTTCATTGCTCCACCTCCTCGGTCAGGGCCGTCCGCCGGCCGTCGCTCCGGCCGAAGACGAGCGCTCGCCGGAGCCGCATGATCGACCCGGCCGGATCGACGTTCGAGGGACACGCTTCCGAGCACTCCCAGGCGGTGTGGCAGCGCCAGACCCCCTGCTCGTCGTCGACGAGGGAGCGGACCGGCCCGGTCGGCAGACCCCGCGGCTCGGCGATGCGGCGCCAGGCGGCGGCGAGCCCCGCCGGGCCGAGGTAGCGAGGGTCGGTCGCCACGATCGGACAGGCCGACAGGCAGAGCCCGCACTCGATGCAGTCCTCGAAGCGGCTCGCCTCGCCGACACCCTCGGCCGGCTGGCTCCCCGGGCAGAGCTCGCTCGCCCGAACGAGGGGTCGCCCGACGGCCCGGAGGCGAAGGTAGCTCGGCTCCATGTCGACGACGAGGTCGCCAACGACAGGCAGGTTGGCGAGGGGCTCGACCCGGATGTCGTCCGCGCCGAGCTCGTCGAGGGAGGTGACGCAGGCGAGGGCTTCGCGGCCCTCGATCCGCACCCCGCAGGTGCCGCACGAGGCATGGAGGCAGGAATGGCGGACCATGAGGCTCGGGTCCCGGTGGCGCCGGATCCAGAGGAGGGCGTCGAGGACCGTCGTCCCTGCCTCCGCGGGGACGTCGAAGGTGTCGAACCGAGGCCCCGAGACGCCCGGCTTGTGGCGGTAGACGCGAAGGCGTCGCGGCGTTTTTCGGGAGGCGAGCGGCGAGCTCGTCCGGGCTTCGCCTGACAGGACGCTCATCCGACGAACGCCTCCGCCGGCCTTCCGACGTCGACCGCACGGACCCGGCCGATGAGGGAGTAGTAGGCCTCGTGGGGGAGGAGGACCGTCTCTCGGGTTCGGCACGGAGCCTCGAGGCCGAGCTTCCGGCAGATGAGGTCGGCCGTCACCTCGGCCATCGCCCGCTGGGTCGTCGCCTTGCCGCCGCTGATGGTGACGAAGCCCTCGACCCCGTCGGTGGCGTGGTCGAAGCAGCGGAAGGTCCGCGACAGCTCGCGGCCCGTCGCCGCGCCCCGCTCGCCGATGAGGGGACGGGCGGCCGACCAGGCGGCCCGGATCGGCGCCCCAGCGACGGCCGGCACGAGCCGAGCGCCTTCGACGCGCATCCGCTCGACGTGATCTTCGGGGACCCCGAGGTCGTCGGGGTCGTCGACGAGCCACGAGCTCGTCCCGACGATCGACAGGGCCCGCTGGGGGACGACGATATCGCCGTCGCCCGACGGGTGGAGGCGGTTGATGACCATGTTCGAAAAGCGACCCCGGAAGGCGACGAGGACCCCCGGCGACGGCTGGAGCGGCACGTCGACCCCCGCCAGCCGGGCGATCTTCTCGGCCCACGGCCCGGTGGCGTTGACGACGATGTCGGCTCCGATCTCGAGTCGCCGGCCCGTCGCGTGCTCCACGGCCAGGACGCCCGTCACCGTTCGACCCCGGCAGACGAGCTCCGTCACTTCGGTGAAGGGTCGAACGACGGCCCCGTTGGCGAGGGCGGTGGCGAAGAAGCGGAGCGGGAGACGCATGGCGTCCATCGTCGCGTCGGGGACCTGGACGGCGAAGCGGAGGTCGGGATTGAGGTTCGGCTCGAGGCGGAGGACGGCGCTTCGTTCGAGGCGTCGGACGGGGATCCCGGCCGCCTCGCAGGCAGCGAGGAAGGTCGGCCCGAAGTCGGCGTCGTCGTCGGTGACGGCGACGAAGAGCCCGTCGTTCTCCTCGAAGGAGCCCGGCGCGATCCGGCGGAGGATCCGGTTCTCCTCGATGCACTCGATCGCCGACTCGCGGTCGCCGACGGCGTACCGAGCGCCGCTGTGGAGGAGGCCGTGGTGGCGGCCGGTCGTGCCGGAGGTCACTTCCCCCCGTTCGAGGACCGTGACCCGGAGCCCCCGGAGGGCGAGGTCGTGGGCGAGGGCCCCTCCGGTCCCGCCCCCGCCGACGATGACGACGTGGGGCGGAGACCGGAAGGGCAGCGGACCGCGACTCATCGCTGGCCCGGAGACGACCGTTCCTCGGCCATCGGGCCGGAGGCGGCGCGTCCTACTCGACCCAGTCGAAGGTCCGGGTCACGGCCTTCTTCCAGAAGCGGTACTCCCGCTCCCGTTCGGCCGGATCCATGGCCGGATGCCACTCCTTGTCCTTCACCCAGTTCGCCCGCAGGTCCTCGACGGCGCTCCAGAAGCCGACCGCCAGTCCTGCAGCATAAGCCGCCCCGAGGGAGGTCGTCTCGGCGACCTTCGGCCGGATGACCGGGACGCCGAGGACGTCGGCCTGGAACTGCATGAGGAGCTCGTTGTAGACCATCCCGCCGTCGACCTTGAGGGCCGTCAGGGCGACACCCGAGTCGGCGTTCATGGCGTCGAGGACCTCGCGGGTCTGCCAAGCCGTCGCTTCCAGGGTGGCCCGGGCGATGTGACCCTTGTTCACGTAGCGGGTCAGGCCGGCGATGACGCCGCGAGCGTCGCTCCGCCAGTAGGGGGCGAAGAGGCCCGAGAAGGCAGGGACGAAGTAGACGCCGCCGTTGTCGTCGACGGTCCGGGCAAGGGCCTCGATCTCGGCCGAGGTGGAGATGAGGCCGATGTTGTCGCGGAGCCACTGGACGAGGGCGCCGGTGATGGCGATGGAGCCCTCGAGGGCGTAGACGGCCGGCTGGCTGCCGATCTTGTAGGCGAGGGTCGTGAGGAGCCCGCTCTTCGAGGGGACCGGCGTCGTCCCGGTGTTGAGGAGCATGAAGCAGCCGGTCCCGTACGTGTTCTTCGCCTCGCCCGGCGAATAGCAGGTCTGCCCGAAGAGGGCCGCCTGCTGGTCACCGAGATCGCCGGCGACCGGCACGCCGGCCAGGTCGCCGACGGCCCGCCCGTAGACCTCGCTCGAGGGCCGGATCGAGGGCAGCATCGCCCGGGGGATCCCCATGAGGCCGAGAATCTCGTCGTCCCAGTCGAGGGTCTCGAGGTTCATGAGGAGGGTCCGGCTGGCGTTCGAGACGTCGGTGACGTGGACGCCGCCGTTCGGGCCGCCCGTCAGGTTCCAGATGCACCAGGTATCGATGTTGCCGAAGAGCAGGTCGCCGGCTTCGGCCTTCGCCCGGGCGCCCTCGACGTTGTCGAGGATCCACTTCACCTTCGGCCCGGAGAAATACGTCGCCAGCGGCAGGCCGGTCTTCGGCCGGAAGCGGTCCTGGCCGCCGTCGGCGGCGAGGGCGTTGCAGATGTCGGCCGTCCGGGTGTCCTGCCAGACGATGGCGTTGTAGACGGGTTCCCCGGTCCGCCGATCCCAGACGACCGTCGTCTCGCGCTGGTTCGTCACGCCGACGGCGGCGAGGTCGGCGGCGCCGACCCCGGCCTTCCCGAGGGCACCACGGATGACCTCGACGCTTCGGGTCCAGATCTCCTTCGGGTCGTGCTCCACCCAGCCTGGCTTCGGGTAGATCTGCTCGTGCTCCTTCTGGTCGATGGCCACGACGTTTCCGCCGTGGTCGAAGATCATGAAGCGGGTGCTCGTCGTGCCCTGATCGAGGGCGCCTACGTACTTGGCCATGGTCGTACTCCCGTGCAGGTGCTCAGCGGTCCGTAACCTTCTGCGCCGCGCCGCCGGACCCGGGCTTCAGCCCTCCTTCGTCTCGCCGCCGCCCGTCCAGGCATCGACGGCGGCCTTGAAGAGGTAGAAGGAGGACGTCGCCCCGGGATCCTGGTGGCCGGCGCTCCGTTCCCCGAGGTAGCTGGCTCGACCCTTCCGGGCGACGAGGGGGATCGTCGCCCGCATCCCTTCCTCGGCCGCAGCGGCAGCTCGGGCGGCGGCCTCGCCGACGGAGAGCCCCGCCTCGATCGCATCGCGGAGCGCGTCGCGAGCGGGCAGGAGGGCGTCGAGCATCGTCTTGTCGCCCGGTTCGGCCTTCCCGAGCCGGACGATCCCGGCGAGCCCCGCCTCGAGGGCTGCCAGGAGATCGGCGGGGGCGATCTCCGTCCGGCCGGCCGTCGCCCCGCCGAGCTGGAGGAAGAACGTCCCGTAGAGGGGGCCGGCGGCCCCCCCGACGGTCGAGACGAGGGTCATCCCGACGGTCCGGAAGATCGTCCCGATGTCGGGCTCGGCGAGACCGTCGAGCTTGCCGAGGACGGCCTGGAAGCCGCGGTCCATGTTGATCCCGTGGTCGGCGTCGCCGATTGCCGAGTCGAGGGCAGTGAGGTACTCCTTCTCGGCCCGCAGGATCTCGGCGTAGCGCCGCAACCAGGCGAGGACGTCGGCGGTCGTGATCCGGTCCGGGTCAGGCATCGGCGTCGGGCTCCCAGCTCCGTCGGTCGTTCCGTCCGCCGTGCCGTCGGCGCAACTCGCCCACGACCCTACATCCCCCAGCGGAGGGCCGGCGTCTTCACCGGCGCGTCCCAGAGCCTCGTCAGCTCGTCGTCGAGCCGAAGGAGGGTAATCGAGCAGCCCGCCATCTCGAGGGAGGTGATGTAGCTGCCGACGAGGCTCCGACCGATCGTGATTCCCCGGTCGGCGAGGATGCGAGCGAGGGCGTTGAAGACGACGTAGAGCTCGATGAGCGGCGTGCCACCCATCCCGTTCACGAAGGCGAGGACGGCGTCGCCACGCTTGAACGGCAGATCGTCGAGGATCGGGTTGGCGAGGAGCTCGACGATCTCGTTCGCCGTGGCGATCTTCATCCGGGTCCGCCCCGGCTCGCCGTGGATCCCGATCCCGATCTCCATCTCGTCCTCGCCGAGCTCGAAGGTCGGCTTGCCGGCCTGGGGCACCGTGCAGCTCGTCAGGGCCATCCCCATCGAGCGGACGTTGTCCTGGACCTTCTGGCAGATCCGGGTCACGGTGGCCAGATCGGCCCCGGCCTCCGCCGCGCCGCCGACGATCTTCTCGGCGAGGACGGTCCCCCCAACGCCTCGCCGTCCGGCCGTATAGAGCGAGTCCTGAACGGCGACGTCGTCGGCGATGACGACCGAGCTCACCTCGATGCCCTCGGCTCCGGCGAGCTCGGCGGCGAGCTCGAAGTTCATGACGTCGCCGGTGTAGTTCTTGACGATGTGGAGGACTCCGGCGCCACCGTTCACAGCCCGGGTGGCGGTGAGCATCTGGTCCGGCACCGGCGAGGTGAAGACGGCGCCGGGGCAGGCGGCGTCGAGCATCCCGATGCCGACGAAGCCGCCGTGCATCGGCTCGTGGCCCGAGCCACCACCGGAGACGACGCCGACCTTGCCTGGCCGGGGCGCATCCTTGCGGACGATGACGTTCGGCTGCTCGATTCGAATGAGATCACCGTGGGCAGCCGCCATCCCGGCGAGGGCTTCGTCGACGACCGTCTCCGGTGCGTTGATGAGCTTCTTCATTGTGTCCTCCCGTCCGATCGATCTCGGCTGCCCGGTTCGCCCGGGTCGGAGTGGGGCCGGCCGCCGTGGCGCGCGGCGGTCCGGCCCCCGAGGCTGAACTGCGCGGCTAGGCGAGCAGGTAGTTCGTCCACACGGCCTGATAGACGATGGCCGCGATGGCTGCTCCGATGAGGGGGCCGACGACAGGAACCCAGCTGTACTCCCAATCCGAGTGGCCCTTGCCCGGGATCGGGAGGACGGCGTGGATGATCCGCGGCCCGAGGTCGCGGGCCGGGTTGATGGCGTAGCCCGTCGTCCCGCCGAGGGAGAGGCCGATGACCCAGACGAGGATCGCCACCGCGAGCGGCCCGAGTCCGGCCAGGCCCTGGTTCGCCCCGAAGGCCAAGACGACGAAGACGAGGACGAAGGTGCCGATGATCTCGGAGACAAGGTTCAGCCCATAGTTCCGGATGTTCGGCGCCGTGCTGAAGACGGCGAGCTTCAGGCCGGTGTCTTCGGTCTGCCGGAAGTGATCCCAGTAGTGGACGGCGACGAGGGCGGCGCCGATGAAGGCGCCGATGAACTGGCCGATGACGTAGGTCGGGACGAGATCCCAGCCCAGGCCGCCGGTGATGGCGAGGGCGAAGGTCACGGCCGGGTTGATGTGGGCGCCGCTGATCGGCCCCGCGACGGCGACGCCGACGAAGACGGCGAAGGCCCACGCCGTCGTGATGACGATCCAGCCAGCGTTCTGGGCCTTCGAGCGGGCGAGGAGCACGCCGGCGACGACGCCGTCACCCAGGAGGATGAGGAACATCGTCCCGAAAACCTCGCCGAGGAACTTTGCCATGTCCCAGGTCATGCCACGGTCTCCCTCATACGAAACGACTCCGACGGCCGTCCAGGACCGACCGGACGTGGCTCGCACGGCGTCGCGGACGCCACGCCTTTCGCACCCACGGCCATGGTCGGCCGGGCCGGCGAACGAGCGGCTGCGGCGACCGAGCTCGAAGCCCGAGCCGCGAGCCGACGGAACGAACCGACTGCGCCTCTCTCCTCCTTTCCAGCTCTGGCCTGCCAGCCTCGGGCCCAAGGCCCTGGGGCCTTCAGCCCCCGGCGAGGGCCTCACGGCGAGCGAACGCGGCGGCCGTCGCGGTGATCCCCTCCGATCGCCCTGATCGGGGTCGGGGGCTCAGGCGCCTGACCGGCTCCATCAGCTGGAGGCCGTCGGAGCCGGGGGTCCGACGCGGCTGGCCGCCTCTGGGGTGCGGCCGCCTCGATCTCCGAGACGGGACGCATTTGGGATGCTAGGCTCGGAGCGTTGCCGCAAACGTGAAGACTTCGTCGAGATTTCGCTCCCCGACCGCTGCACCGGCCCGCCTCGGCGTCGCGCCGCCCATGGCAGCGCCGCCGCCCGAGATCCTCGTCATCGAGGACGACACCGAGTACGCCGAGCTCCTGGCTCGCTGGCTAGCCGACCACGGCTTCGCGGTGTCGTCGGTGGCGGACGGCACCCTCGCCCTGCGCCGCTTCCGGGACAGCCGGCCCGACCTCGTCCTCCTCGACCTGAACCTGCCCGGCCTCGACGGCTGGCGGCTCATCGACGAGATCCGCGCGGCCGGCGAGGTGCCGATCGTCGTCGTCACGGCCCGGGGCCAGGAGGCGGATCGGGTCCGGGGACTCCTCTCTGGAGCCGACGACTACGTCACGAAGCCGGTCAGCTTCCCGGAGCTCGTGGCCCGGATCCAGGGCATCCTCCGCCGGACCCATGCGGGGCGCACGACGAAGGCGGAGCGCCCCTCGGTCATCGAGTGCGCCGACCTCCGCCTCGACCTGGCGACGCACGCCCTCTCCGTCGCCGGGACGCCGGTCCACCTCACGCCCACCGAGTTCCGCCTCCTCCGTCGCCTGCTCGAGCACCCCGGCGCGGTCGTCGCCCATGCCGATCTCCTCCGCTCCGTCTGGGGCGCGACGTACGGCCCCGAGGACGCGCCGCTCCTCCGGACGACGGTTCGGAACCTCCGGGCGAAGCTCGCCCGGGCGGCTCCCGGCCGCCGCTACATCGGCACGCTCTACGGGGTCGGCTACCGGTTCCTGTCGGGCGACGAGACCGACGGGCCCGAGCCTGCCGAGGCCCTCGGGGAGAACCCGCAGCCTCGCTCCGCCGGCCCTCGCTCCTAGGCGAAGGAGAGCTCGACGAGCCCATCACCGAGGCGACGGCGGATCTCGGCCACGAACTCGGCGTCGTAGGCGACCCCCCGTTTCAGCTCCATCGGCAGGCCGTCCCCGTCGCCGGCCGGCAGGTGGAGGACGATCCGCGTCTCTCCCGGTCGCTCGCGGAGGAGGCCTCGGATCGTCTCCATGGCCGTCACCACCCGGTCGGCGCTGGCCGCCCGGGCGAACCGGACGTGGAGGACGCCACCGCTCACCGCTTCGAGGGGCGTCGTCGGGGCCCGGACGTCGGCCACGACCTTCCGACGGACTTCCTCAGGAAGCGGCGGCTCCTCCCCGGGTCCGAAGGGCGTCGCCGACGGCGCCCGAAGGGCGGCCTCGGGCGGCTCGGGGGCGACGACCGGGGCGGCGAGGACGCCGAACGGGTCCGCGCCCGGCGGTCGCGCCTCGGCTCGAAGCGGGGAGACGAGGGGAAGACCCGGCGTCGGCCCGGGCGGCGCGGCGACGGGTGGCCCCGAGCGCCGCACCGCGGGTGCCGCCTCGATCGGGCTGTCGTCGGGTCGCCTCAACGGCGTCGACGGCTTCGACGGCGTCGACGGCTTCCGGGCCGTGGGTCCGGCCACCGTTGGCGGCTGTGCCCCGATCGACCCGGCCGGGCCCCGGCGACCGGCCGCTGGCCCGTTCGACCGGCGACCGTTGCCGTTTCGCTCGTAGCCGGCCACCTCCCGGGCGACCGCCTCGGGACCGCGGGCCTCAGCGACCTCCCAGGGGAGGACGACGTCGGCGAGGAGCGACACCTCCTCGCCGCGATGATCGACCCGTCCGGCGACGACGAGGATGGCACCCTCCTGCCAGATCTCGCGGGTCTGCTCGTACGTCCGGGGAAAGACGACGACCTCGAGGGCACCCTGGAGGTCCTCGAGGGTCGCCACGGCCATCGTCTGCTTCGCCTTCGTGACGACGACCCGGAGGCCGACGACGATGCCGGCCACGACGACCCGCTGCCCGTCGAGGGTCTCGTCGGCGAGGTCACCGCTGTAGGCCGTCACGTAGGCCCCGACCCGGTCGGCGACCTCGCCCATCGGGTGCTCGGAGAGGTAGAGCCCGAGGAGCTCCTTCTCCCAGCGAAGCCGCTCCCGGATCGGCGCCTCGGGAACGACGGGGAGCGGCTTCTCGAAGCCCTCGGCGGCGGCCGCCGCGGCGCCGAGGTCGAAGAGGGACGTCTGCCCCGAAACTCGCTCCCGCTGGATCGCCGCCGCGGCGGCCATGGCGTCGTCGAGGCCGGCGAGGATCTGGGCAGGATGGCCGAAGGCGTTCAAGGCCCCGACCTTGGCGAGCGATTCGAGGACCTTCCGGTTCGCCAGGCGGAGATCGATCCGCGCGCAGAAGTCGACGAGACTCCTGAACGGACCACCCTCGGTCCGGGCGCGGATGATCGACTCGATCGCCCCCTCGCCGACGTTCTTCACGGCCAGGAGACCGAAGCGGATCGCCTCGCCTTCGACGGTGAACTCGATCCCGCTCCGATGGACGTCGGGCGGCAGGACCTCGATACCGAGCCGGCGGCACTCGGCGATGGCGGCCGCGACCTTGTCGGCGTTGTCCCGAAAGGCGGTCAGGACGCTCGTCATGTACTCGACGGTGTAGTTCGCCTTCAGGTATGCCGTCTGGTAGGCGACGAGCCCGTAGCAGGTCGCGTGGGCCTTGTTGAAGCCGTAGCGCTCGAAAGGCTGGAAGGCGGTGAACACGGCCTCGATGACGTCCGGCGAGACGCCCCGCTCGGCGGCCTGACGGACGAACTTGTCCTTCATCGAGCGGAGGACCGAGCTCTTCTTCTTCCGGATGGCGTAGCCGAGGGTATCGGCCTCGGGTCCGGTGAAGCCGCCGAGGGCGATGGCGGCGGCCATGATGTCCTCCTGGTAGACGAAGATGCCGTACGTCTTCTCGAGGTAGGGCTCGAGGAGCGGGTGGAGGTAGGTCACTGGCTCCTGGCCGTGCTTGCGGCGGATGTAGGCCGGGATGTTGTCCATCGGCCCCGGCCGGTACAGGGCGACCATCGCCGCCAGGTCGTGGACCGAGGTCGGCCGAAGCTCCCGGATGTAGCGCCGCATCCCCGCCGACTCCAGCTGGAAGATGCCGGTCGTCTCGCCCGAGGCGAGGAGCTCGAAGGTCTTGGCGTCGTCGAGGGGGATCCGCTCGAGGTCGATGGCGATGCCCCGGTGTTCCCGGACGAGCTCCACCGCCCGCCGGAGGATCGTCAGGTTCGAGAGGCCGAGAAAGTCGAACTTCAGGAGGCCGAGGGCCTCGACGGCGTGCATCTCGTACTGGGTCATGAGCGCTTCCGAGTTCGTCGCCCGCTGGAGGGGCATGATCTCGGTCAACGGCTCACGGCTGATGACGACCCCGGCCGCATGGGTGGAGACGTTCCGGGCAACCCCTTCGAGCTGGCGGGCGAGGTCGATGAGGCGTTGGATCTGGGGGTCCCCGTCGTAGGCCTCGCGGAGAGCGGGAGAGATCTCGAGGGCCTCGTCGAGGCGGATCCCGAGCTGGTTCGGGACGGCCTTCGCGATCCGGTCGACTTCGCCGTACCCGAAGCCGAGGACGCGGCCGACGTCGCGGATGGCGGCCCGGGCGAGCATCGTCCCGAAGGTGATGATCTGGGCGACGTGGTCGGAGCCGTACTTCCGGGTGACGTAGGCGATGACCTCGTCCCGGCGGCCGTCCTCGAAGTCGACGTCGATGTCCGGCATCGTCACCCGGTCGGGGTTGAGGAACCGCTCGAAGGGAAGCTGGTAGGCGATCGGGTCGACGGGGGTGATGCCGAGGGTGTAGGTGACGATCGAGCCGGGCGCCGAGCCGCGGCAGGTCGTCATGATCCCCTGCTGCCGGGCGAAGCGGACGAAGTCGGCGACGATGAGAAAGTAGCCGGCGTAGCCCATCGAGCAGATGACCTCGAGCTCGTAGTCGAGGCGAGCCTGGAGCTCGGGGGTCACCGTCCCATACCGCTCGACGAGGCCCCGCTGGCATTCCTTTCGGAGCCAAGTCTCGACGGTCTCGCCGTCGGGCACCGGGAAGTGAGGGATCCGGAGCTGGCCGAGGGGGAGACGGAGATCGCACATCTCGGCGATCTGGCGGGTCACCCGGATCGCCTCCGGGAGGTCGGGGAAGCGGGCGACCATCTCGGCCGCGCTCTTGAGGTAGAACTCCGCCGACTCGAAGCGCATCCGGCCCGGGGTATCGAGGTTCGACCCGGTGCCGACGCAGAGGAGGACGTCGTGGGCCTCGGCCTGCTCGCGGCGGACGTAGTGGAGGTCGTTCGTCACAACGAGGGGGAGGCCGACCTCGGGGGCCAGGCGGAGGAGCTGCTCGTTCAGGCGCCGCTGTTCGGGGAGACCGTGGTCCTGAAGCTCGAGGTAGAAACCGTCGGGGCCGAAGATGTCGCGGTACTCGCCGGCGAGGCGGCGGGCGGCCTGCCAGTCATCGACCTCGAGAGCCCGGGGGATCTCCCCATTCAGGCAGGCCGAGAGGCCGATGAGGCCCTCGGCGTGGCGGGCGAGGTGCTCGCGGTCGATGCGGGGCTTGTAGTAGTAGCCCTCGAGGTGGGCGTCGGTGATGAGCCGACAGAGGTTCTGGTACCCGGTCCAGTCCTTCGCCAAGAGGACGAGGTGGAAGGGCTGAGCGTCGGCCTTGCCCTCGCGATCCCGCATGCTCCGCCGGGCGACGTAGGTTTCGACGCCGATGATCGGCTTGATCCCACGGGCCGTGCAGGCCTGGTAGAAGGCGACGGCTCCGTAGAGGGCGCCGTGATCGGTGAGGGCGAGGGCGTCGAAGCCGTGGGCAGTGGCGGTGTCGACGAGGTCGTCGATCCGGCCGAGGCCGTCGAGGAGGCTGAATTCGGAGTGGGTGTGGAGGTGGACGAAGTCGTTCGGGGCGGGGGTCACGGGGAGCTATGGTAGTCCCGGCCGTTCGCCGCCGGCGGACCGGTAGCGGGGCCCCGGACGGGCCGCCTGGCCCTGCTGTCCGCCTGGTTGTGCTGGCTGCCTAGCCGTGCCGTCCGAGGGTCGAACCCATTCCATCGAGGGTCTCGGGCCCGAGCTCCAGGGCGGCTCCAGCGCTCTGCCGCCTCGGGGAGCCGGCGGGGCGGGCTCAGCTGAGTCCTGCCGACCGAGCGGCCTCGACGAGGAGGAGGACGCCGAAGACGGCGAAGGCGGCCGCCGCCAGGCGCCGGACGAAGGTCCTCGGCAGGCGGGTCCCGAGCTGCCGGCCGACGGCGACGGCGAGGGCGTTCACCGCGAGGAGGGCGAGGGCAGCGCCGGCCCACGTCGCCAGGGGCTCGGCTCGGGCGGCGAGGGCGACGGTCGCGAGCATCGTCTTGTCACCGAGCTCGGCCAGGAAGAAGGCGACCGCCACGCTGAGGGCGGACCGCCCCGCGCCGGCCGTCGTCGGCGCCGCCTCGTCCTCGTCGTCGCCTCGAGCGGTCCAGACCGCGAAGAGGAGGAAGACGAGGCCGGCCAGGGCCGTGACGAGGGTCGTCGGGACGACGGCTCCGAGTCCCGCCCCGACGGCGACCGAGACGCCGCTCACGGCTGCTGCCGCCACGGCGACGCCGGCGAGGACCGGGAGCGCCCGAAGTCTCGCCGCGAGGGTGAGGACCATGAGCTGGGTCTTGTCGCCGAACTCGGCAGCGAAGACGACGCCGAAGGCGATGGCGAAGGGCTCGAGGAAGGCAGCGCTCACTGCCCGGCTCCAGAAAAACCGATGACATCGCTCATGGCCGCCAACTCTACCGGCTCCACGATCGCCCTCACCGGCCAGCCCCCGGCCGCCTTCCGAGCTCCACGATCGCCCTCACCGGCCAGCCCCCGGCCGAGGGGGCCCGCCGGCACGGGCCTCGGACCCAGTCCGGGACGGGCCACCGGCGTCGGGCGGGGTATCCTCGCCCTCGTTCCCGAACCTGGAGCCTCCGATGCGACCCTCGATCCGGCCGCCCACTCGCCCTCCGCGCGACGTCAGCCAGCGGCGAGGCCGCCTCCCGGCCATCCTCCTGAGCTTCGCCGTCGTCCTCGGCGCGTGCAGCCCCTCGATCGCCCCCTCCCCCGCTCCGACCACCACGGGCGAGCCACCGTCGTCGGCTCGGGCATCGCCGCCAACGAGCCCGTCGCCGTCGCCGTGCCGGAAGCCGCTCCGCGTCGCCCTCGTCGCCGACGTCGGCGGCGTCGACGACGGCTCGTTCAATACGGGCGCCCACGAGGGGCTCCTCCGGGCGGCCGCTGGCGGCTGCGTCGAGCCGGTCGTCATCGAAACCCGGTCGGGGGCCGACTACGCGAAAAACATCGAAGCCGCCGTCGAGGATGGAGCCGTCGTGGTCGTCGGGGTCGGCCTCTTCATGGCCGACGCCCTCGGTGACGCAGCGGCTGCCCACCCCGAGGTTCGCTTCATCGCCGTCGACGGCATCCCAACGGCCGGCCACGACGGGGCCTGGTCGCGGAACGGCGAGTCCCTCGTCTTCGCCGAGGACGAAATCGGCTACCTGGCCGGGATCCTCGCCGCCTCGCTCACCGGATCCGGCGTCGTCGGCGCCGTTGGGGCCCTCGACGTGCCGCCCGTCGAGGCCTTCGTCGAGGGTTTCCGGAACGGGGCGAAGGCCCTCCGGCCCAGCGTTCGGGTCCCGATCGTGTATGGGCCCGCCTTCGGGGATCCGGCGGCGGGGCGCTCGGCGGCGGGGCAACTCGTCGCCGCCGGGGCGGACGTCGTCTTCGCCGCCTCGGGCCTGGCCGGCGTCGGCGGCCGGGCCTCGAAGGAGCTGACGAGCGATGCCGCCCTCGTCGCCGCCTGCGCCGGGGGCGCCCTGGCCATCGGCGCCGAGGTCGATCAATGGGTGACGGTGCCGGATGCACGGCCATGTCTCGTCACCTCAATCCTCAAGGACGTGGCGACCGCCGTCTCCGGAGCGATCGATCGGATCCGAGCCGGGGCCTTCACGCCCGGGGTCCGGGTCGAGCGGGCAGCCACGGGCGGCATCAGCTGGGCTCCCTTCCACGACCTCGACACCCGGGTCTCGCCCGACGTGCGCGATCGCCTCGGGGCAACCCTCCAGGGGCTGGCCGACGGCCGGGTTTCGACGGGGGTCCGCGTCGACGGGGTAACGCCGGGGGATTGACGCGCCGTCGACGCGGGCGACCGGCCCATCTCCGTCCCAGGCCCCCGCGCCGCGGCCGGACCAAGCCGACGGATCCGCTCCTCCAGGGGCCGGGAGAGGGTCGGGGATGGGTCGGGCGTGGGTCGGGCGTGGGTCGGGCACGGGTCGCGCGGCGGCCGGCCACCCGTTCTTCCACGATACTCGTCGTACGAGTGCGATGGACGGCGACCCGTCGTCGATACTCGCACGGCGCGTAACCAGGAAGAAAACGTTCTGCGGTACTCGCCTGGCGAGTATCCGAGAAGAAACTCGCGCGGGTGACTCGCCTGGCGAGTATCCGAGAAGAAACTCGGTCGGTCGCGTCGCCGGCCATCCCTTCCACGCCCCCAGGCTCCGCCCGAGCTCAGGTTCGGGTCCCATGGCCAGCACCCGCCTCCGCGCGGCCACCGGCGCCGAGGGGCGCCGAACCACCGTCTCCCGGCCCCGCGGGTGTCCCCGCCATCTCCACCACCGGCGCCGGCCCGGCACCGGCCCCCGCCAGCCGATGCCGGCACCGGCCCCGCCAGCGGATGCCGGCACCGGCCCCCGCCGATCGTCGGCTGCATCCGGCGTGGCCGTCCCCCGTCCGCTCCGACCCTACTCCTTCCGATACGGCCGCCCGTCCGCCGCCGGTGCCCGGACCCGACCAACGAGACCGGCGACGACGATGATCGTGACGACGTACGGGACCATGAGGAGGAACTCCGATTGGATCGGGATGTTCAGGATCGAGAGCCGAGCCTGAAGGGTGTCGGCGAAGCCGAAGACGAGCCCGGCGAAGAAGCTCCCGATCGGCGTCCAGCCACCGAAGATCATCGCCGCCAGCCCGATGAAGCCACGCCCAGCCGTCATTTCCCGCTCGAAGCCGCCCGTCGAGCCGATGGTGAAGTAGGCCCCCGCGAAGCCGGCCACGAGACCGCCGAGGATGACGTTCCGATAGCGCGTGAAGAGGACGTCGATCCCGACCGTGTCGGCCGCCCTGGGGTGTTCGCCGACCGCCCGAACCCGGAGCCCATAGCGGGTCGAGAAGAGGGCGACGTGGATGACGGCGATGAGGACGAACATCCCGTAGACGAAGATGTTGGCCGAGAAGAAGAGGGGCCCGATGATCGGGATCTCCGAGAGGACCGGCACGAGGAAGGGCCCCATCCGCCCGGGCGTGTTCAACTCCGGGGTGACCTGGAGGATCCGCGTCGAGACGAAGCTCGTGATGCCGACGGCGAAGATGTTGATGACGAAGCCGGCGATGATCTGGTCGACGAGATAGCGGATGGCAAGGACGGCGAGGACAGCGGCCAGGACCCCACCGACGAGGGTTGCCGCGACGAGACCGAGCCAGACGTTCCCGCTCGCACTCGTGACGACGGCCGCCGTGAAGGCACCCGAGAGGAGCATCCCCTCGATGGCGATGTTCACGACCCCCGAGCGCTCGCAGAGGACACCCGACAGGGCGCCGAGGGTGATCGGTACCGCTCGGGCGATCGTCGTCTGGAGGACCCCGAGGAGGCTCATCGACTTGCCGGCCGCCGCCCAGGTGAGGAAGCCGAAGATGAAGGCGACGACGACGACGGCCAGGACGAGGGCCGTCCGGTGGCCGAAGCCGCGGACGAGCTGGACGGCTCCCAAGAAGGCCGCCACGGCGGCCAGGAGGTAGGCGACGGGTGCCGAGGGGACGACGAGGTCGGGCAGCGGGAAGGTGACCTTGCCGATCGGATTGAGCCCGAAGGTCGAGCTCGCGTCCTGGGGGACCGTGGCCCCGAAGACGCCGGCGATGACGGCCGCCGTGCCGAGGAAGAGGAGACCGAGGAGGCGCTGCCGACGAAGGGCGGCCGGGTCGACGATGACCATCGTTGACGGCGTCGCCCCGCCCAGCCGACCGGTGACGGCGCCCCCGGTCGACCTCTCACCCATCGCCATCGTCACGCCCCCCAGCCCTTCGAGAAGCCCTCGAGGGCGGCCTTCTCCGGGGCTCGGATCCGGTAGATCGCCCGGACGAGGGCGGGAGCCGCGACGAACATGATGACGAGGGCCTGGATGACGACGACGAGGTCGATCGGGATCCCCGTCGCCGACTGCATCGGTGTCGCCCCGGCCCGAAGGGCACCGAAAAGGAGTGCCGCCGCCACGACCCCGGCCGGCCGCGAGCCACCGAGGAGAGCGAGGGCGATGGCATCGAAGCCGTAGCCGGGCGAGAAGCCGGCGGTGAGGGTCTTGTTCGCGCCGAGGATCTCGGCCGTCCCGGCCAGGCCAGCGAGGGCACCCCCGATGCCCATCGTCAGGACGAGGGTCCGGGCGATGCTCATGCCTGCGTACCTCGCAGCGGACGGGTTCAATCCGACGGCCCGGAACTCGAAGCCGAGGGTCGAGCGGAAGAGAAGCCAGGAGACGAAGACGGCTGCCGCGAGGGCGAGGAGAAAGCCCCAGTGGACCCGGAGACCCTCGACGATCGGCGGCAACTGGGCGGTCGACTCGACGATCTTCGAGATCGGATCGGTCCGGCCCTCCCGCTGATAGAAGGGCTGCTTGAGGATCCAGTCGATGATCCGGTAGCTGACGTAGTTCAGCATGATCGTCGTGATCACCTCGTGGGCCCCGGTGCGAGCCTTCAGGAGGCCCGGAATGAAGCCCCACAGGGCGCCGCCGAGGGCGCCCGCTGCGAGGGCGAGGGGAAGGTGGACGTAGGCCGGCAGCCCGCTGACGGCGAAGCCGACGTACGTCGCGAACATCGCCCCGATGTAGAGCTGGCCCTCGGCACCGATGTTGAAGAGCCCCGACCGGAAGCCAAGGGCGACGGCGAGGCCGGTGAAGATGAGCGGGGTCGCGCTCAGGAGCGACTCGGAGACGGGGTTGAAGGCGGCAACGATCCGGGCCGGGTCGCCCGAGGCGAAGGCCGAGACGTAGGCAGCCGGGTCGCCGAGGGCGCCGCGAAGGAGGGCACTGTAGGCGGCAGCGACGGTCTCGAGGGAGAGGCGGAAGGCCGTCACGGGGTCCGTCGGCCAGAGCGGCAGGGCCTGGCGATCGGAGAGGACGATGACGAGGGCCCCGACGACGAAGGCACTGACGAGGGCGAGGACCGGGACGAGGCCCCGACTCGCCCTGACCAGGAGGGCGGCGACGAGCCCCGCCGGCGGTCCTTCGGCCCCGTTCTGCGGGCGAGCGATCCGCTCCTCCCCGAGGTCCGGCGAAGCCTCGGCCTCGCTCGCCCTCGCCGTCGCCGCTCCGGGCCATCGATCCCCCCTCTGCCCGGCTCCCTCTTCGTGGCCGATCGGCCGCTCCTCATCAGGCATCGGGCCGACCTCCGGCTTCGACGGCGGCAGCCACCGCCTCCGGCGTGGCCGCCTCGGGATGGGCGCCACCCATGAGGAGACCGAGGAGCTCGGGCGTCGCCTCGGCCGGCTCGAGGATCCGAACGATCCGGCCGCCGTACATGACGGCGATCCGATCACCGAGCGAGATCGCTTCGTCGAGCTCCGTCGAAACGAGGAGGACGCCAGCCCCCTCGTCCCGCTTGGCGACGATCCGGCGGTGGATGTACTCGATGGAACCAACATCGAGGCCGCGGGTCGGCTGGGCGGCGACGAGGAGGAGGACGGGACGGCTGAACTCGCGAGCGACGATGACCTTCTGCTGGTTGCCGCCGGAGAGGTTGGCGACGTCGTTGAAGATCGATGGGGTCCGGATGTCGAACTCGTCGACGAGCTCCATCGCGGTGGCGATGATCGAATCGCGGCGAAGCCGGAGCCCGTCGCTGTAGGGGCGGAGGTGGTACGTGTTCAAGACGAGGTTCTCGGCCACCGAAAAGCCGGGGACGAGGCCGTCCTCGAGGCGGTCCTCCGGGACGTGGCCGACCCCGAGCTCGAAGATCCGCCGGGGGTCGAAGCGGACCTCCCGACCGGCGATCCGGACCTGCCCAGCGACCGGCGCCCGAAGGCCAGTGATCGCCTCCACGAGCTCCGTCTGGCCGTTGCCCTGGACGCCGGCGATGGCAACGATCTCGCCAGCTCTGACGTCGAGGTCGAGGTCCCGAACGGCGAGGTGGCCCCGATCGTCGCGAACGGTCAGGCCCCGGATCTGGAGGACCGGGCTGCCCGGCCGGGCCGGCCCCTTCTCGACCTCGAGCTCGACGGGTCGGCCAACCATCATCCGGGCCAGGCTCTCGCGGGTCGCCTCGGCAGGCGTCGTCGTGCCGACAACCCGACCCCGCCGAAGCACGGTGATCCGGTCGGCGATGGCGAGGACCTCGTTCAGCTTGTGGGTGATGAAGATGATCGACGTCCCGCTCGCTCGGAGCGAGCGCATGACGGCGAAGAGGTCGTCGGTCTCCTGAGGCGTCAGGACGGCCGTCGGCTCGTCGAGGATGAGGAGCCGCGAGCGCCGGTAGAGCGTCTTGATGATCTCGACCCGCTGGCGGACCCCGACCGGCAGATCCTCGACGACGGCGTCGGGGTCGACGGCAAGCCCGTGCTCGCGAGCGATCTCGACGACGCGGGCCCGCGCCGCCGCTCGGTCGAGGAAACCGAGGGGACCTCGGGTCGACTCGATGCCGAGCATGACGTTCTCGGTCACCGTGAAGACCGGGACGAGCATGAAGTGCTGGTGGACCATCCCGATCCCGGCGGCGATGGCGTCGCCCGGGTCGTGGAAGACGACGGGACGGCCGTCGATCCGGATCTCGCCCTCGTCGGGCCGGTAGAGGCCGTAGAGGACGTTCATGAGCGTCGTCTTCCCGGCCCCGTTTTCGCCGAGGAGGGCGTGGATTTCGCCGGGTCGAACGTCAAGGTCGATCTTCTCGTTGGCGACGACCCCGGGGAAGCGCTTCGTGATGCCTCGGAGCTGGAGCTCCACCGCGCCGGTCCTCCAGATACCGATCGGCGGCGCCTCGACGGCGCCGCCGATCGGCGACGGTCGTTCGATGGCGGCCGCTACTTCGCGAAGTAGTCGGACACCTTCACGGTGCCGGCGATGATCGCCTGGCGAAGCGCCTCGACCTCCGCCTTCGTATCGGCCGAGACCTGGCTGTCGTAATCGTGGAAGGGGGCGATGCCGACGCCGTCGTTGGCGAGGGTGCTGACGAAGACGGGCTGGACCGGCTGACCCTTGAGAGCCCGCTCGATGGCACCCTTCACCGAGACGTCGATCTTTTTGATGATGCTCGTCAGCATGTACTGCTTGTACTCGGGGACGGTGACCGTCCAGTCGACGTCCACCCCGAGACCGACGGCCTGGGCACCGGTCTCCTCGATGGCGGCGAAGGTCCCCTTCCCGATCGGCCCGCCGACGGGAAGGATGACGTCGGCTCCCTCCTGGAGGAACCCGAGGGTCAAATTCTTCGCGTCGTCGGTGCTCTCGAAGTTCCCGGTGAAAGAACCCGTCTTGGCGACCGGATCCCAGCCGAGGACGGTGACGTTCTTGCCCTTCTGCTTGTTGTAGTAGTTCGCGCCGGCGACGAAGCCGTCCATGAAGGCTGTCACCGGTGGGATGTTGACGCCGCCAAAGGTAGCAAGCTTGCCCGTCTTCGACCAGGCCGCCGAGACGTAGCCGGCGAGCATCGCCGCCTCGTCGGTGGCGTAGACGAGACCCTCGATGTTCGGCACCGGCGGGTCGTAGGCAAAGTCGACGATGGCGAAACGGACGTTCGGGTTCGCCTCGGCGGCAGCCTTCGTGTCGTCACCGAGGAGGAAGCCGACGGTGATGATGATGTCGCACTTCTCGTTGATGAACTGCTGGATGTTCCGGGCGTAGTCGGTGCTCGCCCGCGATTCCAGGAACTTGACCTCGATCCCGAACTCGGCCTGGGCATCCTGCATGCCCTTCCAGGCGTTCTGGTTGAAGCTCTTGTCGTCGATTCCGCCGGTGTCGCTGACCTGGCAGGCCTTGAAGGCGACGGCCGACGGCGAGGGAGACTCGGCCGCCGACGGAGAGACGGCCGGCGAGGGCGATGGGGACGCAGCTGGCGAGGGGCTCGGCGAGGCGCCACCGCCGCAGGCCGCGGCGACGATGGCCGTGGCGCTCAGCAGGGCGACGAGGGTGCGTGGGATGCGCACGGTCTTCTCCTCCTGCATGCTCGACGCCTCGAGGCGTCGACTCTCGTTCCGGCAGCTGCCGGTTCGTGGTGTCGGGCGGGCACCCGACGGCCTCCGCGGTCCGGCCGCCCGGCCGATCGGCGCGCCCGGCATCACGCCGTCGGGGGCCCGAGCGGTGCTCGGCCCGGACTCGATGTCAACCCTCCTCCCGGGTTCCGGGCGAAGTATGCACGTCCGCGGGCGACCGTGCAATGATGTCCGGCAGGGGTCCCCGGGTCGGGACGGCCTGATCGGGGGACGAGATCGCGAAACCTCGGCTGCCTGCCGCGGGCGCCGATGCAGCCGAGGGGTTGCCGTCCCGCGGGTATCGTCCTCCCCAGGCCCTCCTCGTCGCGGCCCCTCCCCGTCGGACACCCTTGCCTCGATGGAACCGCTACCGATGGACGATCCGAGCGAGCCGCCCCCGGCGTCCCCGTCCGACCACGACCGCGTTCGCGCCTTCCTCGACCTCGCCGAGGGGCGCGGCCCCGTCCCGGTCCTCGACGACGCCGGCATTGCCCGCCTTCTCCGCTCCAGCCGCCGGATCGCCATCGTCGGCGCCTCGTCGCGACCCGGCCGGCCCTCGCACGGGGTCATGGCGACCCTCCTCGCCGCCGGCTACGAGTGCGTCCCGGTAAACCCGAAGGAACGCGAGGTCCTCGGCCGGCCCGCCTACCCGACCCTCGCCGCCGCGGCGGCCGCCAAAGGGCCGATCGACATCGTCGACGTCTTCCGTCGGGTCGAGGCCTGCCGAGAGCACGCCAGGGAGGCCGTCGCCATCGGGGCTCGCTGTCTCTGGCTCCAGTACGGCCTCGTCGACTGGGAGGCCGCCCGCATCGCCCACGAAGGCGGGCTGGCCGTTGTCATGGACCGCTGCACCGCCGTCGAGGTCCGGCGCCTCCGCGGCTGACCTTCGCCGATCTCGGCACTCGCTGGCGAGACCGGCGACCGAGAGAAGGCGTCAGCGAACGAGGAGGCCGGCGACGACGAGGAGGCCGCCGAGGACGGCGATCGCGACCCCGATGGCCGCCTGCCGGCGGAGGATGGCCATGGCCACCGAGGCCCCGGTCCGGGCGTCGTTCCGGACGCCACCCCGCCAGGCTTCGTAGCGAGCGATGTTCTCGTCCTGGGCCCGGAGCGCCCGGTAGCGGGCCCACGGCCCGCGGGCGCGGCGGAGGCCGACGGCGACGAGCAGGAGGCCGACGGCGACGAGGACGAGGCCCACCGGGCTCACCGGCCCCGCCCCCCCTCCGAGGCACCCGAGGGGCCGCCTCCCGAATCCTCGGCATGGGGATCGCGACCGAGCCTGGCCCGGATCACCGCTTCCGCGCGAGCCGCGTTCGCCTGGCCCCGGGTCACCTTCATGACCTGGCCGACGAGGAACCGGATCGCCTGGTCCTTGCCGGCCCGGACGTCGGCCACGGCAGCCGGATGGGCGCCGAGGACCTCGTCGACGATTCGCCCGATGGCAGCCGCATCGTCGATCCGCTCGTAGCCGGCGGCGAGCGCCTCGACCGCTTCGCCCCGCTCGAGGTGGGCGGCGAGGATCGCCTTTGCGTTGGCCAGGGTCAGGCGCCCGGCATCGACGAGGGCGATGAGACGGGCGAGTTCGGGCGCGAGCCGCTCCGGGGCGAGCCGCTCGACCGGGATCCCACCAGCCTTCCGATGGCGGAGGTACTCGCCGGTCACCCAGTTGGCGGCCGCCTTCGGCCCGCTGCCAGCGACGAGGAGGGCCTCGAAGAGGGCCGTCGCTTCGAGATCGCCGACGATGACCGCGGCGTCCGCCGCCGGCAGGCCGAGGACCTCCCGATACCGGGCTCGGCGGGCTGCCGGGAGCTCGGGCAGTTCGGCCCGGATCGCCTCCAGCCAGGCAGGCTCGATTCGGAGGGGCGGGAGATCAGGCTCCGGGAAGTAGCGGTAGTCGTCTTCGGACTCCTTGACCCGCATGACGTACGTCGCCCCGCGGTTCTCGTCCCAGCCCCGCGTCTCCTGACGGAGCGGCTCACCGGCATCGAGGGCGGCCACCTGGCGTTCGATCTCGTAGGCGATCGCCCGCTCGACGGACCGGAAGGAGTTCATGTTCTTGATTTCGATCCGCGTCCCAAGCTCCGTCGCGCCGCGCGGGCGGACCGAGACGTTCGCTTCGACCCGAAGCTGGCCGCGCTCCATGTCGGCATCGGAAGCGCCGATCGTCCGGAGGAGGAGCTGGAGCTCCTCGGCGTAGCGCCTGGCGCCCTCGGCGGTCCGGATGTCGGGCTCGGTCACGATCTCCATGAGGGGCGCCCCCGAGCGATTGAAGTCGACGAGGCTGACGGGGCGGCCGTTCACCTCGGCATGGACGAGCTTCGCCGTGTCCTCCTCGAGGTGGGCCCGCCGGATCCGGACCGTGAGGGGCCCCTCGCTCGTCTCGACGACGAGGCGGCCGTTGGCAGCGAGGGGGATCTGGTACTGGCTGATCTGGTAGCCCTTCGGCAGGTCCGGGTAGAAGTAGTTCTTTCGGTCCCAGCGGGTGACCGATGGGATCGTCGCCTCGATGGCGAGTCCGACCCGGAGGACGTGTTCCACGGCCCGCCGGTTGAGGACCGGCAGGACGCCCGGCAGGCCGAGGCAGACCGGACAGACGAGGCTGTTCGGCGGGGCGCCGTCGTAGTCGGCCCGGCAGCGGCAGAAGAGCTTGCTCGCCGTCTTCGGCTGGCAGTGGACCTCCATGCCGATGACGGCCTCGAAGCGCTCGAGGGCCCGGGAGACGGGACGGCCCGGCCGCGTCGCGACGCTCACCGCGCCCGCCTCCGGATGTCGCCACCACGTCCGGGCTCCGGGCGACCTGCCGGCGGAACCCGACCGCCCCCCGACCTCGGCGCTGGTTCGCGGATCGGCCGCAGGCGCATCCGCTCCATCGAAGGCATTGCCTTCGGTCCCCTCATCGCCCGAGCCCGACGCTGACGAGGAAGAGCCCGTAGCCGGCGAGGAGGAGCCAGACGATGGCGGCGGCGGTCCCCCGGAGGAAGCGACGGACCCTCATCCGGGCGACGAGGGGACGCCCGGCATCGATGGCTGCTCGGGTCGGCTCGCCCGGATGGACGAGGGGCGCGAGGGCGGAGCGGCTCGCCGCGTAGCCTCGACCGAGGCCGATGAGGACGAGGACGAGACCCGAAGCGACGAGGACGGCCGCCATCACCGTCCTCCCCCGCCGAGTCGGGCTCCCCCGCCGAGTCGGGCGACGAAGCGCTCGATCCGGCGGAGCGCCTCTTCGATCTTCTCGTAGGCGGTTGCGTAGCACATCCGGACGTGGCCCTCGCCGGAGGGCCCGAAGGCGTTCCCAGGCACGACGGCGACGCCCTCCTCCCGGAGGAGCCGTTCGGTGAAGGCGTCCGAGTCGAGCCCGGTGCCCGTGATCTTTGGGAAAGCGTAGAAGGCGCCCCGCGGCTCGAAGGTCGGCAGGCCGATCCGGTTCAAGCCCTCGACGAGGAGCCGACGCCGGCGGTCGTACTCGGCGACCATCCGCCGGACGTCGGCCTCTGCCGTCCGGAGCGCCACGAGGGCGGCGTCCTGGGCGACCGTCGGGGCCGACATGATGGCGTACTGATGGACCTTGACGATCCCCTCGACGAGGTGGGCCGGGGCCGCGAGCCAGCCGATTCGCCAGCCGGTCATGGCGTACGCCTTCGAGAAGCCGCCGATGAGGATCGTCCGCTCGCGCATCCCCGGCAGGGCGCTCATCGGCCGGTGGACGTAGGAGCCGTAGGCGAGGCGATCGTAGATCTCGTCGCTGACGACGAGCAGGTCGTGGCGGACCGCGATCTCGGCCAGGGCGGCCTGGGCATCGGGTGGGAGGACGGCCCCGGTCGGGTTGCAGGGGTAGCCGAGGAAGAGGATCTTCGTTCGGGGGGTGACGGCCGCCTCGACCCGCTCGGGATCGAGAGCGAAGTCGTCCTCGAAGCTGGTCGGGACGAAGCGGACGATCCCACCGGCGAAGACGACGGCCGGTGCGTAGGCGACGTAGGACGGCTCGTGGAGGACGACCTCGTCGCCGGGATCGCAGGTCGCCCGCAGGGCGACGTCGACGGCTTCCGAGGCGCCGACCGTGACGAGGAGTTCGCGTTCGGGGTCATAGCGCAAGCCGTAGCGGCGGTCGAGGTGCTCGGCGAGGGCCGTCCGAAGCTCGAGGGTCCCGTAGTTGCTCGTGTAGTGGGTGCGGCCCCTGCGGAGGGCCTCGACGCCGGCCTCGACGACCTGGGGCGGCGTGTCGAAGTCGGGCTCCCCGACCCCGAGGCTGATGACGTCCTCCATTGTCGCCGCGATGTCGAAGAAGCGGCGGATCCCCGAGGGGGGGACGGCCCGGACGCGAGCGGCGAGGGCTCGCTCTCGAAGGGGAGGCCGCGGCGGGGCGAGCGGCGGGGCGAGCGGCGGGTCGGTGGCCCGGTCCTCGACCGACATCGTCCTTCCCTCCTCGGTCACGCCGTCGGCACGACCGCCGCCGCCCGAGCTCGGGCGAGGCGCTCGGCCGGGGTCGGCGTCGTCCGATCGTCGAGGGCCGCCAGGTCGGCCGGTTCGAGCCGCCTCCAGGGCGCCTCGGCGGTGATCGCCTCGTAGGCCCGCCCGAGCCGAAAGAGGGTGAGCTCGCTCCACGGCGGACCGATGAGCTGGAGCCCCACGGGGAGCCCCTCGGAGAGGCCGCAGGGGATCGAGAGCCCGGGCAGACCCGCCATGTTCACCGGCAGGGTGCACGCATCGGAGAGGTACATGGCGACGGGATCGGCGAGCTTCGCCCCGAGGGGGAAGGCGACCGTCGGGCTCGTCGGGGCGACGATCGCCTCGAACCCGGCAGCGAAGACCCGGTCGAAGTCCGCCTTGATGAGGGTCCGAACCTTCTGAGCCTTCAGGTAGTAGGCGTCGTAGTAGCCGGCCGAAAGAGCATAGGTCCCGAGCATGATCCGGCGCTTCACCTCGGGGCCGAAGCCCTCGCCCCGGGTCCGCTTGTAATCGGCGATGTAGTCGCGTCCCTCGCCGAGGCGGGGGCCGAAGCGGATCCCGTCGTAGCGGGCGAGGTTCGCCGAAGCTTCGGCCGGAGCGACGATGTAGTAGGAGGCGAGTCCGTACCCGGTGTGGGGTAGGCTGACCTCCTCGATCCGGGCGCCGGCGCCCTCGAGGGTGGCAACGGCCTCGCGGACCCGCGCCTCGACGCCGGGTTCCATGCCGGCCACGAAATACTCCCGGGGGAGGGCAAGCCGCCGCCCGCGGAGCCAGTCGGCCGCCGCGGCGTCATCCGGGAGGGCGAGGAGCTCGTCCGGGACAGGGATCGGGGCTGATGTCGAATCCCGCTCGTCGCGTCCGGCGATGGCATGGAGGAGGGCGGCGGCGTCCGCGACGCTCCGCCCGAAAGGGCCGATCTGGTCGAGGGAGCTGGCGAAGGCGACGATGCCGTAGCGGCTGACGCGGCCATACGTCGGCTTCAGTCCCACGATGCCGCACAGAGAGGCAGGCTGGCGGATCGAGCCGCCGGTATCGGTCCCGATCGCCACCGGAACGTGGTAGGCGGCGACCGCGGCCGCCGAACCGCCGCTGCTGCCGCCGGGAACGCGGTCGAGGGCCCAGGGGTTCGCCGTCGGGCCGTAGGCCGAGTGCTCCGTGGAGCTGCCCATGGCGAACTCGTCCATGTTCGTCTTGCCGAGGATGACGGCTCCGACCGCGCGGAGGCGTTCGGTGATGTGGGCGTCGTAGGGGGCCCGGTAGCCGGCCAGGATCCGCGAGCCGGCCGTGCAGGGGCCGCCCCGGACGGAGACGAGGTCCTTCAGGGCGACCGGAACGCCGAGGAGCGGGTGGCAGGCGGCGAGGGCCTCGGGACCGTCCCGGCGGGCCTCGGCGAGGCGGCGGTCGGCGGCAGCCGCCTCCTCGAAGACGGCGTCGGGATCGATGCTCAGCCAGGCGTTGAGGGCTCGGTTCTGGCGCGCGGCCCGCTCGAGGTGGGCCGTGGCGACTTCGGCGGCGCTCACCTCGCCGTGTCGGAGGAGCGCGCCGAGCTCGGCGACACCGAGGCGGGTCAGTCCCTCCATGCCCCTCGGAACGGGACGAGTGTCGCTCACCGGTTCGCGGCGTCGGGTCCGGCGAGGATCGCCGGCACGACGAAGAAGTCGGCGGAGACCTCGGGGGCGTTGGCGAGGACGTCGGCGACGGGCAGCGACGGACCGGGCTCGTCGTCGCGGAGGATGTTCTCGAGCTCGATCGTCTGGGCCGTCGGCGGGATCGCCTCCGTGTCGAGGCGGGCAAGGATGGCGTATTGCTCGAGGATGTGGTTGAGCTCGACCTCGAGGCGGGCGAGCTCGTCGTCGCTCAGGCCGAGGCGGGCGAGATGGGCGACGTGGGCGACGTCGGCACGCGAGAGGGCAGCCATCGCCCGAATGATAGCCGAGCCGTCTGGCCAGGCCGCTGGCAGCCGAGACGGGGGTAGTCTCGATGGCTGCCTGGACGGGAGGAGGCGGCTCGTCCGGGCGGCGGTGGTTTGTTGGCACCGGCTGGGCTGGGGCCCCGGGGTCGGGCGGGGGCCGAGCTGCCGTTCCGGGGCAACGGCCGGGGGCACGGGTCCGGGCGCGATGGCGGTCGGGGGCGCGGCGGCGGCCGGGGGCTCTCTCTTCCACGATACTCATGGTGCGAGTAAGTTCGGTCGCCGGCCGGCCGGAAATGCTCGTTTACTCGCCCCGGTAGTGCGGCGTTGAACGATATTTCGCCGTTACTCGTAGAGGGCGTATCGAGGAAGATCTCTGCCGCGACCGGGGCACGCGACGGACCCCGGCACGCTCGCGCTTCCCGGAGGCGATGTGGAAAACGAAGGCCCGGTTCGCCGACCCACTCGCCCTACGAGTAAAGGAGAAGAAGCAGCCTGGGCCGGTCCGGCGGCCGGGTCCGACGGCGGTGGTTCCGGCTGTCGGGCAGCGCCCCGGGAGCAGAGACACGGCACCGAGAGCAGCTTCACCCGGTCCGAAACGGGCTGCAGGCCGGGCGCCCGCCCGCGCCGCTGGGCGAGGGGCGTCGGCGAGGCTGCTCGGTCCGGATGTTGGCGCGGCCCGCCGGCGCGGCTCCTCGCCACGGGAGGGGACGGCCGGCCGGGTCGCCTGGTCGTCCCGGCGTCGACGCTGCAGGCGTCGCGCCCGCGGAGCCCG
>JBHORA010000024.1:0-1007 GCA_042408535.1 Chloroflexota bacterium | reverse complement strand
GGGTGTGGAGGATGCGCCCGTAGTCGGGACGGGTCGGCCGAAGCTCGAGGGGGCCGAAGGAGCCTACGCCCAACGCGCGGATCGGTTCCCCGGCGGCGACGGCCTCGCGGAAGAAGTCGACGACAGCGGCCAGGGTCGGACCCGGCTCGCCGGTCGGGATGCGGGTCGTCCGACGGACGTCGTCGGGGCCCGAGCCGACGAGACAGACGAACTTCGTGCCGCCGGCCTCGACGGCACCGTAGACGGTCGCCATGGGCCGATCGTAGCGCGCCCGATCGCCCATGGTGGGGCTATTGATGCGCATGTAGATACGGGCTACCGTATGCTCATGCGGTACAGCCAAGCAACCCCCATCGCCCGGAGCAACCTCCCGGCCGCCGCCAGGGAAGGCGCTCCCCTCCCCCGGCCGAAGGGCCTGGCGGCCTTCTTCCAGGGGCTCGCCGATCCGACCCGGATCCAGATCCTCGAGCTCCTTCGGGAGCGGCCGCGGACGGTGACCGAGCTCGTGGCCGAGCTGGGACTCGCCCAGGGTCGGGTCTCGAGCCACCTCTCGTGCCTCCGCTGGTGCGGCTACGTCGTCGGCGAGGTCGACGGCCGCTTCACCCGTTACCGCCTCGTCGACGAGCGGGTCCGGACGATCCTCGACCTCGGCGAGGCGATCGTCCGGGACAACGCCGCCCGCCTCACCTCGTGCCTCGTCCTCGCCACCGAGGGGGAGGTCGCAGCCGGCGCGGCCGATGGATGACGGCCCACTCGGAGGCCCCGTCGTTGACGGCCGTCACCTCTTGCCGAACACCGTGATCCAAGAACGGAAGGAGATCAGGCCACGATGAACACGGAACCCATCGTCCTCATCGACCTCGGCGTCGGTGGCATGACCTGCGACGACTGTGTCGTCCGGGTCAAGACCGCCCTCGAAGCCGTCCCCGGCGTCGAAGCCGCCGCCGTCGATCTCGCCTCCCGCAGCGCCGTCGTCCGGGCTCGCGCGGACGTCCCCGGGACGAGCC
>JBHORA010000150.1:0-6859 GCA_042408535.1 Chloroflexota bacterium | reverse complement strand
GCGCCGGCTCGCGCCTTCGATGGGCTTCGACCGGCGCCGACCGGCTTCGCCCTCGGCATCCATTGTCGACCGCGCCAGGCGCAAGAGCCGCTCGCGGATCGAAGCCTCGGTCGCCGCCGAGGACACCGACTCCGGGACCTCGACGACGATTCGCCCGTCGACCTCGCCGACTGACCGGCGATGGCTGCCTACACGCTGCTCCTCGAGCACTGCACGGCCGACGACCGAGCCCTCGTCGGCGGCAAAGCGCTCGGCCTGGGGTCCCTCCTTCGGGAGGGGCTCCAGGTCCCGCCCGGCTTCGCCGTCACGGCGACGGCGTACCGCGAGGCCGTCGGCCGCGTCGGGCTCGGTCCGCAGATCCGGCGGATCCTCGCCGCCTACCCGGACGACGACGGGCTCCTTCGGGCATCGGACGAGATTCGGGCCCTGTTCGAGCGGTTCGACCCCGTTGCGGTCGTGGCCGATGAGATCCGCCGAGCCTACGACGCCCTCGGCCGGGGTGAGGCGGTACCGGTCGCCGTTCGGTCGTCGGCGACGGCGGAAGACCTCGCCGAGGCCTCGTTTGCAGGCCAGCAGGACACCTACCTCTGGATCCTGGGAGCCGACGAGGTCGTCGCCGCCGTCTGCCGCTGCTGGAGCAGCCTCTACTCGCCCCAGGTCATCGCCTACCGGCGCAACTTTGGGGTCGCGGAGGACGACCTCGCCTTGGCCGTCGTCGTCCAGCGGATGGTCGATGCGGCGGCAGCCGGGGTCATGATCACCCTCGATCCGGTGACCGGCGATCCCTCGCAGATCACCATCGAGGCGTCCTACGGGCTCGGTCTCGCCGTCGTCGGCGGCGAGGTGACGCCCGACCGCTTCGCCGTCGACAAGGTCACCTACGAGATCCGCTCCCGGGCGATCAACGAGAAGGGCTTCGCCTATCGCTTCGACCCTGAGCGGCGTGAGGTGGTCGCCTGCGACGTGCCCGAGGACGACCGGACGCTGCCGGCCCTGACCGACGAGGAGGTCGTCGCCCTCGCCCGGCTCGGGCGGTCCGTCGAGCGCGCCCACCGCGGCGCCCAGGACATCGAGTGGGCGGTCGGGCCAGGCCGTGACGGGGACCGGGAGATCTTCCTCCTCCAGACGCGACCGGAGACGGTCTGGAGTCGGAGGCCCCGGGCGCCCATCGCCGACCCGAACGAGCCGATCCTGGAGCGGATGCTCCGGGCGATGCGCCAGCCGCTTCGGCTTCGGGAGGAGAGCTCGCCGAACGGCCAGGGGGCGCCGGCGGCCGAGGAGGAGAGCGCGGGCACGACCCGCTGAGCCGGATCTCTCCGTCGGGCACGCCGACGGGGACAGCGTCGACGCAAGGCGGGCCCTTGTCCCTACGGACCGGTCTGGTCCGACCCCCGTCGCTCGGCTGAAGGAAGCGCCCACCCATCGGCACGAACGCACCATGCGTCAGGCGCCATCCGGTCGCCCCGGCTGAGCCCGCACCATGCGCCGACCGCCGGCCCGCGGCTACAATCGGCCCACAACGCGAGACGCCACGAAGGAGCGGAGGGTGACCGAGGCGAACGAGGGCGGCACGAAGACCGAGAGCGCAGGGATCCCCCGAGCCGACGTCGAGGGCGGGCCGATCGCCATCGGCATCGACTTCGGCGGGAGCGGCATCAAGGGCGCGGCCGTCGACACGGCGAGCGGACGCCTCGTCTCCGAGCGGATCCGGATCAAGACCCCCGACCCCTCGACGCCGGCCGCCTGCCTTGATGTCATGGTCCGCATCGTTCGCCGGATTGAAGCTTCCCTCGGGGCGGCGGCGCCGCTGCCGGTCGGGGTCGGCATCCCTTCGGTCATGATCGACGGCGTCTCGAAGACGGCCGCCAACATCGATCGTGGCTGGCAGGACTACCCCATCGCCCAGGCCCTCGCCGACGCCCTCGGTCGGCCCGTCGTGGCCATCAACGACGCCGATGCGGCGGGGATCGCCGAGATGCGGTTCGGGGCCGGGGTCGGGCGGCGGGGAACGGTCATCGTCCTCACCCTCGGCACTGGGACGGGCTCGGCCATCTTCTACGACGGCCGGCTCCTCCCGAACAGCGAGCTCGGCCAAATGGAGATCCGGGGCCGCGACGCCGAGAAGCGGTCGGCGGCGGCGGCTCGGATCCGACGGGGGCTCTCCTGGAAGGCCTGGGCGGCCGATCTCGACGAGCACCTCCACCACATCGAGCGGCTCTTCTCGCCGCGGCTCTTCATCGTCGGCGGCGGGGTGAGCAAGAACGCCGACAAGTTCCTCCCCCGCCTCACGGTCCGGGCCGAGGTCGTCCCGGCGGCGCTCCGAAACGAGGCCGGGATCATTGGCGCCGCCATCGCCGCCGTGGAGGGGGCAGCCGAAGCGGCACGCCCGAGCATGACGGAGCCAGCGGAGGTCGCGGGCTCGTCAGCGGTGCCGGGAACCGAGCCGTCGGGCGGCGACGACGAATCGGCGCCTGCCCCTCGACGACGCCGAAAAGCCGCCGCTCCGACCGACTGAGCTCGGCCGCCTGCAGCCCCAGGCCGCCGACACACGGCCCAGCGGGCGCCACCGCCGGGCGTTGCCGGGCACGCCGGGCGCGACCACGCCTGGACATCGCTGGCTCCACTCGGGCACCGATAATCGTCGGGTGGACGGCCCCCTCCCAGGCTTCGAGCTCGCCCTCAGCCCCCAGCTCCGGTTCATCCTCGACCTCGGAGCAGCGCTCGCCGTGGCGCTCCTCGGCGGGGCCATCGCCGTTCGTCTCGGCCAACCGGCCGTCATCGGCTACGTGGCAGCCGGCATGGCCATCGGGCCCTTCACCCCTGGCCTCGCCGCCGATCCAGAGCAGATCTCCGCCCTGGCCGAGGTGGGTGTCGTCCTCCTCCTCTTCGCCCTCGGCGTTCAGTTTTCGATCCGCGAGCTCCTCGAAGTCCGGCGGGTCGCCGTCCTCGGCGGGGTCGTCCAGATCGCGGTCATCCTCGTCGCCGGCGCCGGCACCGGCGTCGGGCTGGGTCTCGACCGGACGGCGGTCCTCGTCCTCGGGGCATGCCTGTCCATCAGCTCGACCCTCGTCCTCGTCAAGGTCCTCATCGAGCGGGGCGAGCTCGACAGCCTCCACGGCAGGAACGCCATCGGCTGGAGCCTCCTCCAGGACATCGCGACCATCGTCTTCATCGTCGCCTTGCCGCCCCTCGCCGGCGGTGACTTCGTCGGGCCGCTCCTTTTCGCCCTCGGCCGAGCGGCGCTCTTCCTGGCTCTCGCCTTCGTCCTCGGAACCCGGCTCCTGCCGGCCCTCTTCGCGGCCGTCGCCCGGCTCCAATCGGCCGAGCTCTTCCTCCTGGCGGTCATCGGCACCGCCCTCGTGACCGCCTTCGCCTCGAGCGCCATTTTCGGCCTCTCCCTCGCCCTCGGCGCCTTCGTCGCCGGGCTCCTCGTCTCCGAATCCGACCTCTCGTACCAGGCGACGGCCGAGGTCATCCCCTTCCGCGACCTGTTCGCCGTCCTCTTCTTCGTCTCCGTCGGGATGCTCATCGACCCCGGTGCCCTCGTCGCCGCCCTGCCGATCGTGGCGGCCCTCGTCGTCGTGGCCGCTACCGGGAAGGCGGTCGTCGCGACGGGCCTCGCCTGGGCTCTCGGGCTTCCGCTTCGTTCGGCGATCCTCCTCGGGGCGGCGATCGCCCACGTCGGCGAGTTCAGCTTCCTCATGGCCGAGAACGCCCTCGGGCTCGGTCTCTTCGACCGGCCGACCTACAACCTCGTCCTCGGGACGGCGGTGGCGAGCATCCTCGTCCACCCGTTCACGATGCGCGTCGCGGGCCGGCTCGTCCTCGGCTACGAAGCTCGGGTCACTCGCCTCGCGATGAGGGCGCCGGGCAGCTCGCCCGGCAGCCCGGCAGGGGTACCGGCGAGCCACGAGGGGACCGCCGCTGGGCAGCGCGCCGAAGCCGATGCGACGGGCAAGCCCTCGCTCGTCCTCGACCGAACGGAGCGCGAAGCCGTCGCCGGGCCACCCGAGGCCCGCCGCACGATCGTCGTCCTCGGGGCCGGGCGGGTCGGCCGGCTCATCGTCGCCGCCGTTCGGGCGCGAGGCTTCCGCGTCGTCGTCGTCGACCGCGACCAGCGCCGGCTGGAAGAGGCCGCCCGCCTTGGTGCCGCGACGATCTACGGCGACGCGGCGAACCCCGAGATCCTCGCCCGGGCTAGCCTCGAGCGAGCCCGGGTCCTCGTCGTCGCCATCGGCGACCCGCTCGCGACGCGGCTCGCCATCGAACGGGCCCGCCGCCTGAATCCCGACCTCCAGATCGCTGCCCGGGCCCGCGGCCGACGCCACATCCGCGAGCTCCGACTGACCGGCGTCGGCCGGGTCGCCGACCCGGAGGCCGAAGCCGCCTTCGAGCTCGCTCGCCACGCCCTCCAGCGGATGGGCGTCTCCGGCCCCGAGCTGAGCGCGATCCTCGTCGGCCTCCGCCGCGACTACTACGGGGTCTGAGGACCGCCGCGGGGGTGGCGGCAGTCCTGAGCCATCGTGGACCCATCGAACCATCTTGCTGGTAATATGGCAAGATGAAGACGACGGTCGACCTACCCGACGAACTCCTGCGGGCCGTCAAGGTCCGAGCCGCCGCGGAGGGGCGCCGGCTCCGAGATGTGATGGCCGACCTCATCCGACTTGGTCTCGAGCGCGAAGCCACCGCCCCCCGAGACGCCGCGACGGAGCGGGTCGAGGGGCGGGTCAGCCTACCGCTCGTTCGATGCGCCCACCCGGCCCCGCCCGGTGAGGAGCTGACGCCCGAGCGCGTCGCTGCGCTCCTCACCGCCGACGACGCTCGGGCGGCATCAGGCCGCGGATGATCCTCTGTGACACGAACGTCTGGTTGGCCCTCGCCCTCTCGGCCCACGCCCACCACGAAGCAGCGCGGCGATGGTTCGCCTCCATCGACGAGCCAGCGAGCGTCGCCTTCTGCCGGGCGACCCAGCAGGCGCTCCTTCGCCTTCTCACGAACCCTGCCGTCCTGGCCCCCTACGGGAACCCGCCCCTGACGAACGTCGAGGCCTGGGCCGTCTACGACGCCTTCCAACGGGACGACCGGATCACCTTCGTCATCTCGGAACCGCCGGGCCTGGAACCGATCTGGAGAGCACTCGCTACCCGCCCGACGGCATCGCCGAAGCTCTGGATGGACGCCTACCTGGCGGCCTTCGCCATCGCGGGCGGCTATCGCCTCGTGACGACCGACGCCGCCTATCGGCAGTTCGGCGGGCTGAGCTGCCTCGTCGTCGAGTGAAAGGCCCGAGTCGCCGCGCCGACCCTCGGCAGGGCCTCTCCCTCGGCAGGGCCTACCCCTCGTCCGGCGAGGCGAGATCGGGTCGCCGCCGGCGGACCCAGTCGCGGAGGGCCCAGTACGTCGTCCGGAAGGCGATCTCGGGCCAGGGGATCGCGTCGGGGGTGAAGGAGGCGATCTCGGTGGCTTCGGTCGACGGCCTGGCGGCGCCGCCGACGATGCGGGCCTCGAAGACGACGACGACGACGGCCGCCTCGAGGCGCGAGTAGAGGCCGATGATCTCGCGCGGCTCCACGACGAGGCCCGTCTCCTCGAAGGTCTCCCGAATGGCCGCCTCGGTCACCGTCTCGTCGACCTCGAGGAAGCCGCCGGGCTGGGCCCAGAGCCCGAGCCCGGGCTCGATCCCCCGCCGGATGAGGACGACCTCGCCCGCCTCGGTGACCGGGAGGGTCGTGACGACGAGCCGCGGGTTCACGTAGGCGACGAGGCCGCAGGCCGGACAGGCGAGCCGCTCCCGTTCGTCTCCCGGGATCCGACCGAGCTCGAGGGTCGTCCCGCACCTGGTGCAATAGTTGAGCGTCGTCGCCAGCCAGCCGGGGACACCCTGACCCGAGCGAATGTCCGTCGAGCGACCGTCCGGCCCGCGACCGAGGGCGGCGATGAGGCGGCGCTCGCGTTCGTCCATGCGCGGCCCGTCGACGCCCGTCAGGCCGCGAGGACGAGGACCGCGGCCACGGCCGTGGCCGCAAAGCCCACCCCAGCGGGGACGAGCCAGGCGAGGCGGAAGAGCCCCCGGCCCCGATCGATCGGCATCCAGGCCCAGGCCGAACGCCAGATCCGGAGGATGGCGTCCGCGGTCGTGGCGAGAAGGAGCGGCGCCCCGACGAGGACGGAGAGCTTGACAGCGGGATGGCCGATGCCCGCCCCGAGGTTCATGGCCGTGATGGCGACGACGCCGCAGAGGAGGACCACGACGGAGAGGGAGATGTAGTGGCTCGCCAGGGGTGTCGGCCGCGTCTCGGGGACGGCGCGGGGGACGCTCCGCGGACCGACGCGTCGACTGCCGTCCGTCGCTCGCTCGGGGACGGGCTGGCGGTCGAGGACGGGCATGCCGGGCTCCCAGCGCGGGTCGTCGGGCCGATCGGCGGTCGTCATCGAGTCCTCATCGGATGGGACCCTTCGCGCCCGAGCTCTCTCAGCCCTCAGCATCGGGCCCGGCGGCCCGCGGGATGGCGGCTCCTCCAGGGCCGGCGACGGCCGCCGCGTCCGCGTTCGACGGATCCTCGAGGACCGCCGCCGTCTGCCGGGCCCGGTAGGCGGCGAGCCGCTCGGCGAGAGCCGGATCGCCGAGGGCAAGGATCGCAGCGGCGAGGAGCGCCGCGTTGTCGGCGTTCCCGATGGCGACCGTCGCCACCGGGATCCCGCGCGGCATCTGGACGATGGAGAGGAGCGAGTCGAGCCCGCCCAGGTGCTGGGTCGGGATCGGGACGCCGATGACCGGCAGCTGCGTCTTCGCAGCGAGCATCCCCGGCAGATGGGCCGCCCCTCCCGCCCCGGCGATGATGACCCGCAGTCCCCG
>JBHORA010000148.1:0-7495 GCA_042408535.1 Chloroflexota bacterium | reverse complement strand
GGGGGAGCGGATGCGTTACCGTGGGCTCGTGAAGCGACGCCGAACACGATCCCCCGCTACCGCCGAGAGCACCGTGCCCGCCGTCGCCGACGACCGAGGCAGGTTCGACCGACTCGAAGCCCGCCAGCGCGACATTCAGTCCCGGATCCGAGCCTTCCGGGCGGCCGGCCGCCTCGGCCGCGACGAGCTCCACGAGCGGCCGCGACGAGCTCCACGAGCGCCTGACCCGATGACCACGCCGCGCGTCGAACAACCGTCGCCGCCTCGCGGGATCCTCGCCTGGCTCCTCCGTTTCCCCGTCCTCCTCTATCGAGCCCGCCTCGGCTTCCTCCTCGGCCATCGCTTCCTCGTGCTCGTCCACGAGGGCCGTCGAACCCATCGGCACCGGTCGACGCCGCTCGAGGTCGTCCGCTACGACCCGGCGACCCGGGAGGCAGTCGTCGTCGCCGGCTGGGGACGGAAGACGGGCTGGCTCCACAACGTGGAGGCGGGGCTGGCCCGCGAGGTCTGGATCGGGCGGGAACGCTGGGTCCCGGCCTGGCGTCGCCTCGAGCCCGATGAGGGGGCAGCGGTCATCGAGCACTACGAACGGCACAGCGGGATCCCGGTGGTGGTCGTCCGGGCGGTCTTGAGCCGCCTCCTCGGTTGGTCCTATGACGGCTCTCCGGAGGCTCGGCGGCGCCTCGTCGAGCAGCTCGCGCTCATCGGCTTCCGCCCGGCGACGGCCGCCGTGCCGGGAGCGGCGCCCGCCGAGGGCGGCACTTGGTCGGGGGTGAAGCGCGTCCCCCGGAGCCACGCCGCGGCCAGGGCCACGTACGACCGCTTGAGCCGCTGGTACGACGGGCTCGTCGCCCCGTTCGAGCGGCGAGCCCACGGGGCCGCCCTCCGAGCCGCCGGCGTCCGACCGGGAGAGACCGTTCTCGAGATCGGCTTCGGGACCGGGCACGACCTCGTCCGGCTCGCCCGGGCCGTCGGACCGACCGGTCGGGTCCTCGGGCTCGACATCAGCCCGGCGATGCGGCGGGTCGCCGAGGAGCGCCTCCGGCGAGCCGGCCTCGCCGATCGGGCCGAGCTCACGACCGGGGACGCCATTACCCTCCCCTACCCCGACGGGTCGGTCGACGTCGTCATCCTGACGTTCGTCCTGGAGCTCTTCGACACGCCGGAGATCCCGTCGGTCCTCGCCGAGGCGCGGCGAGTCCTTCGACCGGGCGGACGGCTCGTCGTGACGGCCCTCGCCAGGGATGTTCGGGGACGCCCGACGCGCCTGCTCGTCCGCCTCTACGAGGCGCTCCATGATCTGGCGCCGTCCGTCGTCGACTGCCGGCCGATCCCGGTGGCGGCGGCGCTCCGGGAAGCGGGCTTCGAGGTCCGGACGGTCGCCCGATCCTCGCTCTGGGGGCTTCCGGTCGAGACGGTCGTCGGCACGGCCGGCTGACCGGGTCGGCGGACTGACCGCGGCCCCCCCGAACTCTCGACCGGGCGTCGGCGCGCTCCGACCGGCGCGCCCCCCGACGACGTTTGTCGCCGCGAGGGGGGCCGTTCGGACGTGGTTTTTCTCACGGTCGGATGTCACAGTCCATCGTGAGATGTTCAGCCCACCGACCGCGCCCGATCCGGAGCCTGCGCCGACGCCGAGCACGGGCGGCGTCCCGGCTGCGAGCACGGTCCTGACGTACACCGTCGAGGCGGAACGGATCGCGCCGGGGATCTCGGTCGCCCGGACGCGCGAGGCGGCGATTCAGTTCGACTCGAGCCCGGGTCTCGCCGACGACCGCTTCGGCCCGGCGGACCTGCTCGGTGCCGCCCTCGCCGCCTGCCTGCTCAAGAACGTCGAGCGCTTTGCGGCGCTCCTTCCGTTCCGGTACGAGGCAGCGAGCGTCCGGGTGACGCTCGAGCGGGAGGACCGCCCGCCGCGGATCGCCCGGATCCGCTACCGGCTCGTGCTCACGACCGACGAGCCGCCGCGCCGGGTCGATCTCCTGGAACGCAACCTCCTCCGCTTCGGGACCGTGTTGAACACGCTGTCGACGGCCTGTGAGGTCCGCGGCGAGGTCGTCGCCGTGGCTCCCGGCCTGGACCGCTGAAATCGATGAGGGAATGAGCACGATGTTGCACGGTCCGACCGAGCTGCCGGTTCTCCCACCGCTGCCGGACCTCCGTCTCGACATCCCGGCCCCCGACGTGGAGACGCCCCTTGGCGTCGCCAGCCTCCTCGCCGACCGGACCCGGGCGGGGATCCTCGCCCTCCTCCGAAACGGTCCGCACTGCGTCTGCGAGATGGCGGCCGCCCTCGGCGAGCGCCAGAACAACGTGAGCAACCACCTCGCCCGGCTCCGGACGGCGGGGCTCGTCCGGGCCGTCCGGGGCACCTCGGACTCGCGCCGCGTCTACTACGAACGGGACGAGGCCGCCTGCCGAGCCGCCCTCGCCGCCCTGGAGGACCTCCTCCGATGACGACCCTCACCCTCCGTCGCGTCAGCGTCCCCCTCCGGGTCGCCGTTCCTGTCGCCGCCATCCTGTGGCTCGTCGCCTGGTTTGCGAACCTGCCGGCCGCGAACTGGGCGGCGTTCGAGCTTCTGGGCTTGGAGCGCGGCTCCCACGTCGGCGAGGCGGTCGCCTTCTTCCTCTACGACGTCCCCAAGGTCCTGCTCCTCCTGCTCGGGATCGTGACCGTCGTGACGTTCCTGCGGAGCTACTTCCCGCCGGAGCGGGTGCGGTCGCTCCTGGTCGGGCGCGGGACGCTCGCCGGGACGGTGGCGGCGGCCCTCTTCGGGGTGATCACGCCGTTCTGCTCGTGCTCGGCCGTCCCGCTCTTCATCGGCTTCGTGGAGGCGGGGGTGCCGATGGGGGTGACGTTCGCCTTCCTCGTCAGCTCGCCGATGGTGAACGAAGTCGCCCTCGTCCTGCTCTGGGGCCTCTTCGGTCCCGGGATCGCCCTCCTCTACATGGCGGCGGGGCTCGGGGTCGCCATCGCGGCTGGGCTCGTTCTCGGTTGGCTCGGGGTGGAGCGATGGGTCGAGCCGTGGGTCCTCGCCGTTCGGGCGGGCGGCGGGGCGACCGTCGAGGTCCGGCCGTCCGTGGAGGACCGGATCCGCGACGCCTGGACCTACACGAAGGGGCTCATCCGGCGGGTCCTGCCGTTCGTCCTCGTCGGGATCGGGGTCGGCGCCGTCATCCACGGCTACGTGCCGACCGAGCTCGTCGTCCAGATCGGCGGGCGCGACAATCCCGTCGCCGTCCCGCTCGTCGTCGCCCTCGCCATCCCGCTCTACTCGAACGCCGCGGGGACGATCCCCGTCGTCGAGGCCCTGCTCGGTAAGGGGCTCCCGCTGGGCACGACGCTCGCCTTCATGATGGCCATCGTCGCCATCAGCTTCCCGGAGTTCGTGATCCTGCGGCGGGTCATCCACGTCCGGCTCATCGTCCTCTTCGCCGCGGTCGTCGTCGTCGGCATCCTCGCCGTCGGCTACCTCTTCAACACCATCGGGTTGTGACGTCGAGTCGAAAGGAGTACCGCGATGATCCGTATCGATGTTCTGGGCCCGGGCTGCATCAACTGCCTTCGCCTCGAGCGCGAGGCGAGTCGGGCCGTCGAGCTGGCCGGGGTTGAGGCCGAGATCCGGAAGGTCTCGGACTACGCCGAGATCCTGGCCTACGGCGTCCTCTCGACGCCGGGGCTCGTCATCGACGGCAAGGTCGTCAGCGTCGGCCGGATCCCGCCGGCCGAGCAGATCGCCGGGTGGCTGCGGGAGGTTGCTCGGCCGGCCGCGGCGAGCTGACCGGATCCTCGCCGAGATCGTCCGCGAGCTCGGCGCGCCGGCAACCGAAGCGCCCTCGTGACGACGAGGTCGGCGCCCGCGGCGGGGTCCGTTCAGCGACCGGCGTCGGGGGTGACCGACGCGGCGACGGGCAGGCGTCGACCGCGGCCGTTCGGGGCGGTCTTCGGCGGGGGCGCGGCGTCGACGGGCGGCGGCGGCTGGATGCTTCGGACGATCGCCGCGAGGCGGTCGTGGACGGTCGGGTCGAGGGAGTAGTAGATCCAGGTCCCGCGCCGCTCGGTCCGCACCACCCCGGCATCGCGGAGGATCCGGAGGTGGTGGGAGACGGTCGGCTGGCTCACCGACCGACAGGCGTCGAGGTCGCAGACGCAGACGGATCCCGAGTCGGCGAGCTGGCGGACGATCCGGAGGCGAATCGGGTCGGCGAGGGCGGCGAGGAGCCGAACGTCGGGATCCGTCGTCGTCCGGCGGTTCGGGGCCTCGGCGCGGACGGGTGGCCCGCCGGCCGGGCTGGCGGATCGGACGAGGGCTGGCGGCTCGGTCACGGGCTCAGCATATCGATGTGGCTCTATATTGACAACCGTCGATAAAGCCCCTACGATGCCGCACGTCCGAAGCAACCGCACCCAAGGAGCGCAACCGATGACGCAGCCGCATCAGTCCACCGATCTCGTTCCTCCCGGGACCGAGCCGAGCGATCCCGAGGCGCTGACCGAGTTCGTCCGGCAGCGCTACGGCGCGGCGGCGCGGGGCGTCCTCAATGCCGAGCTGCCGGTCGCGGCCTGCTGCGGGCCGACCGACTGCGGGTGCGGACCGACGTCCCGGTCCGAGCCCGCCTCCGCCAGCCCGACCACCCTCGCGACCGGCGAGCCCGTCGATCCGAGTGCGGCGGCCTTCGGGGCCGGCCTCTACGACGCCTCGGACGCCGACCTTCTCCCGGAGGCTGCCCGACTCGCCAGCCTCGGCTGCGGGAACCCGACGGCGGTCGCCAAGCTCCGCCCGGGCGAGGTCGTCCTCGACCTCGGCTCCGGTGGCGGGATCGACGTCATCCTCTCGGCCCGCCGGGTCGGGCCGACGGGCTTCGCCTACGGGGTCGACATGACGCCGGAGATGCTCGAGCTGGCCCGACGGAACGCCGCCGAGGCAGGGGTTGCGAACGTCGCCTTCCTCGAGGGCCGGATCGAGGCGCTGCCCCTCCCCGACGCCTCGGTCGACGTCGTCATCAGCAACTGTGTCATCAACCTGTCGACCGACAAGGCGGCCGTCCTCGGCGAAATCGCCCGGGTCCTCCGGCCCGGCGGCCGGGTCGGGGTCGCCGACGTCGTCGCCCGCGACGATCTCTCGCCGGCCGAGCGCGCGGCGCGGGGGAGCTTCGTCGGTTGCATCGCCGGTGCGCTGTCGTTCGGGGAGTACGAGGCGGGGCTTCGGGCGGTCGGGCTCGAGGACGTTTCGATCCGGCCGACCCACGCGGTCGCCGACGGGATGTTCGCAGCCATCGTCCGGGCCCGCAAGCCGCCGGTCGACTGACACCGCCCGGCTGCCCGCCCGCCGCCGGGGAGGGGCCGGCCGGCCTTCAGCTTCGGGCCGAACCTCTCTCGGCGGGCTGGCCGCGATGGGCGATCCTCGTCGCGACGGTCGGCTCCGGCCCACCGGTCCGGTCGGCCGTCGCCGCCCTCCGCCCACGACCGAGGATCGACCGATGACCGCCCTCCAAACCACCGCCCATCGGCACCACGCCGAGATCGTGCCGCACGTCCAGGCCCTCCTCCAGCTTGCCGAAGATCTCGATCGGCTCGGCGCCCCGGAGCTCCGAGCTCGGCTCGAGGGCGAGCTGGGCTTCCTGACCGGTCAGCTCATTCCGCACATGGAGGCCGCCGAGCGGGCTCTCTACCCGACCCTCGAACGGCTCCTACAGAACGGGCATGCCCTCGCCCCGCTCCGCCGCGAACACGGCGAGGTCCGCCGGCTCATCGCCGACCTCGAACGCCTGTCGACGCGGATCGGGGTCGGGGTCGCGCCGGGCGACCTGCTCAGCCTCCGGCGGGTCCTCTACCGCCTCTTTGCGATCGTTCGGGTTCACCTCCACGAGGAGGAGCACTACCTCCGGGTCCTCAGCCGGAACCTCTCGACCGAGGAGGTTGAGGTGCTGGCCGCAGAGTTGGAGCACAGCGGACGCGAACCGCTCTGACAGGGTCGACGGTCATCGGCGCCGCGCCGCCCTTCGCCGGCGTCTGTGGATCAGGCCGCGGCGGGAGCCGGGAGCCCCGCTCCGGCCATGTCGAGCGCGGCGAGGTAGCCGAACGTCATCGCCGGACCGATGGTCGCCCCGGCGCCGGCGTAGACGTTGCCCATGACCGAGGCCGACGAGTTACCGGCCGCGTACAGACCCGCGATCACTCGGCCGTCCCCGTCGAGGACTCGGGCCCGCTCGTCGGTCAGGAGGCCGCCCTTCGTCCCGAGGTCGCCGACGACCATCTTGATCGCGTAGAACGGCGGCCGGTCGACCGGGGCGAGCGATGGGTTCGGCCAGTTCCCGGGGTCGGCGTAGACGTGCTCGAAGGGGGTCTCGCCGCGCCGGAAGTCCTGGTCCCGCATCCCTCGGGCGAAGCCGTTGAACCGTTCGATCGTTGCCTCCAGGACGTTGGGGTCCATCCCGAGCTGGACGGCAAGGCCGCGGATCGTGTCGGCCTGGACCGCGATCCCGCTCTCGAAGAAGACCTTCGGCAGGCCCCGCCCCGGCATCGCCGTGCCGAGCATGTAGCGGCTCCGCGCTCGCTGGTCGAGGACGAGGTAGTTCGGGATCCCCGCCCCGGTCGCGGCGTGGTGGGCGTAGACAGCGTGGCCCCAGTCCGTGTACGGCATCGCCTCGTTGGCGAAGCGGCGTCCGGCGGCGTCGACGACGAGCGTCCCCGGGAGCTGCCGCTCGGCGACGGTGAAGAACGCCCCCTGCCCCGGGAGCACGTACGCCGATCCCCACCAGGCGTCGTCCATGAGGTCGACCGCGGCCCCGAGCTCGAGCCCGAGGCGGATCGCGTCCCCGGTGTCGTCGGGGTTCGCGCTGCTCCATTCGGCCGACGTCGGCTTCGGGAGGTACTGCTCGCGCATCGCCTGATTCCGGGCGAAGCCGCCCGCGGCGAGGACGACGCCCCTCCGGGCGGCGACGACGACCCGCCGGCCATCCCGCTCCACCTCGGCCCCGACGACCCGGCCGTTCTCGGCGACGAGGTTCGTCAGCGGCGCGTTGAGCCAGAGGGGGACGCCGGCCCGCAGGAGGGCGTGGCGGAGCCGGCCGACGAGCGCCTGGCCGAGACCGAGCCGCTCGCGCCGGGTCAGGACGTGGGCGGCCGCCGTGCCGACGAAGCGGACGAGCTCCTGCTTCCCGGCGATCGTCGTTCGGAACTTGCTCAGGCGCAGGAACTCCCCGATCGACATCCCGACGCCGCCGGGCATGTCCAGCTGGCTCCGGAGCGCTGCCCGATGGACGCCGAGGAGTTTGCCGTTGAAGGGCTTCGTCTCGAGGGCCCGGCCGTTCGTGATCGCGCCCGGGCGGTCGTAGTAGTCGGCCGAGTTCTGGACGATCTGGAAGGCGATCCCGCACCGCTCGGCGAGGAAGCGGACCATCTCGGGAGCGGCGGCGATGAAGGCCCGGATCCGGGTGATCGGAACCCGGTCGCCGATGATCGCGGTCAGGTACGTCTCGGCGAGCTCGGGCG
>JBHORA010000146.1:0-78884 GCA_042408535.1 Chloroflexota bacterium | reverse complement strand
CGGGGAGGGCGCGGACGCCGCGGTCGGGGAGGGCGCGGAGGCCGCGGTCGGGGAGGGCGCGGACGCCGCGGCCTCGGTCTCGGCGACCGGGGCCCGCGAGCTCGGCGCCTCGTTCAGCGCGCCAGCCGCTTCGCGTCGTCCGCTCACGACGGAAGGAGCTCGACCTTCTGGCGGAGGAGATCCCAGAAGGGGATCGCCCCCTTCGGCTCGACGAGCCGGATCGGTCGTTCGACCGCCCGGACCTCGACGATGTCGCCGACGGCGAGGGACCGGTCCTCCCGCCCGTCGATGCTGACGATCGCTTCGTGGGCGGCGACGACCCGGCAGCGGACGACGTGACGCGGAGCCACGACGATGGATCGGATCGCCGAGAGATAGCCGGCGATCGGGGTCACGACGAGGTTCCGGCTCGTCGGGTCGAGGATCGGGCCACCGGCCGAGAAGGAATAGCCCGTCGATCCCGTCGGGCTGGCGACGACGAGGCCGTCGGCGACGAAGGTTGCCACGTGGGACCCGGCGACCGAGACCTCGAGCCGGACAACCCGGGCGAGGGAGCCCCGGGCGATGACGACGTCGTTCAGGGCGACGAAGCTCGGGCCGGCGGCTCCTCCCTCGGAGTGGATCGTTCCTTCCAGGATCATCCGGCCCTCGATCTCGAACTCGCCAGCCACGACCCGCTCGAGGACGGGCTCGAGCTCGTGGGCCTCGACCTTCGAGAGGAAGCCGACCTTGCCGAGGTTCACCCCGAGGAGGGGGACGTCGACCTCGGCCACGGCCCGGGCGGCCCGCAGGAACGTCCCGTCGCCGCCGAGGACGAGGAGGAGATCGGTCGTCGGCAGCTCGGCGACGAGGGTCGCCGTGTCGCCAGCCTCGGCCGTCCAGGTTCCGATCGATCGCCTGGCGCACCAGCGCGCAGCTCGATCCCGGAGAGCGACGGCGGCTGGGTTCGTCGGGTTGAAGGCGAGACCGATTCGCCCGAACCGGACCGGGCGCTCCCTCGTCGGGCTGCGCGTCATCGACCGACGACCTCCTCGATCCATGCCTCGAGCGGCGGCCTCGGTCCGTCTTCGGCCCCGTCCGGCTCGACGCCCGGAGGCGGCACTCGGAGGGCGAGGAAGAACTCCCGGTTGCCAGCCGGCCCCCGGAGAACCGAGGGCACGATCCCCTCGACCTCGAAGCCGAGCTCGAGGGCGTGCTCGGCGACGGACTGCAGGACCCGCCGATGGACGGCCGGCTCGCGGACGACGCCCTTGCGGACGTCCTGGCGGCCAGCCTCGAACTGGGGCTTCACGAGGGCGACGATCCGCCCGCCGGCCGGAAGGCAGCTCGCCACGGGCCCCAGGACGAGGCGGAGGGAGATGAAGGCGACGTCGATCGTCGCCAGGTCGACGGGCTCGGGGAGCGAACCGGCCGTCAGGTCCCGGGCATTCACCCCCTCCATGACGACGACCCGCGGGTCGCGACGGAGCCGCTCGGCGAGCTGGCCGCGGCCGACGTCGAGGGCGTAGACCCGGCTGGCACCGCGTTGGAGGAGGACATCGGTGAAGCCGCCCGTCGACGCCCCGACATCGAGGCAGACCATGCCCCGCGGATCGATGGCGAAGGCGTCGAGGGCGGCGGCGAGCTTGTGCCCGCCCCGGCTGACGTACGGTTCCGGTTCGAGGAGCTGGAGCGGCGCGTCGGCCGGGACGAGGTCGCCGGGTTTCCGGTCGGCCCGAGCCGCCTCGCCCGTCCCGACGCGGATCCGTCCAGCGAGGACGAGGGCCTGGGCCCGGTGCCGGGACTCGGCGAGGCCGCGCTCGACGATGAGTTCGTCGAGCCGGACCCCACGACGGCCACTCCTCCGATCGCGCGTCATGGCTCTAATCGTTGCACACGCCGCTCTCCCGCGGCTCGCCTCCGATCGCACCTCGGCCTGGCACCGCTCCGGGCGCCGATGGCGAGTCAGGCAGGCCGGGGTCCGCGGGCAGCGGCGGAATCGAGCTGGGCGAGGGTCTCCCGGACCTGCTCGACGATCCCCGGCACGTCGAGGCGGAGGAGCCGTCGGAGGTCGCCGACGGCGCCGTGATCGACAAAGCGGTCGGCTGGGATGCCGATGGGGCGAACGACGAGCTGGCGGTACGCCGGGTCACGGAGCCGAGCCTCCTCGACGGCCTCCAGCACCGCCGAGCCAAAGCCGCCGACGACGACGCTCTCTTCGAGGGTGACGAGGAGCCGCTTGCCGCGGGCGGCGTCGAGGATGAGCTGACGATCGAGGGGCTTTGCGAAGCGGGCGTTGATGACGGCGACCGAGAGTCCCTCCTCGGCCAGGCGCTCGGCCGCCTCGAGACCCCGCTGGACGATCGGTCCGAAGCCGACGATGAGGAGGTCGCTCCCCTCGCGGAGGAGCTCCGCCTGTCCGATCGAGACCGGCTCGGGGGTCCGCTCCGGGACCCCAAATCCAGGATCGCGCGGATAGTGGAGGGCGAAAGGTCGGTCGGCGCCGAGCGCGGTCCGGAGGAGGGCCCGGAGCTCTTGCTCGTCCTTCGGGCTGGCAACAACGAGGCGCGGCAGCTGGCGCTGGGCGGGGATCATGAACATCCCCTGGTGGCTCGTGCCGTCCTCGCCGACGAGCCCGGCCCGATCGACGGCGAGGACGACCGGCGCGTCGTTCTGGCACACATCGTGGACGATCTGGTCGAAGGCCCGCTGGAGGAAGGTCGAGTAGATGGCGACGACCGGCCGCAAGCCGCCGAGGGCGAGGCCCGTAGCGAGGGTGACGGCGTGTTGCTCGGCGATCCCGACATCGATGAAGCGGTCGGGAAACTCGGCCTGGAACTTGGCGAGGCCTGTCCCCGTCGGCATCCCGGCCGTGATCCCGACGATCCGCCGGTCGTGGCGGGCGAGCGCGATGAGCTCGCTGACGAAGAAGTGGGTGTAGTTCGGGACCTTCGGGGTGGGTGTCGGGCGGATCGTCGGTGCCGCCGCATCGTCGGAGATCGATTCCGCCGGCATCGTCGCCCCGCCCGCCTCCGCCGCCGGCGCACCGACCGCGGCTCCTGCCCGGCCGGCGGCCTCGTCCGCCCCCGCAGCGTCACCGGGCGCCAGGACCTTCCCGTTCGACCGCAGCCGACCGTCGAGGACAACCCCCACTCCGGCTCCGCCCGGCCCATCCAGACGGTCGGGCGCCTTCGGCGGCAGCTCGATCGGCGGCAGGGCCGCCCCGTGGAAGCTGACCTGGTCGACCTCGGCCGGGTGATAGCCCTTCCCCTTCTGGGTCCGGACGTGGACGATGACCGGGCCCTTGAGGGTCAGGGCCGCCCGGAGGTTGTGGAGGAGGGCCCGCAGGTCGTGGCCGTCGACGAGCCCGATGTAGGTGATCCCGAGGTCCTCGAAGAGCTGCCCCGGCTGGGCGAAGTTGACGACCGACTTCCGGAGCCGCTGCGAGAGCTCGAGGGCCGTTCGACCGACGAAGGGCAAATGCTCGATGAAGCGGTCGTAGGCCGTCTTCGTCTGGTGCCAGGCCGGCGAGAGCTTGATCTCCGACAGGTAGTGGGAGAGGGCGCCGACGGTCGGGCTGATCGACATCTCGTTGTCGTTCAGGACGATGAGAAGCTGCGTCTTTCGCTGGCCGATGTCGTTCAGGGCCTCGAGGGAGAGGCCGCTGATGAGGGCGGCATCGCCGACGACAACGGCGATCCGTTCCAGCCCGTGGCGGAGGTCCCGGGCCGTCGCTAGGCCTTGGGCGATGGAGAGACCGGTCCCGGCATGCCCACCGTCGAAGACGTCGTGGGGCGACTCGACCCGACGCGGAAAGCCGCCGATCCCGCCGAGCTGGCGGAGGGTCCCAAACTGGGCGAGGCGGCCGGTGAGGAGCTTGTGGGCGTAGGCCTGATGGCCGGTGTCCCAGACGATCTTGTCGTACGGCGAGTCGAGGAGCCGATGGAGGGCGATCGTCAGCTCGACGACACCGAGTGAACTCCCGAGGTGGCCTCCCGTTCGGGCGACGGTGGTGATGATCGTCTCCCGAATCTCGGCGGCGAGGGCTTCGAGCTCTTCGAGGGTGAGACCCCGGAGGTCGGCCGGGCCCTCGATGGTCGACAGGATCGACACGGGTCCTTCGGTTCCTCTGCGTACGACGAGGCGGGTCGTCGGTCCCAGGATCGATAGTTCGCCCCGGCGCCCGGGAGTCTACCCCGTCGGCCCCGCCCCGTCAGAATCGACGACCGACCCGGTACCTCAGCCGTTCTCCTCCGGCCCCGGGCCCTCGAGGGCGTCGACGCGCCCGCCGCCTCGCTCGACGAGCCGCCGGATCCGGAGCTCGGCCTCGGCGAGGAGGCGCTCGAGGCGCTCCTGGAGGGCGACGCCCCGCTCGTAGAGGGCGAGGGCCTCCTCGAGGGGCTGCCCGCCCTCCTCGAGGCGACCAACGACGGCCTGGAGTTCGGCGAGGGCGGCATCGAAACCGAGGGACTCGACGGGTGGTGCCTCACCCGATCCCGCACCGGGGCTCAGAGGACCGGCTCCGCCGGCCGCCTCCTCGATCGTCATCGTTCGCTCCCTTCCTCGGCGCGCTCCGCGCTCCGGGTCGTCGCCGGGCCGACCGAACCCTCCGAGTCCTCGGAGCCCCGGTCGCCCGCTTCGGCCGCAGGGTCGTCGGTCGCGCGCTCCCCGACGAGGCGTTCGGCGAGCCGGTCGAGCCGGGTGCCGAGGATGATACCGACCCGGACCGCAGCACCGAAGAGGACGAGGGCGGCCAAAAGGACGCCGACGGCCTCGATCATGCCCCTCGGCCCTCGGCCTCCGGCTCGGCCGCTCCGGGTCCGGCGACGGTCGCCCCAAAGGCCCCCCGGGCGACCCGGATCCGGAGGTCGCTTCCCGCGGGAGCCTCGGCTGGATCGCGGACGATGACCCCATCCCTGGCTCGGGTCACGATGGCGAAGCCACGCTCGAGGGTCGCCTGCGGTCCGAGGGCCGCCAGCGCGGCGCTCGCTAGCCCGACGGCCGCCCGGGATCGTTCGAGGTGCCGGCCGACGAGGGTCGGCAGGGCGCCCCGGACCCGCTCGAGCCGCTCCCGGGCCCGTTCGAGGCGGCGGGGCAGGATGGGGCGGAGCCGTCGCTCGAGGAGGGCGACGGCGGCCCGACTTCGTTCCAGGCGGGCGACGACGGCCCGGGTCGCCCGATCCCCGAGGAGGTCGACGGCTTGCCGCCGTGCGGCGAGGACAGCCCGCGGGTCGAGGGTGGCCAGGACCCGCCGCTCCTCGGCGAGGGCTCGCCGGAGAGCGGCGAGGCGGGCGGCGAGGGCTCCGTCGCGCCGGCGACCGAGGGCCGCAATCGCAGCCAGGATTTCGGCCCGGTCGGGCACGACGAGCTCGGCTGCCGCCGAAGGGGTCGGGGCTCGGACGTCGGCCGCGAAGTCGGCGAGGGTGACGTCCGTCTCGTGGCCGATGCCGGTGACGACGGGAACGGGGTGGGCCGCGATGGCCCGCACGACAGCTTCCTCGTTGAAGGCCCAGAGGTCCTCGAGGGAGCCGCCACCCCGGGCGACGATCGTCACCGCCGGCGCCTCTTCGACCCGACCGGCGGCGGCGAGCGCCTCGCTCCAGCGCGCGACCCGCCGAAGGGCGGCGACGATCGAGGTCGCTGCCCCGTCGCCCTGGACGAGGCAGGGCGAGAGGACGACCGTCGCTGCCGGCCAGCGGCGCGCGAGGACGGTTCGGATGTCGTGCCAGACGGCGCCGACCGGACTCGTGACGCAGGCGACGACGGCCGGACGTTCGGGGAGGGCCCGCTTCCGCGATCGATCGAAGAGGCCTTCGGCGGCGAGCTTCGCCTTCAGGGCCTCCAGGCGAAGGGCGAGATCGCCGAAGCCGGCGGGCTGGACGGTGTCGACGTAGAGCTGGAGGGCGCCCGTCGGCTCGTAGAGGTCGATTCGGCCGTGGGCGACGATTCGGAGCCCCGTCCGGACCTCGAAGGGCGAAGCGAGCCGGTCGTCGCGGAACCAGACGCAGGCGAGTTGGGCCTCGGCATCCTTCAGGCTGAAGTAGGCGTGGCCGGCCGAGGAGATCGTCACCCGACCGACCTCACCTTCGACCCACAGCTCCCGGAGGCGCTCGTCGGCTCGAACGGCGGCCCGAATGGCCCGGGTCACCTCGGCAACGGTGAAGATCCGGAGCCCGAAGGTGCCCGAGACGGCCGGCCGATCCCGCTCGTTCGGCTCGACGGCGTCCCAGGGCGGCAGCGCCCAGGAGGACCGCCGGTCGATCCCACTCATCGTTCCATGATGCCCGAGCCCGCGAGAATCCGTTCGCCGCGCCCTCGACCGCCGGCGCCGGAGGACGGCCGCGGGCGAGAGCATCGGCCCCGGTGCCCGGGGCGAGTCCTAGACCCGGGTCACGTACTCCCCCGTTCGGGTGTCGATCCGGATCGTGTCGCCGACCTCGACGAAGAGCGGGACCTGGACGACGAGCCCCGTCTCCGTCGTCGCCGGCTTCCGGGCCCCCTGGGCCGTGTCGCCGGCGAAGCCAGGCTCGGTCTCGGTGACGACGAGGTCGACGGTGACCGGGAGCTCGACGCCGATCGTCTCCCCTTCGTACGCCGTCCGGTCGAGGACCATCCCGTCCTTGAGGTAGGCCGCCGCCTCACCGAGCTGCTCGACGGTGAGGACGAACTGGTCGTAGGTGTCGGAGTCCATGAAGTGGAACTCGTCGCCGTCTCGGTAGAGGAACTGGACCGGCCGGTGCTCGAGCTGGGCCCGTGGCCAGCGCTCGCCGGCCTGGAAGGTGCGCTCGATGATCGAGCCCTTCTTCACATTCCGGAGCTTGATCCGGACCTGGGCCGAGCCGCGGCCCATCTTGATGTGGTGGTATTCGAGAATCTGCCAGAGGTCGCCGTCGAGCTCGATGACGACGCCCTTGCGCAGCTCACCGGTGGAGATCACGGTCTGCTCGACTCCTGTCGGGATCGGGCCCGCGGGAGCGTTGAGGTACGCGTCGCGGCCGAGATGGGAACAGTGGTGGCGGCCGCATTCTACCGGTCGGGTCCAACGACGAGCGGCTCCCGCGGGAAACGGGTCAGTCGCTCCAGGCGCCGAGCGGTGTGATCGTAGAGGACGAGGTCCTCGATCCGAATGCCGAGCTCCCCCTCGAGATAGACGCCGGGCTCGACGGAGAAGACCGTCGGCGACGGGAGTGGCACCTCCGGGGCGAGACGCGAAAGGCGGGGCAGCTCGTGGGTGGCGAGGCCGATCCCGTGGCCGGTCCCATGTCCGAACCGCTCGCCGAAGCCGGCTGCCTCGATGACCATCCGGGCAGCTGCATCGACCGCTCGTCCGCTCGGCGCGACGGGCTCCTCGAAGCTCGTCTCAAGACGCGCGAGGGCCGCTCCCTGTGCCCGGGCGACGAGGTCGTAGGCATCGAGGGCCGCCGCGGCCGGTTCGCCAACGAAGAGGGTCCGGGTCATGTCGCTCCGATAGCCGTCGACCTCCGCCCCGAAGTCGACGAGGAGGACCGTGCCGGTTCCGATCGGGACGTCGCGGGGCGAACCATGGGGGAGGGCCGCCTGGGGCCCCGAGAGGCAGGCGACCTCGAAGGCGAGGCCGTCGCCGCCGCCGGACCGGATCGCCCATTCGAGCCGGAGAGCGAGCTCGCGCTCCGTTCGCTCCGGCCCGATCTCGGGGAGGAGGGCGGCGAGGGCCCGGTCCGCGACGGCCGCCGCGGCCGCGATCCGCTCGACTTCGGCCGGCTCCTTCTTCGCCCGATCGTGGTCGAGCCAGTCGGGTGCGGGCTCGAGCTCGACCGCGGGCGCCGCCTCGGCCAGCCGCCGCCAGAGGCCGATCGGACAGGTCGGGTCGACGGCGAGGCGCCGGATGCCGAGCTCCGCGGCGAGGGATGGCCAGCGCTCGCTGAGGTCACCGGCGAGGACCTCGAGGCGAACCTCGGGGGCCTCGGCCCGGAACTGGACGGTATAGCGCGGGTCGGCGAAGACGACGACGGCCGCACGGCCGACGAGAAAACGCCCCGAGTGGCCGGCAACCTTTTCCTCGCCGAAGCCGAGGCGAACGCCGGTCAGGTAGCGGGCGTCCTCGGGTCGAAGACCGAAGTAGCCGTCGACGCCGGCCTCCTCGATGCGGGCCCGGAGGCGCTCGATCCGAGCCGGGCGCGCAGCCCGGTCGGCATCCGCCCAGCGCCGGCGATCGGCCTCGGCCGGCGGCGGCGCGAAGTCGGCCGGGCTCGGCCATCCCGGTCGGCGCGCCGACCACCGACGTCTCCGTGCCCCGCTCACCGGTAGCCGTACGTGCGGAGGTTCGCCTCGTGCTCGGCGAGGGTCTTGGCGAAGGCGTGTCGCCCGCTCCCATCGGGGATGGCGACGAAGTACCGATAGCCGGTCCCCGTGTCGGCCCCGAGGACGGCATCGATGGAGGCAACCGACGGCGAGACGATCGGTCCCGGGACGAGGCCGCCGTGGCGGTACGTCTGGAAGCCGGCCAGGTCGTCCGGAAGCGTCACCTCGGCGAGGGGGCGCCCGGGTGGGGTCCAGAAGGTGTAGTTCTTCCACTCCTCGATGGGGAGGTTTCGGAGGGCGACGGTGTCGAGGCCGTAGATGACGGTCGGGTCGGCGTTCAAGAGGTAGGGCCGCTGGGCCAGCCGGTTGAGGTAGACGCCGGCGATGAGCGGCCGCTCCTCGTCGAGGACGGCCTCCCGCTCGACGATGGAGGCGAGGATGACGACCTCGTGGAAGTCGAGCCCGAGCTCGGGTGGGACGTTCATCCGCTCCTCGCCGACGCGATCGTGGAAGGCGGTGAGCATCATCCGGATGAGGTCCTCGGCCGTCGTGGGGCCATCGGCATCGACCCGGAGCCGATACGTCGCCGGATAGAGGTAGCCCTCGAGGCTCGCCCCCTGGGGAAGCTTCAGCCACGGGAAGTCAGCAAGGAGCGTCGCCGGTGGGTTGGTCGCCAGCTCCTCGAAGGTGGCTGGATCGACGCCCGACTCGATCGTCTCGAGCTTCGCCGTCATCTGCTCGATCCGGAGCCCCTCTCGGAAGGTGACGTCGATGGTCCGGATGACGATCCGGTTCTCGATGAGGGCCCGAACGAGCTCTGTCGCCGTCATGTTCCGGCGGAGCCGGAAGGTCCCGGCCCGGAGCTGGTCGGCGAGGTCGGCCTCGAAGGCAGCGAAGCGGAAGGCCCGCGTCGAGACGAGGAGTCCGGCCCGCTGGAGGCGGTCGGCGACGCTCTCGACGGTCTCGCCGAACTCGACCTCGAACTCGAGATCGCTCGGATCGGACGAGGGGCGGGCGGCGAGCTCGGAACCGAGCTGCTCGCGGACGAGGTCGGCGATGACCGGGATCCGCCAGGCCGCCGGGTTGTCGCCCGCCCAGCCGGCGACGGCCGCCGCCAGGGCGGGTCGGAGGACGGTCAGGAGGGCGGCCAGGACGAGGCCGCCGAGGACGGCGAGGAAGACGAGGAACCGGAGGAGGCCGCCGATCCCCGAGCCATGGTCGTTCGCCCGACGCCGCGGCCGACCAACGGGCTCCCAGGGCGGCGGTTGGGCGGACTCGACCCGGTGGGCCTGATCGTCGCCCCGAGGGCGGCCACCGGAGCGGATCGTCATCGGACCTCCCTTCGAGCGGCGAGCTCGGCTTCGAGGATGAGGGCAGCTGCCTCGCGATCGAGACGGGCCCGGTGGGCGGCCCGACGCGCCGGGCTCGGAGGCCCGCCCGAGCGGCCCCGCGGCAGGCGTGGCATCCGAACCGCGGCAGCTTCGGTCGTCCAGCGTTCGTCCCGGAAGGCGAGGGGGAGTCCGAGGCTGGCTGCGACGGCCGCGGCCCAGGCTCTCGTCCGCTCGGCCTGCGGTCCCTCCCGGCCGGCGGCGTCGAGGGGCAGACCGACGACGAGCTCGGTGACCCCTTCCTGCCGAGCGATGGTGGCGAGGATGGCTGCGTCGGCGTCGATGGAGGCCCGGCGGGCGACGGTCGCCAGGGGCCGGACTCGACCGTCGGCATCGGCGACGGCGAGGCCGATCCGCCGCTCCCCGAGGTCGATGCCGAGGAGCCGGGAGCCTGGCGCTCGACGAGCCGAACCCCCGGGAATCGGATGCGCCCTCATCCCCTCGACCCACCGAGCGGCCGAGGGGAACCCGCCGTCGACCGCCTGTCGTAGCCACCCTCGGGTCCGACGAGGACCTCGAGTCGCCAGTCGAGGGTCGGGATCGTCGTCACCCAGTCGGGCCAGACCTCGATGCTGACCTGCCCGTAGGCCTCGAGGAAGCGCCGGGCCTCCTCGATCGGCCGGCCCGTGATCGCCTGGCGGATGGTGGCGGCATCGGCAACGACCGTCTGCCTGGCGGTCGCCGTGACCGGAAACCGGATTTCGCTCCTGTCGACGACGGGATCGCCAACCTCGACGGCGATGGAGCCCGCGACGAGGACGTGATCGGGGTCGACGCTCGCCCGGACCCGAGCCTCGGCGATCTCCTGGATGGGCGCCTCGTCGACGGCGAGGACGCTCCCCTCCCCTGTCAGCCCAAGGTCGAACTCGGCCGCCTCGGTCCCGATGAGGGTCGTTGGATCGACGGTCGGCGTCAGCTTTCCGAGGCTGGCCGTCGCCTCGAAGACGGTCAGCCCGGCCGGGACCAGGTTCGGATCGGCGATGCCGTCCCGGAGGTCAGTCGCGGCCCGCTCTTCGAGGGCCGCCAACGCCCGATCGACGTCGGCCTTGCTCACCTGGGGGAACTCGTCGCGCTTCCCGCCCCGAGTCGGCTCGGGGTTCGCGACCGGGTCGTCGGGATTGACGAGCCGGGCTTGGATGACCGTCGAGACCCGGGTGATGGCGCCAGCTGGGACGTTCCCGGTCGGGCCGGCGCCGAGGGCTTCGATGGGCGCCTCCGCAAGCCCTGGCGTTGGGGGCAGGAAGGTCGCCTTCGGGACGACGACCCGGCGAGTCGTCCGGAAGACGATACCCGAGGCCGTCGAGACCTGGGTCCCGGCTGGGATCTCGACCTCGGCTCCGGTGTTCCGGCTCGTGAAGACGACCGTCCCCGTCGCCTTCGCCTCGACGACCCGCTTCCCCGTCGCCGGGAAGCGATCCTCGACCCGGATCGGGATCGACACCCGCGTCGCCGGGATCCGGGCCGCGGCGAGGTCGACGGCGGCGACCTCCGGATCGGCGACGACGGTCAGCTCAAGGGGTCCGATCGGGTCGACCCGCGGCACGACCCTGACCGTCGCCGAGGGGAGGAGGACGTAGCCGGCGACCCCGCCGACGACGAGGAGGACGGCAAGGATCCCGGCCCCGACGGCGAGGAACCTCCCCCGTCGACCGGGGCGCTGGAGCCCGCCGGCGACGGGGAGCGCCGCCACCTCGGGCCGCCGCCCCGGGCTCGGACCGGCGGCCTCGGGTCGCCAGACTCGGGTTGGTTCGCGCCCGCCCCGCTCGGCGCGCGCTCCGTCCTCGCCCGGGCCACCCTGACCCGAGCCACTCGCGCCCGCCTCGTCTTCGCTCTCCAGCGCTGCCGGTGGTGAGGCCGCCTGTGTTCCGCCGCTCGCGCGACCGGCGCGGCCCGCTTCCTCCGAGGCGGCGTCGGAACCGGGTGGCGGCGTCGCCGTCGGAGCCGGACGGAGGCTCGCCTCGTACTCGCCGACGGTGGCGAAGACCTCGAGTCCGGCCGCTGCGGCGAGGGCCCGGGACGGAGCGTCCGGAGCGACGACGGCGAGCTGGCGACCGAGGCGGCCGGCCTCCCGGGCGAGGAGGCGGAAGTTCATGCGGGACGTTGCGATCCGCGAACCGGGCGGGACGACGAGGGCGAGCCGGCTCACCTCGGCGGCCCGGATCCGGGTCGCCGCCGAGGTGATCTCGTCGTCGACATCGAGGTAGATGACTGTGCCCGTCGTCATGGTCGATCGAACCCTCGACGAAGCCTAGACCTTCATCGCCCGGAGGACCCGCCGGAGGGCGAGCTCGAGGGGATCCTCCGCGGCCGACAGCTCGATGGCTTGGTAGGCGAGCCCCATCGGGGTCACGTCCTGGGCGTCGACGAGGAGCGCGGTGGCGTCGCTCATCGTCTCGATCAGGTCCGGGGTCATGACCGTCACCTCGGGTGGCCGCGCGAAGGGGAGGTGTTTCCAGAAGCGCTCAGCGACGAGGGCGGACCGAATCTCGGGCAGGTGCGAGCCGCCGCCGCAAAGGTAGATCCGGCCAGGGAGGAGATCACCCCCGCTCAGCTCCTCGAGGACGAGCTCGACTCCGGCCGCCCAGACCTCGACGTCCTCGGCCACGATCGCCGCCACCGTGTCGCGCTCGGGCATCGGGAGGCCCCGGGCGTAGTCGATCTTCAGCGCCTCCGCCCGCGGAAAGGGCAGATCGAGGCGATCGGCGATCGACTTCGTAAAGGCTCGCCCCCCGAGGGCGAACATCCTCGTTCCCTCGATCCCGCCCCCCCGGACGAGGGCGACGTCGGTCGTCCCACCGCCGACGTCGACAAAGAGCCCACCCGCTTGGCGAACCTGGTCGCTCCCGAGGACCCGGGCCACGGCGTAGGGCTCGGCGACGATCGTCAGGAGCTCGAGATCGAGCTGCGAGGCGACGCTCTCGAGGGCACCGAGGTGGACGAGGGGGGCGAAGGCGTTGAAGATGCTGATCCGGACGTGGCGACCCTGGAACCCGATCGGGTTCGTCACCGGGTAGCCGTCGATGGAGGCGCCGATGACGGCGGCATGGACGAGCCGGACGTCGACCTGCGGCAGCCCCGTCTCCCAGGTGATCGCCCGCTCGGCCTCGGCGAGGGCATCCCGCTGGACGGCGTCGATGAGGCGGAGGAGTTCGGCCTCCCCGATCGGCTGCTCCGGGCGGCGGCGCTCCTGGGTTCGGCTCACCGTGAAGCCCTTGACGAGCTCGCCGGCGATGCCGATGACGACCTGGGTTGGCCGAAAGCCGGCCATCTCCTCGGCCTCGGCGAGGGCGATGGAGCAGTTGTCGACAACGGCGGCGATGTCGGCCACGGTCCCCGATTGCATGTGGGCGAGACCCTGGCGCTTCCGACCGACGCCCCGGACGATGCCCCGCCCGTCCTCGATCTCAAAGACGAGGGCCTTCGCAAACTCGGTTCCGACGTCGAGGGCGGTACAGGCGGCCGGACCCGACGCCCGCTCCCGTGGCCAGAACCGGCGCCAGAAGGCCATCCCCTACTCGCGCCCGTTTGTCCGTTCCCGGAGCGCCCGCCGGATCGCCGCCAGGGCCTCGGCGAGGCGGTCCCGGCGGGTCCCCTTCCCCTGGGCCATCTCGGGTCGGCCGCCGCCCCGACCCTCGAGGGCTGCCACGGCTGCCCGGACGAGCTCCCCGGCGGAGATGCCGCGGGCGACGAGGTCGTCGCTCACGGTCACGAAGAGCTGCGGCTCTTCGGCGTCGAGGGCAAGGGCAATGACCCCAGAGCCGAGGAGACCCCGAACGTCCTTCGCCGTGCCCTTCAGGACGTCGATCGACTCGAAGGGGCCAGCGTAGGCGACGAGGCGAACTCCCGGCCCGACCTCTTCGGCCCGGGCCGCTAGGTCGGCCGGCCGGGGGACGAGGCCGCCGGAGCGAAGGCGCCGCTTCGTCTCCCGGAGCTCGGCGAGGAGGGCGTCCACCCGCTCGCCGAGGGCGTCGGGGCCGTTCGCCCCGAGCCGCTCGGCGAGGGCGTCGAGGAGCTCGAAGCGGCGCTCGACGAGGGCGTCGGCCCCCTCCCCGGTCAAAGCCTCGATCCGCCGCATCCCCGAGCCGATGCTCCGTTCGCCGACGATGAGGAAGCTCCCGATCTCCCCGGTCCGCCGACAGTGGGTCCCGCCACAGAGCTCGAAGCTGTAGCCCTCGACCCGGACGGTCCGGACCGTGGCCCCGTACTTCTCGTCGAAGAAGGCGTCGGCACCGGCGGCAAGGGCCGTCTCGAAGGGAAGGTACTCGACGACGACCGGCCGGTCGTCGCGGATGACGCGCCGCACCTCCGCCGCGATCCGCCGCCGTTCCTCGTCGGTGAGCGGCCGATCGAAGGGAAAGTCGAAGCGGAGGTAGTCGGGCCCGACCAAGGATCCCGCCTGGCGAGCCGTCTCGCCGACGACGTTCCGGAGGGCCCGATGGAGGAGGTGGGTGGCCGTGTGGTTCCGCATCGTCCGGCCCCGGTGGACGGGATCGACGGTGGCCCGAACGACCTCGCCGACGGCGAGCCGGCCGCGGAGGAGGCCGCGGTGGACGATGAGCCCGCCGGCCACCCGTTGGGTGTCGGCGACCTCGAAGACGACGTCGCCCTCGAGGCTCCGGATCGCCCCCCGATCGCCGACCTGGCCGCCCCCCTCGGGGTAAAAGGAGGTCCGATCGAGGACCACCTCGGCTTCGGCCTCGGCTGGCAGCCGACCCTCGACCTCGCCGACGGCTCGGAGCTCGTCGTAGGCGATGCCGTCGCGGAGGAGGGCGACGACCCGGGCTTCGGTTTCGAGGGTGTCGTAGCCGACGAAGGTCGTCTCGCCGGCCCGCCGGGCGACGGCCTCGTAGCGGCCGGCGAGCTCGGCCGCCCGACCGAGGCTCGCCTTCGTTCCGGCCCGGGATCGCTCCCGCTGCTCGGCGAGGGCGGCCTCGAAGCCGGCTCGGTCGACCCGGACGCCGGCCTCGGCGGCGAGCTCGATGGTCAGGTCGATCGGAAAGCCGTAGGTGTCGTGGAGCCGGAAAGCGACGTCCCCCGGGAGGACGGGGGCATCGGGCGGCAGCTCGTCCGGTCGGCGGCCGACGACCCGGGCCGACCCGGCGATCGGCGCCAGGGCCGACTCGAGCTGTTCGGTGCCGGCGTCGAGGGTCCGAGCGAACTGGGCTTCTTCCCGAACGATGGCGGCGAGGATCCGCTCTCGCTCGGTCGCCAGGTGGGGGTAGGCGTCAGCCATGAGGTCGATGACGACGGAGGCCGTCCGGGCCAGGAACGGCTCTCGACGGCCGAGGAGTCGGCCGTGGCGGACGGCTCGCCTGAGGATCCGCCGAAGGACGTAGCCGCGGCCCTCGTTCGAAGGCAGGACCCCGTCGGCGACGAGGAAGGTGATCGCCCGCGAGTGATCGGCGATGACCTGGTAGCTGAAGCGCTCTTGCTCGAAGGCCTCGGGGTCGTGGCCGAGGACCTCCCGGAGGGCCTCGTGGATCGGGGCGAAGAGGTCCGTATCGTAGTTCGAGGGCACCTGCTGGAGGACCGAGGCGAGGCGCTCCAAGCCCATCCCAGTGTCGACGCTCTGGAAGGGGAGGGGTCGGAGCGAGCGATCGGGGAGGAGCTCGTACTCCATGAAGACGAGGTTCCAGATCTCGAGCCAGCGGGGACAGGTCTCCGAGTGGTCGGGGATGCAGTGCGGCCCCTCCGACAGCTCGGCCCCCCGGTCGAAGTGGATCTCCGAGCAGGGCCCCGCGGGGCCGCTGTCGGCCATCCGCCAGAAGTTCTTCTCGTCGCCAGCCTCGAAGTTCCCCCACCGGGCGATCCGCTCCTCGGGCAGGCCGATCTCGTCGCGCCAGACCCGGTAGGCGACCTCGTCGGTCGTGTACGTCGTCGCTGCCAGACGATCGGGCGGCAACCCAAAGTCGCTCGTCAAGAGCTCCCAGGCGAGGTGGATCGCCTCTCGCTTGAAGTAGTCGCCGAAGCTCCAGTTGCCGAGCATCTCGAAGAAGGTGTGGTGGCGCGGCGTCCGGCCGACCTCCTCGAAGTCGTTGTGCTTGCCGGCGACCCGCAGGCAGCGCTGGTAGTTCGCCGCTCGCCGGTAGGGACGCCGCTCGGTGCCGATGAGGACGTCCTTGAACTGGACCATGCCCGAGTTCGTGAAGAGGAGCGTCGGGTCGCCGGCCGGAACGAGGGATGCCGAGGGGACGTAGGTGTGACCCCGGGCCACGAAGAAGTCGACGAAGCGGCGTCGGATCTCGGCGGCCGGCAGCGGCCGGATGCGGGGATCGGGAACGAGAGCTCGCTGCGACATCGCCCTAACGGTACCAAAGGGATCTCGCCCCTGAGGCGCGGCGCCGTCGCGGAGAGGGATCGCGCGACGAGGATGGGCCGCTGGATGGCCCGCCGCTCGCCCGCTTCAGGGCCGTACCCGACGGCGCCGCCAGAGCCACGAGCCGACGATCCCTGCCCCGACGAGGATGCCGACCGTCAGGCCCCGAACGAAGCTCGAGACGGCCGAGCCGGGATCCCGGAGGGCGGCCGCCAGGTCCGCCAGCCCGGCCAGGGATCCTCGGATCGTCGAGGGGACCGGGGCCAGCGGGGCACGATCCACGCTCGGCTCCCGATTCCCGGCCGGGGCCGAACCGCTCACGCCCGACTCCGGGTGGGGCCGAGGACGGCGACGAGCTCGGCCAGACCGATCCCGATCCAGGCGACGATGGAGGCGCTCACGAGACGGACATCCCCGAGCCGGAGAAGATCGATCCCGAGCCTGCGGCCGATGGCATCGCCGGCCCAGGCCCCGACGACGGCCGCGAGGACGAGGAGCGGCAGGCGAGCCCCGGCGCCACCCCGGATGGCGACGTAGACGGCGGCGTGGAAGACGCCGAGAACGGCGGCGACGACGACGGCCGGCTCGATCATGGCCGGGCTCCGTCGGCGCCCGCGGTCGCCGCCGCCGACCGATGGGCGGGACCGACCGAGGCGCTGCCGTCGTCGGTCGCCCGAACCTTACCTCGGCTGATCCGCCCCCCGCCAAGGACGACGTCGCCGGCATAGAAGACGCAGGCCTGTCCGGGTGCCGGCGCCCAGAGCGGCTCGGCCAGCTCCACGTGCCAGAGGCCCTCGCCGGCTGGGGGACCAAAAGGGCCCGACGCGGGTCGGACGGTCGCCGGGGCGAGGCGCCCGCGATGGCGGATCCGGACCTCGGCCCGGAAGCTACCGTCGGGCTCGCCCGCCGGCGGCCTGCCGGCGACGAAGGAGACGTCCTCGAGCCAGAAGGACCGAGCCTCGAGGTCCTCGCGCCGCCCGAGCTGGATGAGGTTTCGGGCAGGGTCGACCTCCGCCACGAACCGCGGCTCCCCGAGGGCGACCCCGACGCCCCGCCGCTGACCGACGGTGAAGGCGGCGGCCCCCGGATGGGTCCCGACCTGGCGCCCGTCACGATCGAGGATCGGACCGGGCGTCGGCCGCCAACCGCGGCGCTCGGCCAGGACGGCAAGGTGGTCGCCGGAGGGAGCGAAGCAGAGCTCCTGGCTGTCGGGCTTGTCGGCCGTCGCCAGCCCGAGCCGCCGGGCGATCGCCCGGACCTCGCCCTTCGTGAGCTCGCCAAGGGGAAAGCGGACGTGGCGGAGCTGCTCCTGGCCGAGGGCGTAGAGGAAGTAGGTCTGGTCCTTGTCCGGGTCCCGGGCCCGGAGAAGTCGGACCTCCGGGCCGGTCGGACCGGCGACGGTCGCGAGGCGGGCGTAGTGGCCGGTGGCGACGGCCTCGCAGTCGAAGCGGGCCCGGGCTCGACCGAGGAGGGCTCCGAACTTGACGACGCTGTTGCACTCGACGCAGGGGCTCGGGGTTCGGCCGGCGAGGTAGGCATCGGCGAAGGGGTCGAGGACGCCAGCTGCGAACTCGGCCTCCAGGTTGAGGATGTAGAAGGGAATGCCGAGCTGCTCGGCGACCCGGCGAGCGTCGTCGGCGGCATCGAGGGAGCAGCACGAGCGCCGATACTCCGAGGCGGCGTCAGCGAGGGAGTGGAGGCGGAGCCACACCCCGACCGTCTCGGCCCCCGAATCGCGGACGAGGGCGGCCGCCACGGACGAGTCGACGCCGCCCGACATGGCGACGAGGATCCGGCTCATCGCCCCCCGACCGCCTCCCGATCGAGGCGCGGCTCCCCTGCGGCCGTCGCCCGGAAGCGAGCGATGGCGGCCCGAATCTCGGCCGCTGCCGTCTCGAGCTCGGCGTCCGTCGTCGTCCGGCCGAGGGAGATCCGGAGCGCCCCCCGCGCCTCGTCGGCCGGGTAGCCCATCGCCGTCAGGACGTGGCTCGGCTCCGTCGAGCCGGTCGTGCAGGCCGAGCCCGTCGAGACGGCGATCCCGGCCAGATCGAGGGCCATGACGAGCTCGGCGCCATCGACCCCGGGGACGACGATCGAGACGAGGCCCGGCAGACGCTCCTTCGGATGCCCGGTCGCCTCCACCCCCGGCTCGGCACGGAGGGTCCGGAGGAGGCGCTCAGCGGCCCGCCGGAGCCGGCCGCCGACGGTCGCCCGCTCCTCGCAGGCGAGGTCGTAGGCGACGGCCATCCCGACGATCGCCGCCACGTCCTCGGTCCCTGCCCGCCGGTACCGTTCCTGGGTTCCGCCTTGCTGCTGGGCGAGGATGTGGACGCCCCGCCGGATGTAGAGGAGGCCGGCCCCCTTCGGTCCCTCGAACTTGTGGGCGCTCAGCGTCAAGAGGTCGACATCGAGGGCCCGGACGTCGACGGCCACGTGCGGGGCGGCGGCGACGGCGTCGACGTGGAAGAGGACGCCCCGCCGGGCTCGGACCCGCCGGGCGATCTCGGCGATCGGCTCGATCGTCCCGACCTCGTTGTTGGCGAGCATGATCGAGACGAGGATCGTTCGCTCCCCGAGTCGAGCCTCGACCTCGTCGGGATCGACCCGCCCGTAGCGGTCGACGCCGAGGGTGACGATCTCGAAGCCGAACTTCTCGAGGTAGGCAAGACTGTCGCCGACGGAGTGGTGCTCGATCGGGCTCGTCAAAATCTGGTTCCCCCGAGCCCTGCCGACCCAGGCCGCCCCCTTCACGGCCAGGTTGTTCGCCTCCGTGCCCCCCGAGGTGAAGACGAGCTCCCGCGGCTCGGCGTTCAGGCGGGCCGCCATCCGCTCCCGGGCTGCGTCGAGACCGGCCCGGGCTGCCCGCCCGAAGCGGTGCGGCGAGGACGGATTCCCGAAGTGCTCCGTCAGGTACGGGAGCATCGCCTCGAGAACCTCCGGCCGGAGGGGCGTCGTCGCGGCGTGGTCGAGGTAGACGGCCATGGAGGCTCGATTGTACGCCCGACCTCCCGGGCTCCCGGCGGGCGCCCGGACGACGCTGCGGGCCGTCGCGCCCTCCGACGGTCGGCTAGACTCGGCCCACCACGAGTTCCATCTGCCCTGGCACGAGGGTCGAACCACTCGACGGAGGCCGCTCGCCGCATGACCGTCGCCGCCCTCATCCTCACCCCGGATCCCGATGCTGCCCTCGCGCCGGCCGGGGGCACGAGCTGCCTCCGGCGGATCGTCGACGTCGCCTGGTCCGGCGGTGCCGTCCCGACGGTCGTCGTCGGCCCCGATCCCGACGGTCGCCTGGCGGCAGTCCTCGCCGGGGCCGAAGTGGCCGCCCTCCCCGACCTACCGACGCCCGCCGATCGGGTCGCCGCGGCCCTCGTCGGCCTTGCCCAGGCGACGTCGATCGTCGAGGAGACCGAGGCCGTCCTCCTCTGGCCCGTCGCCATGGCCTGGGTCGATCCCGAAACGGTCACCTCCCTCATCGAAGCCCACGGCACAACCCGGGAGGCCGTCCTCCGACCCGCCTACGCTGGCCGACCGGGCTGGCCGGTCCTCGTTCCTCGCGCGGTCCTCGACGCCTGGAGCGCCCTTCCGCCCGACACGACCCTCGAGGCGGCGATTCGAGGGAGCGGTGCCCTCGTCCAGGCCCTCGAGCTCGGCGATCCCGGGACCGCCCACGACGCCTCGATTCCGCCCGATGCCCTGCCACCCTACGTTGGCCCCCTCGCCCCGGCCGCGGGCCACGTGCACGAGTGGGGCGAGGCGATCACCGAGGCCGACCCCGCCGATCCGGGCCCGAGCGGGGAGCGGATCCCAAGCGGGTAGCCCAACACCTAGCCCGGCCCCGCCGGCCAGCCGGAGGAGCCGCCCGTCGCCTCGTCGAGGCCCCGGCCCGAGGCGCGACCGACGCGGCCGATCCGGGCCCGAAGCACCTCCTCGACCCGGCTGCCGAGACGGCCGGCGACGGCGATCCCACCGAGGACGAGCCCGACCCCGATGGTCTGGAGGATCGAGGGCGCCTCGCCGAGAAGGACGACCCCGAGGACGACGCTCCCGACGGGCTGCGCGAGGAGGATGATCGACGCGACGACGGCCGGCAGGCGCGGCAGCGAGGTGACGATGAAGAGGTAGCTTGCCGCCTGGACCGTCAGACCGAGGACGGCGAGCCAGGCGTGCGCCGGCCAGCTCGGAGCGAGATCGAGCCGCCCGACGAGGAGACCGATGGCGAGGGCGGCGCCCGCCGTCGTCGCCGTCGAGACGAAGACCGGCAGGGCAGGACCTCTGGCCGTTCGACCGACCCGACGGATGACGAGGAGGTACGCCGCGTACGCCGCCGCGGCGCCGAGGCCCAAGACGACGCCGGCGACGGGATCGGAGCCGTAAGCACCGGTCTCGAGGACACCGGAGATGGCGACGACGCCGACGAGGACAAGGGGGAGGCTCGCCAGGACGGCCGAGCTCGGTCGTTCGCCGCCGAGCCGCCAGGCGACGGCACCGACGAGGACGACCTGGAGGTTGGCGAGGACCGTTGCCAGCCCGACCCCGACGGCCTCGATGGCGTGGTGCCAAAGGGCGAGGTCGGCGGCGAAGCAGAGCCCCGCCACGGCTGCCGCGGCGACGGCCGAGGGCGGCAGCGGCCCGAAGCGCCGAACCTCGGCCCAGGCGACGAGCCCGAGAAGCGGCAGCCCGTAGAGGGCCCGGAAGAAGGCCCCCGTCTCGGGGCTGACCGCAGCGTAGCGGTAGAAGACGCCCGATGTGGCGATCGAGAGCGCCCCGAGCAGCGCCGCGAGCCGAGGCCGAGCGGCGAGGAGGCCGAGGAGGGTCACTCGGTCCCCGGGCGCTCGGATCGGCTCTTCGGCGGTCCGACGTAGCGGAGCCCGAGCTCCTCGAGCTGGGCCGGATCCGGCGGCGACGGGGCCTCGAGCATGAGGTCGCTCCCCGACTGCGTCTTCGGGAAGGCCATGACCTCCCGGATGTTCGTCTGGCGGGCGAGGAGGGCGGCCCAGCGGTCGATCCCGAGGGCGATCCCGCCGTGGGGCGGCGCCCCGTACTCGAAGGCTTCCAGGAGGGCCCCGAACTTCGCCCGGGCGGCCGCAGGGTCGTGGCCCTGGAGGGCGAAGCTCCGCTCGAGGAGGTCGCGCCGCCAGATCCGGACCGAGCCACCGCCGAGCTCCCAGCCGTTCAAGACGAGGTCGTACTGAAGGGCTCGGGCCCGACCGGCTGGGTCGTCCGGGCTCCGGAGTGAGAGATCACCCGAGGCCGTCGTCAGGAGCGGTTCGTCCTCGGGCACGACCCCGCTGAAGGGATTGTGGACGGCGTCCCAGCGCCGGTTCTCGGGATCCCACTCGTACATCGGAAAGCGGTGGATCCAACCGTAGGCGAGGGCGTCGGGATCGGCGAGCCCGAGGCGGGCACCGAGCTCCGAGCGGAGCCGCCCGAGGGCCGCGTTGGCGATGGCCGTCGGCGCTGCGACGACGAGGACGAGGTCGCCCGGAGACGCCCCGACCCTCTCGATCATCGCCGCTCCGACGGCCGGCCGGAGGTGCTTCGCGATCGGCGAGCGGAAAGCCCCGGCCTCCTCGACCGCAAGGTGGATGAGACCGCCGGCCCCCGCCGCCCGAGCGATCCCGGCGAGCTCGTCGATCTCCCGGCGCGAGGCGTCGCCCCGACCCGGGACGACGAGCCCCTTCACCCGGCCGCCGGCGGCGAGGGTCTCATCAAAGACCCGGAGCCCCGAAGCTGGGTTGCCTTCGGCGTCCCGAAGGGCCGGCGCGAGATCGACGAGCTCGAGCCCGAAGCGGAGGTCGGGCTTGTCGGTCCCGAAGCGTTCGAGGACCTCGTCGTAGGTGAAGCGCGGGAAGGGGATGGCGACGATCGGCCGCTCCGGAACGACCCGCCGCGTCACCTCGACGACGATGGCTTCAACGGTCGCCATGACCGTCGGCTCGTCGACGAAGCTCATCTCGAGGTCGAGCTGGGTGAACTCCGGCTGCCGATCCCCACGGAGGTCCTCGTCCCGGAAGCAGCGGGCGATCTGGAAGTAGCGGTCGAGCCCGGCGACCATGAGGATCTGCTTCAGCTGCTGCGGGCTCTGGGGGAGGGCGTAGACGGTCCCCGGCTGGAGGCGCGAGGGGACGATGAAGTCGCGGGCACCCTCGGGCGTGCTCTTGATGAGCATCGGGGTCTCGATCTCGACGAAGCCGTGGGCGTGGTGGACGTCGCGGATGGCGGCCACGAGGCGGCTCCGGAGGAGGAGCCGGTCGCGCATCGGCTCCCGCCGGAGATCGAGGTAGCGGTACTTGAGGCGGAGGCTCTCCTCGATCGGGGCTTCGGGCTCGTTGATGTAGAAGGGCGGTGTCTTCGCTTCGGAGAGGATCGTCAGGCCCGTCGCTCGAAGCTCGACCTCCCCCGTCGCCAGGCGCGGGTTTTCGGTCCCCGGCAGGCGCCGGGCGATTTCGCCCTCGGCGACGACGACGTATTCGACCCGGACCCGCTCGGCGACGGCGTGGGCCTCGGGGGCGGCCGCCCGGTCGACGACGACCTGGGTGATCCCGTAGCGGTCGCGGAGGTCGAGGAAGATGAGCTGCCCGTGGTCGCGTCGGCGGTGGACCCAGCCGGCGAGGCGGGCCCGGCAGCCGGCGTCCGCTCCCCGGAGCTCCCCGCAGGTGTGGGTTCGGTAGGGGGTGGCGAGGGACGCCGTCGTGGTGGGGGATGGGCTCGTCATGCCGGCCATGGTAGCCGGCCGCCGGGTCTGGGACCCGGGTCTCGGACCCAACGCCCCGCCGAGGCCCCGATGGGCGGCTCAGACGCGGCGCCGCACGAGGGTCAGCCCGTCGCGGATCGGGACGACGGCGACGGCGAGCCGCTCGTCGGCGGCGAGTCGCTCGTTCAGGGCCCGGACCGCCCGGACGGCCGGGCCCTCGGCCGTCGGATCGGCGACGGCCCCGTCAAGGAAGACGTTGTCGATGGCGACGAGACCGCCGGGGCGGACGAGCCGAATGACTCGCTCGAAGCAGGCCGGGTATTCGTCCTTGGCGGCGTCGATGAAGGCGAAGTCGAAGCCGTCGGCGCTGCCCTCGGCGAGGAGCGCGTCGAGGGTCTCGAGGGCCGGTCCGAGGCGAAGCTCGATCCGGTCGGCGAGACCGGCTTCCGTCCAGTAGCGCTCGGCGATCCCTGTCCAGGCCCGCGAGCGATCGCAGCAGACGAGGCGACCTCCCGGACCGAGGGCCCGCGCCACGACGATGGCACTGTAGCCGGTGAAGGTCCCGATCTCGAGGGCGCGTCGGGCCCCGGTCAGCTCGACGAGGAAGGCGAGGAGGGCCCCCTGTTCGGGCGAGATCTGCATCTGGGCCTCCGGGAGCGCCGCCGTCTCGGCCCGGAGCCGCTCCAGGAGCGGGTCGTCCCGAACGCCGACCCGCCGGATGTAGGCGGCGAGCCGCTCGGGAAGCTCGACGACGTCGCTCACGGTCCGGTCGCCGAGGCCTCGGCGCCGTGGCGGTGGGTCCGGGCCGCCCGGCCGAGCTCGGCGACCAGGTCGCCCCGAGCCACCGACCGCTGCGTCCCGGCCTCCAGGTCCCGAACGACCACGGTGTCCGCCGCGCCCTCGATGGCGCCGACGATGACGGCGAAGTGGGCTCCCGACCGAGCCGCTGCCTCGAGCTGGCGAGCGAGCCGGCGGCGGCCGAGGTCGGCGCTCGCCGCGAGCCCTGCCGCGCGCAGCTCCGTCGCCAGGGCGAGGCGGACGACGGTGTCCTCGGGGTCGGCCCCGACAACGACTGCGAAGGGACCCCGCGGCGGCGCCTCGATCCGGCCGAGCTCCTCGAGGGCGAGGACCGTCCGATCGAGACCGATGGCGAAGCCGATGCCCGGTGTCGCCCGACCGCCGAGGAGCTCGACGAGGCCGTCGTAGCGGCCGCCGCCACCGAGCGCCTGTTGCTGTCCCTCGCGCCCCGGGAGGTAATACTCGAAGGCGGTCCGGGTGTAGTAGTCGAGGCCCCGGACGAGGGTCGGGGCGAGCCGGTACGGGACCCGGAGGGCGTCGAGGTGGGCCCGGACGGCGGCGAAGTGGGCGGCGCACGCCTCGCAGAGGTGATCGGCGACCTTCGGCGCAGCAGCGACGAGGGGGGCCATGACCGGCTCCTTCGAGTCGAGGAGCCGCAACGGGTTCGTCTCGAGCCGCCGCCGCTCGAGCTCCGGCAGCTCGAAGGCGTGGGGGGCGAAGTAGGCCCGAAGGCGCTCGACGTACGCCGGCCGACAGGCGGGATCGCCGATCGAGTTCAGGAGGACCTCGACCTCCACCAGGCCGGCCTCCCGGAAGAAACGGAGCCCGAGCTCGACGATCTCGGCGTCGATGGCCGGACCCGGATCGCCGATGGCCTCGACGTCCCACTGCCAGAACTGGCGGTAGCGACCGGCCTGGGGGCGGTCGTAGCGGAACATCGGTCCCGCGAGGCTGAGCTTGACTGGCTGGGGCCAGGTCTGGAGCCCGTGCTGGACGTAGGCCCGGACGATGCCCGCCGTGGCCTCGGGCCGGAGGGACCACGACTCGGTCTCCTCGGTCCGCGGCGCCAGGCGGAAGAGCTCCTTCTCGACGACGTCGCTCGTCGCCCCGACCCCGCGCTCGAAGACGGCGGTCTGCTCGAAGAGCGGCGTTTCGATCGGCTCGTAGCCGTAGCGGGCGGCAAGGTCGGCGGCGAGACGCTCGAGGGCGAGGAAGCGGCGGCGCTCGGGCGGCAGGAGATCCCGGGTTCCACGGGGGGCTCGGAAGGTGGGCATCGCCGGCAAGTGTAGGGCGCCGACGACCCGACGCGCCCCGCTGGCCGCGAGCGGAGGCAAGCGCGTCTCGGCGACGCGATCGCCGCTCGCCTAGTCGAGGGCGCGCTGGACGGAGAGAACGTCGCGGATGTGCTCGATCCGGCTCATGACTCGAGCCAGCTGAGCGACCGAGGCGACCTGGAGGGTGGCGGTCACGATGGCCGTGTGGTCCGGAGTGACGTTCACGGCCGCAGCGACGATGTTCACCTTCGCCTCGGCCACGACCTGGGTGATGTCGTGGAGGAGACCCGGCCGATCGTAGGCCTCGACCCGGATGGCGATCGGGTAGGTCTGGGCCGGGGCCGACTCCCACTCGACCTCGATGAGCCGGCTCACCTCCCGCTCGTTGACGATCGTCGGGCAGGTCCGGAGATGGACCGTCACTCCCTTGCCTCGGGTGATGAAGCCGACGATCGGGTCGCCCGGGATCGGATGGCAGCAGCGAGCGAAGCGGACGAGGAGGTCGCCGACCCCCTTGACCCGGATCCCTCCGGCCCGGCTCAGGGGCGGTGGCGGCGCGACGGCCGGGACGGAGAGCTGGGCGTCGTCGAGGACCCCGAGGCGGGTGACGACCTGCTGGGCGCTGATCGCCCCGTAGCCGATGGCGGCGTAGAAGTCGTCGAGGGCGTCGACGTTGTAGCTCTTCGCCACCTCGGCGATCCGCTCCTGGCCGACGGCGGCGAGGGAGGTCCGGGCGAGGCGGCGCAGCTCCCGTTCGAGGGCCTCGCGTCCGTGGGCGATATTCTCGTCGCGATCCTTCCGCTTGAACCACTGCCGGATCTTCTCTCGGGCGTGGGAGGTCCGGACGATGTTCAGCCAGTCCCGCGACGGGCCGTGCTCGCCCTTCGTCGTCACGATCTCGACGATGTCGCCGTTCTTCAGCCGGTAGTCGAGGGGTACGAGGCGGTTGTTCACCTTCGCCCCGATCGTCCGGTGGCCGACGTCGGTGTGGATCCGGTAAGCGAAGTCGAGCGGCGTCGCCCCGGCCGGGAGATCCTTGATGTCGCCCTTCGGGGTGAAGACGAAGACCTGGTCCTGGAAGATGTCGAGCTTGATTCCCTCGACGAACTCCCGGGCGTCCGAGACCTCCCGCTGCCAGTCCATGAGCTGGCGGAGCCAGGCGAGCTTGGCGTCGTACTCGCGGTCCGACTTCGTCGCCTCCTTGTAGCGCCAGTGGGCGGCGATCCCGACCTCCGCCACCTGGTGCATCTGGTGGGTCCGGATCTGGATCTCGAGGGGCTTGCCGTCGAGGGCGATGACGGCAGTGTGGAGGCTCTGGTAGAGGTTGTTCTTCGGGACGGCGATGTAGTCGTCGAACTGGCCCGGGATCGGCCGCCAGAGGGCATGGACGACCCCGAGGGCGGCGTAGCAGTCGCGGACCTCGTCGACGAGGATCCGGATGGCGTAGACGTCGTAGATCTCGCCGAACTCGGCACCTTTTCGGAGCATCTTCTTCCAGATGCTGTAGAGGTGCTTCGGGCGACCCTGGAGCTCGGCCTTGATCCCGGCCTCCTCGAGCTTCGGACGGAGGACGGCGATGGCCCGCTCGATGTACCGCTCGCGACCCTTGCGACGGGTATCGAGGAGGCGGGCGAGCTCGCGGTAGCGCTCGGGCTCGAGGGTCTTGAAGGCGAGGTCCTCGAGCTCCCACTTGATCTGCCAGATCCCGAGCCGCTCGGCGAGGGGGGCGTAGATCTCCATCGTCTGGCGGGCGATTCGCTGCTGCTTCTCGGGCGGCAGGGCGGCGAGGGTCCGCATGTTGTGGAGCCGGTCCGCCAGCTTGATGAGGACGACCCGGATGTCCTCGGCCATGGCCAGGAACATCTTCCGGATGTTCTCGGCCTGCTGCTGCTCGTGGGAGAGGGTGCTGAACTTGCCGAGCTTCGTCACCCCGTCGACGAGGCGAGCGACCTCGGGCCCGAAGCGCTCCTCGATGTCGGCCAGGCTTGCTTCCGTATCCTCGGGAACGTCGTGGAGGAGGGCAGCGCAGATGGCCGTGGGGTCGATGCCGAGCTCGGCGAGGATCTGGGCCGAGGCGATCGGGTGGGTGACGTACGGCTCGCCGGACATCCGGCGCTGGCCGGCGTGGCACTCGACGGCATAGGCGAAGGCCCGCCGGACGGGCTCGAGATCCGCCCCCGGATTGTGGCGGCGGAGGGCCTCGAGGAGCTCGGTTTCGAGGGCCTCGAGGTCGACCGTCGAGGTTCGCGGCGCCGGGCCGACGGTGGTCGGCGTCGAGGGGGACGGGCTGCCGCTCCCGCCAGAGGCGTCGCTCGGTGCGGCGGTGGTGGCCGACGGGGCTTTGGTGACGGTGCCGGGTGCCGGGTCCGCCGACACGACCGCCGGTGGCGACGCGCCACTCGGCCCAGGCTCCGCGACCGGCACGTCGGGTCGCCCCGTTCGCCGCCGCCCGGGCGCAACGAGACCCCCACCGACCGGCTGCGTCGCCGGCGCCGTGGCGGCCGCCGCTCCGGTCGGCCGGGTTGGATCACTCGTCGAACGGGACGTCCCCATCGCTCGAAGCATACCAGCCGCCTGCCGAGCATCCGACGACGGCGATCCCGCCGAACGGCGTCGATCAGCCGGCGAGCCCGAGGCGGCCGGGATCGAGCCGGCCCTCGACGACGAGACCGCGGTCGCTCCCGACCACGACCGAATTGACGGTGAACCCCGCAACGGCACCAGCCTCGAGGACGACGAGCCGCGCCAAGCCGCCGCCCTCGACGACGACATCCCCGTCGACGACGGCGACCCGGGCCGTGAGCCGGTGGCCGGCGACCTCGACCTCCACCCGGTCGGGAGGGACGAGGGTGACTCGACCGCCGACGACGCCCACCCCACGGGCGAGGGCGAGGACGACCCGAGCCGCCTCCTCGGGCGCCACGATGAGGCGGGCCCTCGGTCCGCTCCCCGCTCCCGAGACCTCGATCCGCACCGCGACGAGGGAGCCCGCCGTTCCGGCCGCGATGTCGACCCCCTCGAGGAGGCCCTCCACCCGTCCCGCCCGGCGGCCGAACAGGTCGACGTCGTCGAGGGTGAGGGCGAGCGAATGTGCCGCCATCCCGTCCCAGCGGACGATCGTCCCCTCGACGGCGACCCGGTCGGCCCGACCAGCAAGGAGACGGAGCGGCGGGTCCGCCTCGACCCGGACGACGAGCCGATCGGCGCGGAGACCGGCCGCCTCCAAGCCGAGGCGGATGAGGCCAGCCGCCGCCGGCGGCAAGACGGCCCAAAGGAGGACGATGGCGAGGCCAAGGATAGCGATGGCGCCGCCGCAGCCACTTCGGCGTCCCACGCCGCTCCCCTACTCCGCCCTGACAGGCTTCGCCCCGTAGCCGATCTCCCGAAGGGCTCGCTCCGCTTCGGCCCGTTCGTCCCAGGGCTCGGCGCCCGTCGGACCGATGATCGACCGCTCGTGACCCTTGCCGGCCAAGAGGACGACGTCCCCCGGTCGAGCTCGCTCGAAGGCCACCCGGATCGCCGCCCGCCGGTCGGGGACGAGGAGGAGGTCCTCGCCTCGCCGGCGACCGAGGATCTCGGCCCCGGCCGCGATCTCCTCAAGGATCGCCATCCGGTCCTCGCCGCGCGGGTCCTCGTCGGTCAGGACGACGAGGCGGCACCGCTCGGCAGCGATCCGGCCCATGACGGGGCGCTTCGCGCGGTCCCGTTCGCCAGCCGAACCGAAGACGGCAATGAGACTGCCCCCACCGGTGCCGGCGATCGGCGCCAGGGCCTCGAGGGCGGCCGCGAGGGCGGCAGGACTGTGAGCGTAGTCGACGACGACGGCGAAGGGCTGGCCGAGCTCGACCCGCTCCATCCGTCCCGGAACCCGGTCGACGCCGGCGAGCCCGGCTCGGACGAGGGCCGGGTCGAGGCCGAGCCCGACCCCGAGGGCGACGACGGCGAGGGCATTGGCGGCGTTGAAGCGGCCGACGAGGCGGAGCTCGACTCGGCCCGCTGCCGGACCGACGACCTCGACGGCGAGGCCGCTCGGGGTCTCCTCGATCGCCGTCCCTCGGACCTCGGCCTCCGGTCCGAGCCCGTAGGTGACGACCCGTGCCCCGACCCGCCGGGCCGCCTCCAGGAAGTGACCAGCGTGCGGGTCGTCGACGTTCACGACCGCCAGCGGTCCCCAGCCGAGGGGTTTCCTCGCCGCCCCGTCGAGGGCCGGCGCTGGAAGCGTCTCCGGTCCGCCCCTCCCGAGGCGCTCGAAGAGCGAGACCTTCGCGGCCCGGTACGCCTCGAAGGTCCCGTGGAGGTCGAGATGCTCGTGGCTCAAGTTCGTGAAGAGGGCCGCGTCGTAGACGATGCCGGCGACCCGGTCAAGGGCAAGTCCGTGGGAGGTCGTCTCGACAACGGCCGCGACGTCACCGGCGGCCTCCATCGCCGCCAGGGCGGCCTGGAGCTCCGGCGCCTCGGGGGTCGTCACGTGTTCGGGGTTGACCTCGGTGACGCCGCCGATGGTGAGGAGCGCCGTGCCGAGGAGCCCCGTTCGGATCCCGGCCGCCCGGAGGGCACGTGCAGCGAGGAGACCCGTCGTCGTCTTGCCGTCGGTCCCGGTGATGCCGACGATGCCGAGCCGGAGAGACGGATCGCCGGCCCACCAGGCGGCCGCCTCGGCGAGGGCCCGCCGAGCGTTCGCCACGACGAGCTGGGGGACCGCCGCGTCCGGCACCGGCCGCTCGACGAGGGCGAGGACGGCCCCCTGCCTCGCGGCGCTGACGACGTAGGCGTGGCCGTCGACGTGGAAGCCCGGGACGGCGACGAAACAGGCCCCGGGCCGAACGCGCCGCGAGTCGTAGGCGAGCCCGGTGAGCTGGACCGCCTCGACCGCCTCGGGTTCGCACAACCGGCCGTCGCACCACACCGACCGCAGGATCCCGATCCGGGCGAGTCGCGCGACGAGATCGCCCGCCGGGGCGACACCTCGGGAGACCCCGAGGGGCTGGCCCGGCGGGTGCCCCTCACTCGGACCGCGCACGGTCCCTCGCTCCCTCGCGGCGCCTTCGGCGGAGGAGCCACTGGCGGGCCGCGGCCGCGGCGCTCCAGCCACCGTACCCGACCCGATCGACGACGAGATCCCAGGCTCCGATGTAGCGAACCTCGCGGCCTCCGAAGCCGGCCTTGAAGTGGGCGATCCCCGGCGTCGCAAGGCCCCACAGGTCGTACGAGGTAGCCCCGCGCTCCCGTGACGAGCGGATCGCTTCCCACTTCAGGAGGTAGTTCGCCCGCAAGTCCGCTCCCGTCGCCGTCATGCCTCCGTAGAACTCCGCGACGCGGCCGCCGCAACGGACGAGGAAGAGCGACGCGACCGGTTCGCCGTCGGCGGTTTCGGCGAAGAGGAGGCGGCAGCGGCCGTCCGCCGCGAAGGCGTCCCAGACAGCCCGATAGGCGGCCTCGCTCCGAGCCTGGAAGCCGCCCCGCGTCGCCGTCTCCACGAGGATCCGGTGAAAGACCGGGATCCCGTCAGCGTCCGCCTCCACGATCCGGACCCCGAGCGAGCGGGCCCGGTTCACGTACTGGCGCCACTTCTGCCGGAGGTCGGACCAGAGGGCCGCCTCGTCGGCCCGGAGGTCGATGAGGCGAGTCGTCACCGGTTGGATTGGGCTGGCCGGTCGCCAACCGGCGGCGGCGAGCGCCGCTCGCAGCGCGCCGTCCCCGTCCTCGGGACCGTCGGCTTCGACGTCCGGGTCGATTCGGACGTGAGAGACCCGGACGCCGGCCCGCGCGACGGTCGAGCGGAGGAGGTCGGTTGCGTCGGCGACGATCCCCGGCGACCAGCGGTCGGCGACGGGCCCGCGCGGCACGTAGGCGAAGTGCCAGGGCAGCGGGCCCGGGCGGCGGATGAGGACCTGGGCGAGGAGCCCGCCGGCTCGGTCACCGACGCGCTCGGCCCGCCAGCCGGTCAAGCGCTTCACGGCCGCCCATCCAGTGAGCTGGAAGACCGTGCCGTGGAGCGATGCCTCGACCCGCCTGTCCCAGCCCACCGGATCGGCGAGCGGCCCGAGGGCCCCGACCGTGCGCCCCAGGTCGACCCCCGTCGACGGAGAAGGTCCGGCCGCCGGCAGCCGCTCGGTCGAGACGCCCGGCTCGGTGTCCGTCGGTGACCGAGTCACGCCGTCCCCCCTTCGTTCGAGCCTGCGTCGGAGACCGAGGCCGCGGCTCGGACGCCAGCCAACCCGGCGCGGGCGCGAGGATGGGCCGCCAAGTACGCCGCTCGGAGGCGGCCTGCCGAGACGTGCGTGTAGATCTGGGTCGTCGCCAGGCTGGCGTGGCCGAGGAGCTCCTGGACGATCCGCAGGTCGGCCCCACCGTCGAGGAGGTGGGTGGCGAAGGAGTGGCGAAGGGTGTGGGGGCCGACGCCGTCGGGCAGGTCGGCCCGCCGCCGGAGGACCTCGAGCCGGTACCGGATGCCGCGGACACCAAGGGGCCGACCCTGGGCGTTGAGGAAGAGGGCAGCCGACGACCCGTCGTCCCGCCCCCGAGCCGCGAGGACGGGGCGACCGCGCTCGAGGTACTCGGCCAGAGCCGCCACCGCTGGCCGACCGAGGAGCCCGATCCGCTCCTTGCCGCCCTTCCCGACGACCCGGATCTCGGCCCGCCGCAAATCGAGGGCATCGATCTCCGCACCGGCCAGCTCGCTGACCCGGAGACCAGCGGCGTAGGCGAGCTCGACAAGGGCCCGGTCGCGAAGGATCCGGGCGCAGACGAGGTCGTTCCCCGGGCGACCCACCGTCGGCTCGTCGCCGATGGCCGCCAGGAGGCGCTCGATCTGCTCGACGGCGAGGACCTTGGGGAGGCGGCGGTTCGACCGGGGTCCGGCGATGGTCGCCCAGGGCTGACCGGGGACGAGGCCACATCGAACGGCCCAGCGGTAGAAGGAGCGGATCGCCGCCAAGCGCTGGACGACGGAGGACCGGGCGCTCGTGCGGGCCAGCTCAGCGAGGTAGCGCCGAAGGGCGCCTCGCTCGGGGGCTCGCCAATCCACCCCTTCGGCCGCCAGCCAGGCGAGGTACCGGTCGAGGGCGGCCCGATAGGAGCGACGGGTGTGGGCCGACGCACCCCGGGCGACGAGGCTCTGGAGGTAGGCATCGCGAGCCGCTTCGCCCGCTGGGTCGAGCCGCCGTTCGTCCCCTCCCCGCGTCGCTCGGCGCGACGGGCTCGAACCGGCCTCGGCCGCAGCCGACCTCGGCCGCGGGTTCGACGCGCACCGCCGCCCCATCAGCCCTCCGATGCTGCCGGCGCCTGCGGCGCCTTGGACGCCGTCGGCGAGCCGGCCATCGCCTCTCCACCGCTCGGCAGCCGCCCGTCTCCGCCGACCTCGACGGTGCCCGCGCCCGGAGCGGCCCTCCCTTCAGCCGGCGCGTCTCCCTGGCGGGTCCGCCAACCCCGGCGGGCGCCGCCTGGGCGCGCACGAAGCGTGGCGGACCCATCGCGACAGGAAGCACGGCCCATGGAGCGCCGCCGGCCGGCGAGGGCACCCGGGTCGGGTGGGCCACCGGAGAGCCGGAGCCCAACGAGCGAGCCGTCGGGCAGGGCGATCTGGGCGCCGCAGCGGAGGCACCGCCCGCCCTCCCCCTCGCGGCCGACGGGCCCGGCATCAGCATCGTGGACGGCACCCGTGGGCTCGCGGGCGGTCGTGAAGCGGCAAGTCGGATAGCGGGAGCAGCCCCAGAAGACACTGCCCGTCCGGCGGGCTCGGCGAGCGACGAGGCGCCCGCGCTCGCAGCGAGGGCACACGACCTCGAAGGCGAGGGGTTCGGGTTCGGGACTCGCCCGCTGCACGTAGCGGCAGGCCGGGTAACGGTCACAGCCGACGAAGGGCCCAAAGCGGCTCCGCTTGGCGACGAGGCGGCCACCTGCCGTCGCCCCGCACTCCGGACACGGATCGCCGACGCCCTCGAGCTCCGCCATCGCGTCCGACCCATCTCGGCCGGCCTCCGTCGTCGCTTCCGGCACGTCTCCTCCTTCGCCAGCTCCCCCGTCGGGGAGGGGTCGCGTCTCCTTGTGGGCCGGGTACTCGGAGCAGGCGAGGAAGGGGCCGTAGCGGCCGATCCGGAGGACCATCGGGTGGCCGAGCGAACAGCGCTCGTCGGTCGGTCGCGTCGCGACGTCGGCCCTCCGGAGCTCCTTCGTCTTCGTCTCGACGAGGAGCCGGAAGGGCTCGTAGAAGGCCCGCACGACGGGCACCCAGCGACGTCGGCCGGCGGCGATCCGGTCGAGATCCTCCTCCATCCGGGCCGTGAAGCCGACATCGACGAACTCGCCGAAGTGCCCGACGAGGAGGTCGGTCACGATCTCGCCGATGAGCGTCGGGTAGAGGCGCCGCTCCTTCACCTCGACGTAGCCGCGCTCGACGATGGTGGCGATCGTCGCCGCGTACGTCGATGGCCGGCCGATGCCGTGGTCTTCGAGGGCCTTGACGAGGCTCGCCTCGGTGTAGCGGGGCGGTGGCTCCGTGAAGTGCTGGCTCGGCAGGACCTCCTCGACCCGGGCCCGGTCTCCCTCGGCAAGGTCAGGGAGCCGGCCCTCGGCAGCCTCGTCGCCCTCGTCGTCGCGGCCCTCGGTGTAGATCCGGCTGTAACCGTCGAAGACGGTCCGGGTCGCCGTCGCCCGGAGGCCGTAGCGGCCGGCGGCAAGATCGAGGCTCGTCGTCTCGAGCTCGCGGGGCGCCATCTGCGAGGCGAGGGCCCGCTGCCAGATGAGGTGGTAGAGCCGCGCCTCGTCGCGGTCGAGGTGCGGGGCGAGGGCGTCGGGATCCCGGGCGAAGGCGGTCGGTCGGATTGCCTCGTGGGCCTCCTGGGCCGTTCGGGAGCGGGTCCGGTAGCGACGTCCGCCGGCGACAGCGTAGGCATCGCCGAAGCGGGCCCGAACGACCGCCTCGGCTTCGGCGAGGGCCTGCGAGGACAGGCTGACCGAGTCAGTACGCATGTAGGTGATGAGGCCAACGACCCCCTCCGGGGTCTCGACGCCCTCGTAGAGGCGCTGGGCGATCCGCATCGTCCGCTGGGGCGAGAAGCCGAGCTTGCGGCTCGCCTCCTGCTGGAGGGTCGAGGTCGTAAAGGGAGGCGGCGGTGTCCGGCGCTGGCGCTTCGTCGTTCGCCCGGTGACGATGGGCTCGAGCTCGCGAAGGGCAGCAGCATGGGCCTCGGCTGCGGCTCGGTCCGGGATGTCGGGCTTCGCCTCGTCGATCCGAACGAGCTCGGCGACGAAGGTCTCGCCGGCCGGCGTCGCCAGGCGGACCTCGATCGTCCAGTACTCGCGGGGGACGAAGGCCCGGATCTCGCGCTCGCGCTCGACGACGAGACGGACGGCGACGGACTGGACCCGCCCGGCCGAGAGGCCACGCCGGACCTTTCGCCAGAGGAGCGGGCTGAGGAGGTAGCCGACGATCCGATCGACGACGCGGCGCGCCTGCTGAGCGTCGACGAGGTCGTGATTGATGCCCCTCGGGTTCGCGAAGGCCTCGCGGATCGCCCGCTCGGTGATCTCGCTGAAGGTGACCCGCCGAGTCTTCTCGGGCGGGAGGCCGATGGCTTCGGCGACGTGCCAGGCGATCGCCTCGCCCTCCCGATCGAGGTCCGTGGCGAGGTAGACGGCTTCGGCGTCCCGGGCGGCTCGGCCGATCGCCTCGAGCTGGCGCCGGCGCCCGGGAACGACGACGTACTGGGGCGCGAAGTCGTGCTCGACGTCGACGCCGAGGCCATCCCGACCCGGGTTCTCGGGCAGATCCCGGACGTGACCGTAGGAGGCGAGGACCTTGAAGCCCGGTCCGAGGTAGCGCTCGATGGTCTTTGCCTTGGCCGGCGACTCGACGATGACGAGGTTCCGTGACATCGCCGGGGAGTCTAGCACCGGCCCCCTCGGCGTCCGCTTACGCGCCGGGGAAGGGGACGCCTTCGGTGGAGGCCCGACGCACCGTCAGAGGTCCCGGATCCGCTCGAGGAAGGCGGGGTCGAGCTCGAGCTCGTCGGTCCCTTCGGTGGCGCCGGGAAGGTCCTTTGGATTGGCGCGCTCTGTCGCGCCGGGTGGTCGGTAGTCGGCCGCCACCTCCGTGGCCGCGGCCGGTACCTCGAGGAAGCGGATCTGACCGTAGGGGAAAACGAAGATCGAGTCGCTCCGCTCGACGAAGATCGGCCCCTGGCCGTTCAGCTGGCGGAGGTTCGTGCAGACGAGGGAGACATCGTCGGGTCGCGGCGGCTCGAAGAGGTCGACGAGGAGGGGCTGCTCGTTTGTCAGGTGGAGGATCGCGTTCCGGATCACGCTCCGACTCTGGCGTTCGCCAGGTCCATCGTCAGCCCCCCGTTCGTCCATCGGCGGGTTCCGTTCGTCCTGGAGACCCGCCTCCGCCAACCCCGCCGGCCGGCACGAGGCTCGGGCGAACCGAGCGGAGCGTGTCGTGTTCCTCCGCGGGCCGGAGCCGACCGCGCCGGTGGCGTGGCAGCCGTCAGGGATGCGTGGCGGCCCTCACGGATGGTAGAAGTCCACGACGAGCCGGACCCGGCCGCTCGAAACCCAGACGCCGATCCCGACCCGGTCGTAGGCGGGGTTCATCATGTTCCGCCAGTGACCGCCGTTCGTCGGCTCCTCGGCCTGGAAGAAGAGGTGACTACCGAGGACGGCGGCGTACGGGTCGCCCGATCGACAGCCGACATTCTCGGCCCAGACGTAGTTGAGATAGCCCGCTCGGCGGAGCCGATCGCCCGGATCGCCGTCGGCGAAGTGGCTGCAGATATTCCGGGTGGCGAGAAGCTTCGCATACGGCCGGGCGACCTTCGAGCTGATCCCCGCGTCGAGAAGGAACGGCCGGAGGGGACCCGACCCGGCCCCGGAGCAGCCGCCGCTCGAGCTCACGACGCCCCCGGTTCGGGTGCAATTGAGGAGCCGGAAGTAGTACGTCTCGACGGCGTACCACGACGCCGCGCCGCTCCCACCGGAAGCCGACGAACCGCCGCTCGAGCTGCTCGTCCGGGTCGTCGTCCGCGCTGGCGGCGGCGTCGGGCTCGGCTCGACGGTGAAGGTGGCCTGCGCGGGGGCGGCGAGGGGCGCCCCGACGGCCGAGTGGGCAGTCGGGCCGACGGCGAGGACGACCGTTGCTCCGTAGGGCAGATCGGCGGCGAGATCGACGACGAGGACGGTGTCGCCCTCGGCCCAGCGGCGGGTGCCATCGACTCGTCGCCCGTCGACGGTGATGCTGAAGGCAGGCGTCGTCGAGGCCCGATCCATGGCCTGACTGAAGCGGACCGAGACGTCCGCGGCCCGGTCGACGCCCGTCGTCCCGTTCCGGGGTCGGAAGCGGACGACGGTTGGGGCGGCGACGGTCCGAACCTCGAGGGGCGCGACGGTCCCCACCGGCGCTCCTTCGGCGTCTCGGACGGTTCCCTCAACGGCGAAGCGGTACGTCGTGTCGGGGGCGAGAAGGCCGTCGGGTCGGAAGACGAGGCGATCGGCGGTTCGACCACGGACCCCCTCGACGAAATCCACTGTCGAGAGCTCGCTCCCGTCGGGGAGGACGAAGCGGCCCTCGATGGCGGGCGTGATCCGGAGCGCCGGGGCGAGGCTCCCAAGGTCGACGGGTCGATCGAAGGCGAAGGTGATGTCGGAGTCGAGGCGGATCCGCTCGCCGACGGTTCCCGTGGCGACGATCCGCCCAATCGTCGATGGCCGGACGACGAAGGCCTGGCGGACGGGTTCGGCGAGGGGACTCCCCGTCTGGTCGCGGGCACCGCTGCCGATGGTGAGGGTGTAGTACGTCGACGGCTCCCAGGCCGCCGCTGGGCGGACGCTCAGTTCGGTGAACGTCGCGTTCCAGGAGAGACTGAGGCTGGCCGGGGGCGTGATCTCGAGGGCCGCCGCCACCGAGGCCGGGTCCATGGGGCGACTGAAGACGACGGTGAGGGCACCATCGGTCGCCATCCCGAGCTGGACCTGGGTCGTGAAGGCAGCCTCCGGGAGTGGGGCCGGCGTCGTTGCCGGTCGTGCGGCCACCCGTGCCGGCGTGGACGACAGGGCGGCGACGATGCCAAGGCCAAGGAGGGCGCCGCCGCCGAGGGCGAGGCCGATTCGGAGGGCGATGGAGCGGCGGAGGAGGGTCGTCGCGTAGACGACGATGACGACAGGGACGGCGAGCGCAGCCGCGGCGAGTTTTCGCAATGACAGTCTCCTGGCTCCTCGCTGGGGTCGATGGCGTCGTGGGGCTGTCTGCGACCCGGTCGGGGCGCCGCCGGGACGGCGGCAGGGTACCACGCCTGGGGTGCTCCGCGCCAGCTCAGCAGCCTCTCCTGCGCCTTCTGCACCAGGCCGCGCCTCTCTCCGGCCCTCTGCCCCGAGCCGCTTCTCGCCCGCCCCGCTCCCGCCTCGCCCCCGAGAGTCACGCCCCGGCCCGAGCCTGCGGCGAGGGCGGGATGGTCCGAGGAGGTGCGCAGGATGTACGGCGGGAAGCTGTAGCGCCGCGGCGTGCCGGCGCGAGGGAGGGATGGTCCGAGGAGGTGCGCAGGATGTACGGCGGGAAGCTGTAGCGCCGCGGTGTGCCGGCGCGAGGGCGGGATGGTCCGAGGAGGTGCGCAAGGGGGCGCGCCAGGACCGGCACCTCTCGGGGGGTGGGGGCGGCCGGGGTCGCCAAGGCTGGGCAGGGCAGGCAGCGCGGGCCTCGCCCGCGGGGCCGATCCGCCCCGAGGGGCGAGCGGTGCTCCCGAACTGCGCCCGAAGCGACGCTGCCCCCGGCCTCGTCTCCGGCCGATCCCCTCACCGGGCGGCCGCGCTCGCCAGCTGACCGATCGGCCAGTATCGGCCGTAGCCCGAACCGACGAGACCCCGGGCTTCTAGGAGCGAGATCGCCCCAAGAACGCTCGCCACCGGCAGACCGGTTGCGGCGACGATCCCGTCCACCCCGATGGCACCCTCGACGACGACGGCGGCGACGGCCCGCTCGGTGGCGCCGAGACTGGCGAGGATCGCCGCTCGGGACGGTCGGCCGGGTCGGCGACGCGGGCGACCGAAGCCGAGGTCGTCGAGGAGCTCGGGGATGCCGGCCACGATCCGGGCGACACCGTGGTGTTCCCGGAGGAAGGCGAGGCAGCCGGCGCTCGCCCGGGCACCGATGGCGCCGGGCACGAGGAAGCACTCTCGCCCCTGCTCGAGGGCCCAAGCCGCGGTGACGAGCGCCCCGCTTCCCGGCGCGGCCTCGACGACGACCGTCGCCTCGGCGAGGCCGCTGATGATCCGGTTCCGGCGCGGAAACTGCCAGCGTGTCGGAGCGACCCCCGGCGGCAGCTCGCTGACGAGGGCTCCGCCCGAGGCGACGACCTCTTCGGCCAGGGCGACATGAGAGCGCGGATAGAGCCGACCATGGCCGCCCGCGAGCACGGCGATCGTCTGCCCTCCCTCGGCGATCGTCGCCGCGTGGGCCGCCCCGTCGATCCCGATGGCGAGACCCGAGACGACGACGGCCTCGCAACGCACGAGCGCCCCCGCCAGGGCAGCCGCGAATCTCCGGCCCGCGTCCGTCGGCCGTCGCGTGCCGACGACGGCGACGCTCCGCTCGGCCTCGAGGACGCCCGGGTCGCCGCGAACGAACAGGACCGGCGGTGGCAGCTCGATGGCCCGAAGGCGGGCCGGGTAGCGCGGGTCGTCGATGACGAGGACCTCGAGACCGGCCGCCTCGACAGCCGCCAGGAGCGAGGAGGCTGAGCGAGCCGCTTCGGCGATCGCCGTCGCGACACTCGGCTCCAGGATCGGCTCCCCGGCCCGGAACGCATCCGACGGGGCCACGAGGCCAGCCAGCTCCTTCGCCCCCTCGGAACCGAGAGCGATCTCGACGACGGCGCGAGCCGAGCCGACAACCCGGACGAGGGTGGCCGCCGTCGCCGGCCCGAGACTCGGTACCGAGGCGAGGACGACCCAGGCCCGGCGTTCGGCGTGGAGTCGGGGAGGGTCGGCCGATGGCTCGAAGCGACCGCCCCATCCCTCGGCCCCACGGTTCGTGAGAGGCTCGACGTCGCCGGAAGGTGAACCCGTCAAGCTAGGACGAGAAGGCGCAGAAGCGAGGCAGCCACTCGTTCCGTTGGCCGCCGCCGCGTTCGAGTCGGCCTCGACCCCCACCCGAGCCCGCGGGTCACCCCACAGCCCGAGTTCCTCCTCCGTCCGTCGAGGACCGAGGCGGCCGACCCCGATCATCGCCTCAGCCGACCTTCGCCAGGTGAGCTCGAGGGAGACGACCCCGGAACCGGGCGGCCTCCTCGATGTGGTGCGCCTCGACCCGCTCGGAGGCAGCGAGGTCGGCGATGGTTCGAGCCACCCGCAGGAGGCGTTCCGTCCCCCGAGCAGAGGCACCCTCGAGGACGGCCAACTCGACGACCCGCTGCCGAGCTTCCCGATCGAGGTGGCAGGCGGCCCGAAGCCGCCGCCCGGCGAGGCGGCCGTTCAGGACGCCGCGGAGCCGGATCTGGTGCGCCCGGGCGGCGGCGATCCGTTCGGCGACCGTGGCCGAGTCTTCGGGCGGCGGGCCGAGAAGGAGCTCAGACGGTCGTACCGGGGCCATCTCGACCCAGAGATCGATCCGGTCGCGAAGGGGCCCCGAGAGGCGAGCGAGGTAGCGATCTGGCAGGCCCGGGCCGCAGCTACAGCCGGGGTGGTCGGTTCCGGCCCACCCGCATGGGCATGGGTTCGTCGCTGCGATGAGGAGGAAACGAGCCGGGAAGGTCGCCGAGCGCCCCGCCCGGCTGATCGTGATCCGACCCTCCTCGAGGGGTTCCCGCAGCGCCTCGAGAACGTCCCGGCCGAACTCGGCGAGCTCGTCGAGGACGAGCACCCCCGCCGAGGCGCGCGTCACCTCGCCCGGCGAGAGGTTCGGGCCGCCGCCGACGATGGCCGCGTACGAGCTCGTGTGGTGCGGCGCCCGGAAGGGCCGCCGACGGAGGAGCGCCCGGACCGGCACCTCGCTCGCTACCGACTCGATCGTCGTCGCCAGGACGGCTTCCTCGGGCTCGAGGGGAGGCAGGAGACCGGGGACCGTTCGGGCGAGGAGGGTCTTGCCCGCCCCGGGCGGCCCGACGAGGAGGATCCCGTGGCCGCCGGCGAGGGCGATCTCGAGGGCCCGGCGCGCCTCGAGCTGGCCTCGGACCTCGGCCAGATCCGGGACGTCGTCGTCCACGTCGGCCACGGGCGGCGCCTCCTGCGGGACGAGGTCGACCCGACCGGGCGCGACGACCCGGCCCCGACGGCGACCATCGAGGAGGGCCGCCGCCTCGCCGAGGGTCGCGGCGGCGACGATCTCTGCGTCGGGAACGAGCCGCCCCTCCTCCGCGGCCTCGGCGGCGACGAGGATCCGCCGGGCTCCGTAGCGGACGAGCGCGGCGACGATGGGGAGGGTTCCCCGAACGCGCCGGATCTCGCCGCCGAGGGACAGCTCGCCGACGAGGGCCCAGCGGCCGCCCACCCGGATCTGATCGGAGGCGACGAGGATCCCGATCGCGATCGGCAGGTCGAGGCCAGCTCCCGCTTTCGGGACGTCGGCCGGGGCGAGGTTGACCGTCAGGCGGCGAGCCGGAAACTCGAAGCCGGAGTTCCGGATGGCGCCCCTGACCCGCTCCCGTGCCTCGGCGAGGGCGGTGTCTGGCAGACCGACGATGGTGAAGCTCGGGAGCCCCGAGGCGACATCGACCTCGACCCGAACGACCCGTCCGGCGAGACCGTGGACGGTGGCCGAGAGGAGGGTGGCGAACACGCTGCCACGGTACGAGTAGGCACGTAGCAGCGGCTTACATGCGGATCGGGGCCAGCCCCCGCCACCGGACCCCGAGAACCCCCGAGAACCGAAGGACCGGATCGCAGCGATCGAACGGAGGAGGCCCTCGGTCCTCCCTCAGCGACTCGTCGGGGCCAGTTCGCCGGCCGGGAGGGCGGTCTTGTCGACCCGGCGAACGAAGTCGAGGACCGAGCGCCCGAGGGGGCTGTCGGGCTTCGTGAACACGAAGGGGGACCCGCTGTTGAGAGCGCTGATGGCGCCCCGGTACTCGTTCACGATCTGGTACTCGATCGTCCGCTTCAGAGCGCTCTCGGCGTTGCGAACGGTGATCCCGGTGAAGGCGTTCGAGCGGTTCAGGACGAGCTTGACCCGGTGACCCTCCCAGCCCAGGTGGCCGACCGTCTCGAGGACGAGACGGACGTTCTTCAGGCACGACAGATCGGCGGTCATGACGACGAAGATCGCCTCGGCCTGGTCGAGGATGTGGAGGTTGAAGTCGTCGAGGCGCTTGTCGATGTCGACGACGACGTAGTCGTAGAGGCTCCGGAGGATCGTCAGGATCTGGCCGATGTGGGCGTCGGTCACGAGCTCGGCCATCTCTGGCTGGGGCGGGGCGAGGAGGAGATCGATGCCCGACTCGTGGCGGACGAGGACCCGTCGGATGAGATCGGCATCGATCGTCGGGGCCGAGACGGCGTCGACGATGCTCTTTCGGTCGAGGCCGAGGTCGAGGAAGACGCGATGGTCGCCGAACTGGAGGTTGCCGTCGACGAGGACGACCTTGCGGCCGAGCTCGCGGTGGAGGCCGATGGCGGCGTTGATGGCGAGCGTCGTCGTCCCGACGCCGCCCTTCGCCCCGTAGAAGACGTGGAGCCGGCCGAGGGGCGGTCGACCGACGACTTCCTTGTCGGAGGCGAAGCGGGCGAGGAGACTCCGGATCCGGGCTACGAGCTCGGCCGGGTGGAAGGGCTTGATGAGGTAATCGTCGGCTCCGGCTCGGAGGCCCCGAACCCGCTGCTCGACCCCGCCGTCGGTCGTGAGCATGATGATCGGGACATGGCGGCCCTCGCCCTCTTCCGTCCGGATCTTCGTGGCCACCTGGTAGCCGTCGAGCTTTGGCAGCATGACGTCGAGGAGGATGAGGGCCGGGCTCTCCGTCCCCCAGAGCCGGATCCCCTCGGCACCGTCGCCGGCGACGACGACGTCGTATCCCTCCTGCTTGAGCGTGTACTGGAGCAGGCGCTGCACGTTCGGGTCGTCGTCGACGACGAGGATCTTCGTCATGGGAGTTCTTCGCACACCCTCCGGACCGAGACGGCTGGCATCGCCGGTCCGGCGATTATAGGGGCCCCGCTGCTGCCCCGGCGGTGGTGCGCGACGGCACCACTCCGTGGCGGCGCCGGGCGACTCGGAGCCCGCCCGTTCGGGTCGCCGCGAGGTCCGAGCCGCCGACCAAGAGCCCGCCGGTCACGAGCTCGTCGGTCGGACTCCGCCGCTCTCCCCTGTTCGAGCCGCCCGAAAGGCCCGCCGGAGGAAGGTCGTGACCCGGGCCTCGTACTCGCCCGGCACGAGCCGGTGCGCTCCGGCGTGGTCAGCGCCCTCGACTTCCCACCACACCGTCCCCGCGGGTGCCGCCTCGGCCAGGCGCCGCGCCGCGGCGATCGGCAGTGTCCGGTCGGCGGTCCCGGCGATGAGGAAGAGGGGGCAGTCCCCGAGGAGGCCGACGACCCGGCGCGGCTCCACCGAGCGCAGATCGGCCCCGAGCCGCCCCGAAGCTGCAGCCACGATCCGACCGGCGAGGAACGAGGCGCCGGGCAGCGAGAGACGTCGGGCGACGACGACCCGAAGCTCGGGCGGCACCGACTCGGCAACGATGCCGCAGATCCGCGGCCCGGTCGCCGCCGTTCGCGCCGCGCCCGACCCGATCGCGGCCGACTCGATCGCCGCAGGTCCGATCGCCGCCGATCCCACCACGCCCGGGTCGGCCACTCCCAGCTCGGCCACGCTCCTTCGAAAGGCGCGCGGACCCGCCGCCGACGCCGCGCCGAGGAGGCGGCCATCCCCGAAGACGACGGCCGAGGCGATGGCCGCCATCCCGCCCATGGAGGTCCCGAAGAAACAGACCCGCCGAACCCCGCGCTCGGCAAGCCAGCCGAGCGCCCCGGCCACGTCCTCGATCTCGCGAAGGCCGAACGTCGTCGGCGCCGGGTCGGAGTCGCCGTGGCCACGGAAGTCGAGACCGAGGACGCCCGCCGTTCGGCGCAGGAAGGGTCCGTACTCGACGAGGTCGGGCGCGACCGAGCCCGACCAGCCGTGGAGGACCACGATCGCCTCATCGGGCTCCGGCTCCCACCCGCCCAGCGTCGGGTCCCGATCGCCCGGGCCGCCATCGTCCACCTCAGCAACCGTCGGACGAGCCCCTTCGCCTGCCGGAGTGACGGCGGGCAACCAGCGGGCCGAGAGCCGGAGCCCGTCTCGGGAGCGGAGGCGGACGACCTCGCCGCCCAAGCGCTCGAGGGCGCCGGCAAGCGCCCCTTCCTCGGGGCGCCGCCGCGGAGCGTCGAGGAGTCGCCGGGCGATCCAGTCGAGGCCGAGCGGCACGACAACGGCCCGGGCGGCAGCCCCAGCCACGGCGAGGAGGATCGCCAGTGATCGCCGTCGCTTCACGCTCGACGGCCCCTCGACGCTCGACGCCCCGGCCGCCCTCGGCTCGCGGTGGCCGCGGGCGACATACCCCGGCGAACGCCGCTCGAGACCCTCACCGAGCCTCGCCTGCGCCCGCCGCGGCCCCGCCGGCCTCACCCTGGGCGCCAGCATGAGCGGCGGCCCCGCCGCCAGCCCCCGCCGCCATCCCCTGGGCGACGTAGCTCGTGAAGGGTTCCACGAGCCGGGTGAACTCCGTCGGAATGACGAACTTCGTCGCCGGGCTCGCGCCGAGGGCCTTGAGGGCCTCGAGATACTGGAGGGCCATCGTCTTCTGGTCGACGCCTCGCGCCGCTCGGAAGATCCGCTCGAGGGCCTCGCTGAAGCCCTCAGCCCGGAGGATCGCTGCCTGGCGATCGCCCTCGGCTTTCAGGATCTCGGCCTGCTTCTGGCCCTCGGCGACGTTGATCGCTGCCTGGCGCTGACCCTCGGACTCGGTGATGACCGCCCGCCGCGTCCGCTCGGCCGAGAGCTGGCGGTTCATCGCTTCCTGGACCTCCCGAGGCGGGACGATCTCCCGGATCTCGACCGTCGTCACCTTGCCGCCCCAGCGCTCGGTCACCTCGTCGAGCTTAGCCCGCAGGATCTCGTTGATTTGCTCGCGTCGCGAGAGAACCTCGTCGAGGAGGATGTCACCGACGACCGCCCGCAGGGTCGTCGTGGCGATCCCCGTGAGAGCGCCGGTGAAGTTGCCGACGTTCACCTGGCTCTTCAGCGGGTCGACGATCTTCCAGTAGATGAGGAAATCGATGTTGATCGGCGCGTTGTCGCGGGTGATGTTCGTCTGGCTCGGGACCTCGATGAACTGCTCCCGGAGGTCGACCTTGACCGGCCGGTCGACGATCGGGATGAGGAACCGAAGGCCGGGATCGCGGACGAGGTGTTCGTCGGTCCGGCCGAGCCGGAAGACAACCATCTTCTCGTACTGGTTGACGATCCGGACCGAGAGGTAGAGGAAAACGAGGACGACGGCGACGATGAAGGCCGCGAGAGCGGCGAGAACGGTTGGTTCCATGAGGCTCCTCCTTCGGCGATGTCGGGATCAGCTTACGGGCTGACGCCCTCGGGGACGGGCTCGACGATCGCCGTCAAGCCCTCGAAGCGGACGATCCGAACGGGGGTCCCGCGCTCGAGGGGCCGGTCGTCGACGGCCCGAGCGGTCCACTCCTCGCCGGCGGCGTAGACCGATCCGACGGGGGTGAGGGGTCGCCGAACCTGACCGACGACGCCGAGCGGCAGGGCCGCTCCGACGAGACCCGGCTGGGTCGTCATCCGCCGGGTCCGCACGGCCGCATAGACGATGAGGGCCATGAAGAGCGCCGTTGTCGTGCTCATGACGAGGACGAGGGGCAGGGCGACGCTGACGTCCGGAGCCGTCGGGGTGCCTGGGGCGGTATAGAGGGCCGAGGCACCCAACACGAAGCTGATGAGGCCACCGACGGTGAGGAGGCCGTGGCTCGCGACCCCGATCTCAAGGACGAAGAGGACGATGGCGAGGCCGATGAGGAGGAGGCCAGCGACGTTGAGGGGCAACGAGCCGAAGCCGATGAAGGCGAGGATGATCGCCAGGCCGCCGAGGATCCCGGTCACGAAGTTCGGGTTCTGAAGCTCGAAGAGGAGCCCGTAGAAGCCGATCGTGAAGAGGACGAAGGCGATGTTCGGGTCGGACAGGAGGTGGAGAAGCGACTGGAAGGGGTTCATCGGCAGCTCCTCGAAGGGTGCCGTCCCGAAGCGGATCGTCCCCTCACCGTCCGGGAAGCGAACGGTCCGCCCCTCGGCCAGCCGGCGGACCTCTTCGAGCGAGGCGGCCAGTCCGTCGACGGCGCCGACCGCGACCGCCTCCGACGCGGGCGAGGCCTTCGCCTCCGACACCGTCGAAACAGCCCAGTCGACGTTCCGGCCCCGGGTCTCCGCGATCGACCGGATGGCGGCGATGGCGTCCTGTCGGACCTTCTCTCCGAGGGTTCCGCCGATGTCCTCGCCGCCCGCCCCGACCGGCGAGGCGGCTCCGATCCGGGTCCCGGGAGCCATGAAGGCGAGGTGGGCAGCGAGGGTGATGAAGGTGCCCGCACTCGCCGCCTGGCCCCCGGCCGGGGCCACCCAGACGATCGTCGGCAACCGGGCTTCCAGGAGGGCCGACGTGATCCGGTTCGTGGCATCGAGGTTGCCACCCGGCGTGTTGAGGACGATGACGACGGCCGGAGCGCCGCTCGCAGCAGCGACGTCGATCCCCTCCTCGATGTAGCTGGCCAGGACGTTGTCGACGATCCCCGTCGCCCGAAGAACGGGCACGGCCCCCGGAGTGAGGGCCCGGGTCGGTCCCGCGGCCACGAGGAGACCGAGGACGCCGAGGCCGAGGCCCACGGCGAACGAAAGGCGGCGCAAGCGCTCACCCGGCATGACCGACCACCAAATGCATTATCCCATCACCGACGGCCGCCGTCCTCAGCGCGGATCCGCTCCGCCCCGGCTCAAGCGCCCGCCCCGGCTCAAGCGCCCGCCCGAGCTCAAGCGCCCGCCCGAGCTCAACCGAGCCGACCGTCCTCGAAGGCGTCGAAGACGAGCTGGCTCCACGTCTCCATGGCGTCCCTGACCGCCCGAACGGCCGCCGCGGCAGCGAAGTCGCCCCTCAGCTTCTCGCCTTCTCGAACGCCGATCCGGCGGCCATGGAGCTCGGCGACGAAGACGATCCCGAGGTGGACGCTCCCGACGTCGGTCGTGTCGTCGTTCACGAGCCCGACCGCACGGACCTGGGGCTCGAAGTCGGCCTCGATCTCCTCCCGCCACTCCCGCCGCAGGCCGCCGACGAGGTCGCCGTCACCCGGCTCGACGTGGCCCCCGATCCCGATCGAATAGCGGTCGTGGAGCCGGGCGTCGCCGCCGGCCCGGGTGCGCCGCATGAGGAAGTAGCGGCCGCCGTCGCGGAGGACGAGGTACGGGATGAGCTGCTTGTAGCCCGGGTCGTGCTCGACCGTCGAGCGGGGGAGGTAGCGGCCGACAGCCCTCGCCGCTGCCAGAACCGCCTCGACCCCGGCTGCTCGGACGCCGTACCAGCCGGGCGGGGCCACGACGGCCGCCCGGGGGACGACGAGGACGAGCTCGTCCGCCGTCATCGATCCCCGTCTGCTCGGGCGTGGGCCCCGCTCGCGGCCTCGAGGCGGGCCCGGGCGGCCGCGAGCCGGTCGCGGAGACCCGCTTCGTCGAGCCCGCCATCGGCGAGACCCGCGATCCAGTCGTCGAGGACGAGCCGAAGCCGCCGGAGTCGATCGGCGACGGCGGCTCGGTTCGTAACCAAGATCCCCGCCCCCATCACCGGTTCGCCCCGGGCGAGCCGGGTGGCGTCCCGCCAGCCGGTCGCGGCGAGACGAAGGGCGGCCTCCACCTCCTCGGGTGGTGGCTCGCCCGGCCGGCCGAGGACAGCCTCGACAAGGGCGACGCTCGCCACGAGCGGAAGGTGGCTGATGGCCGCCACGGCGCGGTCATGGTCGACGCTCGTCATCCGGAGCGGAACCGCGCCGACGGCCCTGGCGAGGCCCTCGACGAGCTCGACCGCCCGATCCTCGGCAGCGGCGCCGGGAACCACGACCCACGGTCGGCCCTCGAAGAGATCGGACCGGGCCGCCGCGTAACCGCTCGTCTCCCGCCCGGCCATCGGATGACCCCCGACGAACGGCAGACCGAGAGCGTCGGCCCGCTCGACGATCGCCGCCTTCGTGCTCGCCACGTCGGTCAGGACCACTCCCTCGGGCAGGCGTTCGCGGAGGGGACCGCCGAAGGCGCTCAGCCACTCGAGGACGCTCGTTGGCGGACCGGCGAGGAGGACGAGGTCGGCCCCCGCGAGGGCCGCCTCGACCGTTCCCGCGGCGAGGTCGACGATGCCCTCGCCGGCAGCCCGCCGCGGACCGTTGCCGCTCGGGCTCCAGGCCGCAATCTGGAGATCCGACGACCAGAACCCATCCGACTCCGCAGCTCTCGACCGCCGGAGGGCGCGAACGACCGAGCCGCCGATGAGACCGAGGCCGAGGAGGGCGAGCCGCATGATCCCATTATCGGGGCCCGCGCCCACCGGAGTGGCACTCGAGCGCTCCAAGCGTCCGAGGCCGGTCCCTCCGGTACAATCGCCCAAGCGTCGTCGGACCGGGGATGTCGCCGACGGCGCGGTCCGCACATCGGAGGGTGCCCAGTGGCCGCAGCCACCGCTCGTCGGATCCGGGTCCTCCTCGTCGACGACCACCAGCTCCTCACCGGTGCCTTGTCCCGGATCCTGGCGCGCGAGCCCGACATCGAAGTCGTCGGCGTCGCCGCCTCGGTGGCCGAGGCCCGATCGGCGACTCGGCAGCCCGTCGACGTCGTCCTCATGGACTACCGGCTGCCTGACGGAACGGGCGCCGAGGCGACGCGCGCCCTGAAGCTCCGTCACCCGACGGCCCGCGTCGTCATGCTCACTGCGCTCGCCGACGACGAGACGATCCTCGAGTCGATCCAGGCCGGCGCCGACGGCTACCTGACGAAGGACCGGGCGGTCGACGAGGTCGTCGGTGCCGTCCGGGCCGCCTTCGCCGGCGACACCCTCCTGCCGCGAGCCGTCATCCTCGACATCGCCCGGCGTGTCGCCATCGCCCGCGAACAGAGCGCGGAGCGGCCGCCGATCGAGCCGCTCACCCCCCGCGAGTTCGAGGTCCTCCGGGCCCTCGCCCAGGGCCAATCCAGCCGCGAGATCTGCGACCGGCTTCTCATCGCCCCGAACACGCTCCGGACCCACGTCCAGAACATCATGGGCAAGCTCCACGTCCACTCGAAGCTCGAGGCGGTCGCCTTCGCCCTCCGGCACCGGCTCATCGAGCTGCCTCGGGAGGACTGACCCGGAACGACGCGCCCCGAGGCGCGGTCGGAGCCGCCGATCGAGGGCCAGCCTCGCTCCGCGACCGCGGCCGGTCGCAGCTCCTCCGAAGGCGCCACCTCCCGGGACACGGACCGGACGAGGAGCGGCGAACGCCACCCCCTCAATCGACCCAACCGTCCCCCGCCCGCCGGCGCGGCCGGAGCGCGGGCTGCCCGGCTGACCGTCGCTGGGCGACCCGACGATCGGCGACCCGTCGCTCGATGCCATCGGGCGGCCCCGGGTCGTCGGGCGGGTTCTGGCGACGGCTCGCCTGGCGCCGCTCTCCCTCCCGGCGCTCCGGGTTCATGAGGGCACCGCAGCGCGGGCAGCGCCGTTCCTCGGCGAAGAGGGCTTCGATCGGGCTGACCGTGTAGACGGTGCGACCGCACGTCCAGCAGGCGAGACGGGGCATGGAGTCATCGTAGCGCCCGGTTCTGGGTGCCGCCCCCGCCGCTGGCCACCCTCACCGGCCGGGGGCCATTCGGCCCCGAACATACTGCAAATGGCTGATGCGGGGCCCGGCTTCGCTCGAGCAGGATGGTGCCCGGTTCGCCGTCAGGCGACCGGGCGGCCACTCGGGCAGGTGGTCGCCGCCAGATCGCCCCGTCACCCCCCACCGGGGCGGCCTGGCCTGCGACGCTTCGCGTCGCGCGCAGGACCCGCATCCCCTCCCCTCCCCGTGCGGGTCCTCGCGCGCCCGTCTCCAGGCGGCCGCGAACGCCGTGCCAGAAGGGGCCCCTGCTCGCGACGGTGGCCCGGATCCCGCGGAACGCCGCCGGAGGCCGACGGTCGCCTGGCAGACCGTCGGGCGCACCGCGCTCGTGGCCGCGACCCTCGCCCAGGCGATGCAGCCGAGGCCGACGGTCGCCTAGGAGACCTTCGGCAGGGCGGCGAGGGCCTCGGCCACCTTCTCGGCCGGGTACTCGTAGTCTTCGAGGGTCCCGGCCAGGTACCGCTCGTAGGCTGCCAGGTCGAAGTGGCCGTGCCCGCAGAGGTTGAAGAGGATGACCCGCGCCTCGCCGGCCTCTCGGGCGGCGAGGGCCTCGTCGATGGCGACCTTGATGGCGTGGGTGGGTTCCGGGGCCGGCAGGACCCCCTCGGCCCGGGCGAAGCGGACTCCAGCCTCGAAACAGGCCCGCTGGTGAACGCTCCGAGCCTCGATGAGGCCCTGCTCCTTGAGGAGTGACACGAGCGGCGCCATCCCGTGGTAACGGAGCCCGCCGGCGTGGATCGGCTCGGGGATGAAGTTCGAGCCCAAGGTGTGCATCTTGACGAGGGGCGTCAGGTGGCCCGTGTCGCCGAAGTCGTAGGTGTAGACGCCCCGGGTGAGGGACGGCGCCGCCTCGGGTTCGCAGGCGATGACCCGATACGTCGCCTCGCCGCGGAGCATCCGGCCGATGAAGGGGAAGGTGAGACCGGCGAAGTTCGAGCCACCGCCGGTGCAACCGATGATGACGTCCGGCTCCTCGCCGGCCAGCGCCATCTGCTCGATGGCTTCCTGGCCGATGACCGTCTGGTGGAGGAGGACGTGGTTGAGCACCGAGCCGAGGGCATACTTCGTGTCGTCGCGGGTCGCTGCGTCCTCGACGGCCTCGCTGATGGCGATTCCGAGGGAGCCCGGGCTGTCCGGTGTCGCGGCGAGGACCCGGCGGCCGTACTCGGTCGTCGGGCTCGGGCTGGCCACGACCTCGGCACCGTACGTTTCCATGAGGATCCGGCGGTAGGGCTTCTGGTCGTAGCTCACCCGGACCATGTAGACCTTGACCTCGAGGCCGAAGACGGCCCCGGCGAAGGCAAGGGCGCTCCCCCACTGCCCGGCCCCGGTTTCGGTGGCGAGCCGCCGGACGCCCTCCTCCTTGTTGAAGAAGGCCTGGGCGAGGGCGGTGTTCGGCTTGTGGCTGCCGACCGGGCTGACCCCCTCGTACTTGTAGTAGATGTGGGCGGGGGTGTCGAGGGCGCGCTCGAGGCGCCGGGCCCGGAAGAGGGGCGTCGGGCGGTAGAGGGCATAGGCCTCCCGAACCGGCTCGGGGATTTCGATCTCCCGCTCGGTACTCACCTCCTGGCCGATGAGGGACATCGGAAAGAGGGGTGCCAGGTCGTCGGGGCCGATGGGCGCGCCGGTGCCGGGGTGGAGGACCGGCGGCGGCGCCACGGGAAGGTCGGGCACGATGTTGTACCAGGCTCGCGGGATGTGGCGCTCGTCGAGAACGAACTTCGTGCGGCCATGCTCGTCGGCCATCTGCTTCCTCCACCACGACGGGTCCGGGTCGACGACCCGGCAACTCTCCGGGACAGGAACGAGTCGGGCTGACTCGATGCGGCGGCCCCGCCCTCGGGAACCGGGCCAGGGGCGCCGCCGCCGACCGTACACCGTCGGACCGTCTCCGCGCAACCGCTGCCGGGCCTGCCGGACCGCTGCCGCCACGACCCTGGTCGCAGCCCGCCAGGCGCCCACCCGAGGAGTGAGGGGCGCCGTCGACGGGGCCAGGGTCCGGCGTCGCCGAGGCCCGCCTCAGGTCCCGCCGGGCGACGCGTCGAGGGACCCGAGCGGCACCCGCTCGAGGGGCACGTAGCGGGCTCCACCCCGGCCGAGGAGGCTCTCGAAGAGGACGAGTTCCTCGACCTGCCATCGGAGCCGGAGATCGCCCGCCGCTTCCACGAGGCGGGCTGCCGTCTCGGCGGCGACGGGACCCGGCTCGGCTCGAGCGAGGGTGAGGTGGGCTGCGTAGGGCCGCCCTTCCGGTGGCCAGCCGAGCGGCTCGAGTCCCCGCTCGAGATCGGCGGCGAGGGCGGCAAGGTCGCTCGAACCGGCCCGGACCCCGAGCCAGAGGACCCGTGGCCGCCGGAGGGTCGGGAAGGCGCCGCCGCCGCCGATCTCCACGGCGAAGGGTCGGTGCCGGCTCGCCGTCGCCCGCATGACGGCGCCGACGGCCGCGAGCCGTCCCCGTGGCGTCTGACCGAGGAAGCGGAGGGTGAGGTGCAGACCCGCCGGGCGGACCCAGCGGATGGCCCCCGGCGCGGTCGTCCGTACGACGGCCTCGAGGAAAGCGAGGATGGCCGCCCGAGCGGCGTCGGGGACCTCGGCGGCGATGAACGTCCGGAGGGTGCTTCCCCGGTCCGCCGGAGCGGGCGGGCCAATCATCCTCGGGGCGGCCGTTCGGCCTCGCTCGGACCGCCCGTCGACTCGGGCTCATCGCTCGGACCCCGAGCCCGCCGTCGTCGCGCCTGGGCTGCGGCGGCCTGCTCGGCCTCCCAGGCCCGACGGTCGGCCCGGAGGACGTCGAGGGCGGCTTCCCGGTCGCGCCAGCCGAGGACCTCGACCGTCTTGTCTTCGAGGAGCTTGTACGTCTCGAAGAAGTGCTCGATCTCGACGAGGCGATGGGGTCGCACCTGATCGAGGCGCTCGATGTGGGCCTGATGGGGGTCGCCGAGGGCGACGCAGAGGATCTTCACGTCGCGACCGTTCTCGTCCCGCATTTCGAGACCGCCGATCGGCCGGGCCCAGACCCGGCAGCCGGTGAAGGTCGGCTCGTCGATGATGAGGAGAGCGTCGGTGTGGTCGCCGTCCTCAGCCCGGGTCCCCTCGATGAAGCCGTAGTCGAAGTTGTAGTAGACGGCCGACGAGAGGACCCGATCGAGCCGGAAGACGCCCGCCGCCTCGTCGAACTCGTACTTGTTCCGGCTGCCGCGGGGGATCTCGACGACGATCTCGACGATCTCGGGGAACGCTGCCCGGCGCTCTCCGCTCATGGGCTCTCCGCTCATGGGACGAGCATACGCGAGGCGCACGCTGCCGGCGGGATGCTCGCCGCCGGGCATCGCGCTCGTCTCCGGCGGCCACGGCGTCAGTCGTTGTAGAGCCGCTCCTCGATGAGCTTCTCCTGGACCGTCCGCCCGTTTGGATCGAAGCACGAGTACTCGAAGTGCTTCTCGTACTCGAGGTCGACGTTGTCCTGCCCGCCCCGGTTCTTCTCGACCGAGACGACGATCCAATCCCGGAACCGCTGCGCCTGGTACGGGTTGAACTCGATGTTCACCTTGGCAACGATGTGGTACTTCTCGTTCAGGATGAGGATGATGTCGGCCTCGTAGTTGATCGCCGAGCTGCCCCGCAGGTGGTGGTTCCGGAGACGAGATGCCTTCAGGCCCTCCTTGTCGGCGGCGACGATGGCGATGACGGGGACCGACTCGGAGAGGGCGATGTCCTTCAGGCCGTTGACGACGAAGGTCACCTTCTCGGTCTCCGTCGGCGGTTCGGGGATAACGGGGACCTTCTGGAGGTAGTCGACGACGAGGAGGAGCCGGCGATCGCCCGCCAGGGCCCGGTGCTGCTGGACGAGGCGGCGGATGTTGTCGATCGTGCTCGCCGTTTGGGAGCCGCGGAGGAGGAAGAGGTTCTGGCCGTAGCGGGCGATCCGGTCGAGGGAGGGCCGGAGCCGCGGGTTGCTCGCCAGCTGGGCCGCTCCACCGCCCTCGGCCATCCAGGTCCCGAGGATCTCCTTGCGGACGTCCTGGATCTTGATCGCCCCCGTCCGGTGGGGCAGGTGGGCGAGAGCCGACTCCATGGCCACGAGTCGGTTGAGGAGGTACTGCTCCTCGTGCTCGAAGCAGAGGTAGAGGACGTTCGCCTGGCCGCCAGAGGCGACGTTGCGGGCCATCTGGAGGGCCATCGTCGTTTTGCCCGTCCCCTGGGCCCCGCCGATGAGGAGGAGCTCGCCGGGACGGATCCCGCTGCCGATCGTCTTGTCGAGGGGCGTGAAGCCGAGCGGGATCGGTTGGTACTCCCCGAGTCGGCCGCTGACGACGCGGTCGTTCAAGTCGATGAGGACATCGAGCGCTGAGCGCGGGACCATGCTCCCATGGTCGGTGTCCAGCCGCCAGCTCGGCGTCGCGGACGTCGCGTTCGGATCGACGGTCTCGGTGCTCACCCTTTTATCCTCCCCGGCATCGAGAGGCGATGGTACCACCGCCCGGCCCCGGTGAGGAGGCGGGCTGGATCGGGCAGGACCGCCACGGTCGTGCCGGTGGCGGTCATTGTCGTCCCCCCGCGAGCGATTCGCGCTGACCCGAAAGTACTCACCCGGAGGCTCCGGCCCCGCCGCATCGAGCTCGGCTGCCGTCCGCCCTCGGAGTCCGGGGGCGTCAGGCGAGGCCTCGGACGGCGATCTCGTCGAAGAAGCGGACGATGGTCCGGATCCCGCCCTCGTAGTTCTCGAGGTCCATCCACTCGTTCGGGGCGTGGAAGTTCCCGTCGGGCGGAGCGAAGCCGAGGAGGACGACCGGCAGGCCAAGAAGGCCAGCGAAGGAGGCCGCCACGGGGACCGAGCCACCCTCCCGGATGTAGAGGGGGCGGCGGCCGAACGTCGCCTCGATGGCTCGAGCCGCGGCCCGGGTTGCTGGATGGTCGATCGGGGTGAGGATCGGGCGCCCACCGCCGAGGAATCGGACGTCGACCCGGACACCGGGGGGAGCGATCTCGGCCACGAAGGCGGCGAAGCGCTCGAAGATGGCGTCGGGATCCTGATCGGCGACGAGGCGGCAGCTCACCTTGGCGTGGGCGGTCGCTGGGATGATCGTCTTCGGGCCCTCGCCGGTGAAGCCGCCCCAGAGACCGTTCACGTCGAGGGTCGGTCGGGCACCACGCCGCTCGAGGGTTGTGTAGCCGGCCTCCCCGACGAGGGCCGGCACTCCGAGGGAGACGCGGTACGCCTCCTCGTCGAAGGGGAGCTCGGCGAGGGCCGCCCGGTCGGCCTCGCTCAGGGGGACGACGTCGTCGTAGAAGCCGGGGATCCGGACCCGGCCGTCCGGGCCACGGAGGGCGGCGAGGATCTCAGCCAGGGCGTTCGCCGGGTTCGCGACAGCGCCGCCGTGGACGCCCGAGTGGAGGTCGATGGTCGGTCCGCTGACGTCGATCTGGGCGTACATGAGCCCCCGGAGGGCGATCGTGATCGCCGGCAGGTTCCCTTCGAAGAAGCTCGTGTCGGAGATGAGGGCGACGTCGGCGGCGAGCCGCTCCCGGTTCGCCTCGAGCCAGGCATCGAGGTGGACCGAGCTCACCTCCTCCTCGCCCTCGAAGACGTAGCGGACGTTCACCGGGAAGCGGCTCCGGGTCCGAAGGATCGCCTCGGCGGCGGCGAGGTGGAGGTGGACCTGGCCCTTGTCGTCGGCCGCGCCCCGGGCCAGGATGCGGCGATCCTTGACGAGCGGCTCGAAGGGGGCCCGCTCCCACTCGTCGAGGGGATCGGGCGGCTGGACGTCGTAGTGGCCGTAGACGAGGACCGTCGGGGCTCCCGGGGCGTGGAGCCAGTCGGCGTAGACGACGGGGTGGCCACCGGTCTCGGCGACCTCGACGTGCTCGAGACCAGCCGCGGCGAGCTGCTCCGCGAGCCAGGCCGCGGCACGCCGACAGTCCGGGGCATGCTCGGGGAGGGCCGACACGCTCGGGATCCGGAGGAACTCGATGTACGACGCGAGCCGCGCGTCGTGGCTCGCGTCGAGGTAGGCGAAGACGTCGCTCACGGCCGGGTCGGCGCTCATGATGCCTCCGGAGGCTTCAAGACGGGACGTCCGCATTCTAGCCCGTGGCGGTCTGGCCTCGCCGCCCCCGCGATGTCGGGCATCGACCGGGCCTCGAGCCTCCCGCCCCCGGACGAGGGCCGGCCCGCCTGCGGCTCAGGCCGGCTGCGGCGTCGGCTTCGGGCTCGGCGCCCCGGCCGGCGACTCGTCGGCAGAGGGTGCGGGCGGGGTCGGCCGCGGGACGAGCTGCGGCGGTGCGCCGTGGACGTTCTCCTTCGGCGGCAGATCCGAGAAGAGCTTCTCGAGCTCGTCGGCCTCGACCGTCTCTTCGGCGATGAGCTTTTCGGCGAGGGCGGTCAAGCGGTCCTTGTAGCGGGTCAGGACATCCATCGCCCGGGCGTAGGCCCGATCGATGATCGCCCGAACCTCCTCGTCGATCATCTTGGCGACGTCGTCGCTGTAGTTCCGCTGCTCGCCGATCTCGCGACCGAGGAAGACGAGCTCGTCACGCTTCCCGAAGGCGAGCGGACCGAGCTTTTCGCTCATCCCGTACTCGGTCACCATCCGCCGGGCGAGCTCGGTCGCCTTCTCGATGTCGTTCGAGGAGCCGGTCGTCGTGTCGCCGAAGATGAGGCGTTCGGCCGCGTTGCCGCCGAGGAGGCCGGCGATCTTGTCCTCGAACTCGCTCTTGCTCTGGAGGTAGCGGTCTTCGACCGGGAGCGCCATCGTGTAGCCGAGGGCCATACCGCGGCTGATGATCGTCACCTTGTTGACCGGGTCGCACTTCGGGAGAACCCGCTGGACGACGGCATGCCCGCCCTCGTGGTAGGCGATGATCGCCTTCTCGGCCTCCGAGATGACCCGGCTCTTTCGCTCCGGCCCGGCGACGATCCGCTCGAGGGCCTCCTGGAACTCGGCCATGCTGATGACCTTCTTGTTGCGGCGAGCGGCGAGGATGGCGGCCTCGTTGACGAGGTTCGCCAGGTCGGCACCCGAAAAGCCCGGCGACTGGCGAGCGATGTCCTCGATGCTGACGGCCTTGTCGATCGGCTTGCCCTTCGTGTGGACCTTGAGGATCGCCACCCGACCCTTCATGTCGGGCCGGTCGAGGATGACCTGGCGGTCGAAGCGACCGGGTCGAAGGAGGGCCGGGTCGAGGACGTCGGGCCGGTTCGTGGCAGCGATGACGATGACGTTCGTGTTCGTGTCGAAGCCGTCCATCTCGACGAGGATCTGGTTGAGCGTCTGCTCTCGCTCGTCGTGGCTCCCACCGAGGCCGGCTCCCCGCTGGCGGCCGACGGCGTCGATCTCGTCGACGAAGACGATGCACGGCGCGTTCCGCTTCGCCTGATCGAAGAGGTCACGGACGCGGGAGGCGCCGACGCCGACGAACATCTCGACGAACTCGGAACCCGAGATGCTGAAGAAAGGCACCCCGGCCTCGCCGGCGACGGCTCGGGCGAGGAGGGTCTTGCCCGTTCCCGGTGGACCGACGAGAAGGACGCCACGCGGGATCCGAGCCCCGAGGGTGTTGAACTTTTCGGGATACTTCAGGAACTCGACGACCTCCTGGAGTTCGGTCTTCGCCTCGTCGACCCCGGCCACGTCGGCGAAGGTCACGACGGTCTTGTTGCCGAGGAACATTCGAGCCCGGCTCTTCCCGAAGGAGAGGGCCTGGTTGTTCGTCCCCTGGGCCTGTCGCATCATGAAGAGAATGAAGCCGCCGATGAGGATGAGCGGCAACAGCCCGGTCAGGACGAGGGTGAGCCAGGATGTGTCCGGTTGGGGGACCGACTCGTAGATCTTCGGATCCAGGGGCTGGTTCCCCTCGGCGAGGGCGGTCTTGATATCAGCCGGGACGTTCGTGAGGGGGCTCGGGACGGTGACGGTATAGCTCGGGCCCTGCTTCGGCTTGACAGTCAGCTTGTCACCCTGCTGGGTGACAAGGGCAACCTTGCCGCCCTTGACGTCCTCGAGGAACTGGAGGTAGCCGACGCTCGGCTGCTGCGTCGGCTGGAGGAGGAGGGTGTACAGGAGCGCGACCGTGCCCACGACGAGCACGAGCATCACGATCCCGTTGCGGAAGAATTTCGTGTTCAAAGAGACCTCCGGGCGTCGGCCGTTGGCGGCCGACCACGAGGCGAGTATACCGCTCGCATCATCGACGGCCGTCAACGGGCCGTCCGCCACCCAAGAGTACGGGAGAGCGGTTGCGCCGGATGCGTGCGGAGGGTTAAGAAGTCGTCATGGGCAGGGCCGACCGACGCCGGCGGCCTTCGACGGGCGGGCGCCGGCGCGACGGCGCCCGACCGGCCGACTCCGTCCGAGGTGGGCAAGGGTTGGTAGCGGAGGCTGGATTCGAACCAGCGACCAAGGGCTTATGAGTCCCCTGCTCTACCACTGAGCTACTCCGCCACCCGTTCCGCGCTCGGAACCGCGGTGTGGGCCGTGGCGACCCCGAGGGGCGCCGGCCAGCACGGCTCCGATCGCTGCCGGCGTCATGGTACCGACCGGGCCAGCGCCTCGGCAAGGGCCACCCACCGTCCGCCGGCCAGCTCAGCGCCCCGCCGCTTCCCGGAGGGCGCGCTCGACGGCATCGGCGGCGAGGGCACCGACGATCGTGGCTCGAGTCGCGGTCCAGGTCCCGACCTCGACGGCCGGCGTCTCAGGGCCGTCCGGGACGGCGAGGACGAAGACGGTGTCGCCGTCGAAGGCGGTGTGGCTCGGCCGGACGAGGCGGGCAATCCCATCGTGGGCCATGATGGCGACTCGGGCCAGCTCGGCCTTCGTCAGGACCGCGTTCGTCGCCACGACGACTGGGACGGTGTTGTGGCGCGATCGTTCGATCGCCCGAAGGTCCGGCAGGACGCTCGATCGCCGTCGTCCCGCCAGCCCGCCCGCCGCGTTCAGGACGGCGAGGGCGCCGACGACGAGTCTCCCACCGGGGACATCGACGACGAAGGAGGCGTGGCCGACGCCACCCGGGCGACGCTCCCCTGCCAGGCTGCCAAACCCCGCCCCGGCTCCGGCTCCGGCCCGGCCGGCCCGAGGACGAGCCGGCGGCGCATCGAGGGCGAGGGCGACCGCCCGGGCGCCGTCGCTCGGCCCCGGGCGGATGTGCGGATCGCCGGTCGCGAAGTCGAAGACGACCGCCGCCGCCACGATCGGGACCGTCACCCGGCCGAGGGGGCCCAGATCGATCCCGAGGCCGATCCCTCGCCGCTCGAGCTCGGTCGTGACCCCGTCGGCTGCCGCCAGCCCGAAGACGCTCCGCCCGACGATGACGACGGCGTGGACCCGCTCGCCGGCAGCGGTCGGGGCGAGGGCGTCGGTCTCGCGGGTTCCGGGGGCCCCGCCCCGGACATCGACGGCACCGAGGGCGCCCCCAGGGGCGACGACGACGCTCAACCCGGTCACCGGTCGACCGGGGTCGGGTCCTGGCCCGGGGGTCGGCAGCTCGACCTGCCCGACGAAGATCCCCGGGACGTCGACGATCGAGTCGGTCGGACCGCTCCGGGGCCGTGGCGGCGGCATCGAGCGACGTCCCTCCGCGGCTGGCCTCAGCCGGCTGGATCGGGGCCGAAGAGGATCGTCAACCAGACCTCGAGGGGGGTCGGCCGCTCGACCCGCTCCCCGAGCCGCGTCGCCGCCGAGCCCGGAGCGTCGGCCGGCAGCGGCGGTGCATTCGGATCGATGGCGAAGGGAATCTCGTCGGGCGCCCCGAGGCCGTAGGCTCGAGCCTGCTGGCGGAGATAGGCCGGTCGCTGGACGAGCTCGAGCTCGGCCTCGAGGGCAGCCACCTCGCCAGCTCGGCGTTCGACCTCGCCGGCGAGGGCCTCGGCCCGCGCCTGGGCAGCGCTCGCCGCTCCGAGCTGACGACCGAAGGCGATCGCGATCCAGGCGACGACGAGGAGGCCGACGGCGACGGCCAGTCGGCGGCGAGAGAGGCCGGCGATGCCGAGTCCTGCGAGGCCCTCGGCCCCAGCCCGCGCTCGGCGATCGCTCGGGGGGTCGCCGCCGGAATCGGGGCCGGCGCCGCGACCGAAGGACGTCGGTGGAGCGCGGCGATCGGCGGGCGCGGTCTCGGGCATGGTGGCGGCAGCGTAGCTACGCCCGGTCGGGGTGTCAAGCCGGGGGACGTCGCCGCGAACTGGCACGAAGGCGCGGGACCAGGATCGCCTTCGCCGGCCCGTGCCAAGCGAGCTGACACGACGAGCGCCGATCGTCCGTGCTACCCTTCGCACCGCAAACCGAACAGATGTTCGCGAGGAGGCACGAGGATGCGGACTTACGCTCCGGCGGCGGCCGAGGAGGTGCTCGCTCGATTGCTCGCCGACGCCGAGCTCGCTCCGGGGGTCGTTCACCATGCCATCCTGCCGGGCCGCGAGGCGGACCTCGTCCCCTTCCCAAACTGGCTCGACGTCCGGATCCGCGCCGCGCTCCGCGGCCGCGGCATCGAGGCCCTCTATCGGCACCAGGCGGAGGCCCTCGAAGCCGTCCGAGCTGGCGAAGACGTCGTCGTCGTCACCCCGACGGCCTCGGGCAAGACCCTCTGCTACGCCCTCCCCACCCTCCAGGCCCTCGCTGACGACCCAGCCGCGAGAGCCCTCTTCCTCTTTCCGACGAAGGCTCTCGGCCAGGACCAGGTCGCCGAGCTGACGGAGCTCTCGGTGGCGGCGGGCCTCTCGATCCCGGTCGCCGCCTACGACGGCGACACGCCGGCTCCGATCCGGTCGCGGATCCGGAAGGCGGGCGGGATCGTTGTCACGAACCCCGACATGCTCCACGGGGCGATCCTGCCCCACCACCCGAAGTGGTTCGCCCTCTTCGAGCATCTCCGGATCGTTGTCATCGACGAGCTCCACACGTATCGCGGCGTCTTCGGCAGTCACGTGGCGAACGTGCTCCGCCGCCTCCTTCGGATCTGCGCCCACTACGGCAGCCGGCCGGTCATCGTCGCCGCCTCGGCGACGATCGGCAACCCGGCGGAACTGGCAGCGACGATCACGGGTCGCCGACCCCGCCTCGTCGACCGGAACGGAGCCCCGGCGCCGCCCCGCCACGTCGTCCTCGTCGACCCGACCCCGACGGGGCCGAACGCTCGCGACACGACCCTCGCCACGGCCGCCAGCTGGGCCCTGCCCTTCCTCCGGGCCGGGCGACAGACGATCGTCTTCGGCCGTTCGCGAACCGCCGTCGAGCTCCTTCTCAGCCGGCTCCGCGAGGCTCTCCGCGACGGCTTCGGCCCCCACGATCGGATCCGGGGCTACCGGAGCGGCTACCTCCCGAGCGAGCGTCGAGCCATCGAGCGGGGCCTCCGCGACGGGTCCGTCCTCGGCGTCGCGGCGACGAACGCCCTCGAGCTCGGGGTCGACATCGGCCAGCTCGACGTCGCCGTCCTCGCTGGCTATCCGGGCTCGATCGCCGCCACCTGGCAGCAGTTCGGTCGGGCCGGTCGCCGCCAGGAGCCGTCGGTCGGCATCCTCGTCGCCGGCCCGAGCCCGGTCGACCGCTTCGTCGTCCGCCACCCGGCCTTCCTCCTCGAGCGCGACCCCGAGGAGGCGCGGGCCGATCCCGACAACCTCCACATCCTCCTGGCTCACCTCCGGTGCGCCGTCTTCGAGCTCCCCTTCGAGCCGGGCGACCGCTTCGGCGACGTCGTCGTCGACGACCTCCTCGGCCTCCTCGCCGAGGACGGCCACATCCGGCAGGCCGCCGACGGCCGCTGGTACTGGAGCTCGGAGAATTTCCCGGCGGCGGCTGTCTCGCTCCGATCGGCCTCGACGGAGAACGTCGTCATCGTCGACACGACCGGCGACCGTCCCCAGGTCCTCGGCGAGGTCGACCTCTTCTCGGCCCAGGTCCTCGTTCACGAGGGTGCGATCTACTTCCACGAAGCGACCCAGTACCACGTCGATCGTCTCGACTGGGGCGAACGGAAGGCATACGTCCATCGAGTCGCCGTCGACCACTACACCGTCGCCGATCGGGCGGTGACGCTCAAGCCGCTCGACGTCTTCGCCACCGCCCCGACGCCCGGCGGTCGGAAGGCCCACGGCGAGGTCATGGTCGCCAGCCTCGTCTCGCTCTACAAGAAGCTCACCCTTGGCAGCGACGAGAACGTCGGCTGGGGGCCGGTCCACCTGCCCGAGCTCGAGCTCCAGACGACGGCCTACTGGCTGACCGCCGAGGCGGCCGCGGCCGAGTGGCGGCGCGACGAGCTCGACCTCGCCCTCCTCGGTGCCGGCCGGGCGATCCAGACGGTGGCGAGCATCCTGGCCATGGTCGACCCGCGAGATCTCGGCCTCGTCGCCCAGGTCCGCTCGCCCCACCAGGTGGCGCCGACGATCTACCTCTACGAGGCCATCCCGGGCGGGGTCGGCATCGCCGAGCGGCTTTACGACCGCCACGTCGAGCTCATCGAGGGGGCCCTCGAGCTCGTCCTCGCTTGCGACTGCGAGGCCGGCTGTCCAGCCTGCACCGGCCCCCGCCTCGATCCTCGTCTCGACGCGAAGGCCCTCGCCGCCCGTCTCCTCCGGGCCATCGGGGCCGGGCGAGCGGTCGACGCCGCCTGAGCCGAGCCGAGGGCGACGCCGAGGCCGACACCGTGGACGAGGCGACCTTTCGACGCCGCCTGGCAGCCTGGCGCGCCCGCGGGGAGGACCGTCCGAGCGAGCGGCTTCGGACCGAGACGGCCGCCCGCGCTCGAGACGCCCGTGAGGAGCGGATCGCAGCCCTCCTCGCCGTCCTCGACGGCGAGCGGCTCACGACCGGGGGCGGGACGATCATCCGCCTCGAGCGGCCGTCCCGGCCCCTCCCCCTCGATCGCTCGCGCCTCGCCCGGCTGCCCGGCTTTCCCGACTCCGAGCCGCCCCTCGTCTGCCTCGATACGGAGACGACCGGCCTCGAGACGGCGGCCGGGACGATCGTTTTCCTCGTCGGCCTCGGCTCCTGGCAGGGGAACTCCTTCCGGCAGGTCGCCTTCCTCCTACCCGACGAGGCCGACGAGCCCGCTCTCCTCGAGGTTCTGGCCGGCAACATCCCCGCCGGCGCCCGGCTCGTCACGTACAACGGCCGGGCCTTCGACTGGCCGCTCCTCCTCACCCGCTACCGGCTTCGGCGGCGGCGCCCGCCCGAGCCGGCCGGCCACGTCGATCTCCTGCCGATCGCCCGGCGCTGGTTCCGGCACCGGATGCCGGACGCTCGGCTTCGGTCGGTCGAACGGTTCGTCCTCGGTGTCGAGCGGATCGACGACATCGAGGGCTGGGAGATCCCGGGCACCTACCGACGCTTCCTCGCCACCGGCAGAGCCGCCGAGCTGGCACGGGTCGTCGACCACAACGAGCGCGACGTCTGGAGCCTCGCCCGGCTCCTCGTCCTCCTCGCCGACCGCTACGCCGAGCCGGCGGACCTCGCCGACGCCGATGCCGTCCCGGTGGCCGACCTCGCCGCCATCGCCCGCTCCTACCGCCGAGCTGGCCGCTTCACCGATGCCCTCGCCTGCCTCGACGCGGCGATGCGGATCGCCGGCCGTCGATCCGAGGTGGCGGCACCCCGAGAGGGCGGCCAGCTCGGTGGCTGGCGCCTGACAGCACTGGCCAGCGTGTCCGAGCGCCAGGATCGCCCTCACGAGCCCGGGGCCCTCGGCCGGCTCGCTGCTGAGCGGGCTCGCCTCCTCGCCCGCCTCGATGAACCCGAGGCAGCCCTCGCGGCCTGGTCCCTCGCCGCTCGGGGACCCGGCCTCGGTGCCGTGGAGGCCTGGATCGAGATCGCCAAGCTCCACGAGTGGCGGCGTCGAGATCCGGCCGCCGCCCTCGGTGCCGTCGGCGAGGCGTGGCGGCTCGTCGACCGTGCTCGGGCTCTCGGCCTCCCGACGGGGCGCCTGGAAGCGGACCTCGCCCGTCGCGGTGCTCGGCTCCGGCGGAAGTTGGCCCGGGTCCAGCGAGGCGCCCCCGGCCCAGAGCCGAGCGCTCGTCCGAGCGAGACCGGCCCCGACTCGGGCCCCGGACCGGCTGCCTCCGGATGGAGGAGGCAGCTCCCGACGCCCGCTCCCCTCCCGTCGTTCCTCGGACGGGCCCCCCTCGGGACTCCGGCATCCGAGACCACCACACCGGCGCCGGCCGGGGCCCGGTCGACGCTGTGAGCGGCCACGCCGACTCCCGGCCGAGCCGGGCAGCGGTTCGCGACCTCAGGGCGATGACGGGTCTCGATCCTTTTCACCGAGCCTCCGCCGGCTTCGCTCGTGCCAACCCCTGGAGGCGCTCGGCGATCGCCCGCCGGTCCGGGACGGCGGCAACCCCCGGACCCTCGACGGCGAGGCTCGCCGCCGCCGCCGCAAGGAGGACGTCGCCGCCCCCGGCGAGGCGTCCCCCGACGAGCTGCGGGACGAGCCGCGTCGCCAGGAGGACAGCGAGGAAGACGTCGCCGGCCCCGGTCGGGTCGACGACGCCGCGGCTCGGGACGGCCCGGTACCGACGCCACCGCCAGGCGTCGCCGACCCGCTCGCCGACGAGACCGCCCCGGTCCGCGGCGGTGACGGCGAGGGTCGCCGTTGGCCGGAGGAGGGTCGCCGCGGCCTCGAAGGCGAACCTGGGCCCGAGGTCCTCGACGCTCGCCGCGACGAGATCGGCACGGCCGAGGAGCGGGCCCGGCCGTGGTCGGCGCCTGGCGACGCGGTCGCCGCCCGCCGATCGCCGGAGGAGGCCCTGCCAGGAGAGGGCGACGACCGCCTCGGGCCGAGGCAGGCGGGCCCAGGCGGCCGGGAGTTCGTTCCCGATCGGAGCCAGGAGCCAGCCGTCGGCGGCCGTTGCCAGGCCGGGCTCGACGGCCTCCGGCTGGATCGGGTCGGGCCAGGACCGGCAGCGCTGGCGGCGACCGGCAGCCGTCTCGACGTTCTCGAAGACGGCGCCGTGGTCGAGGCGGACGACCCGGATCTCGCAGCCGGCTGCCGCGAGGCTGGCCAGCTCCTCCGCCTCCGCCGCCGCTTCGTCGAGGCCGAGGACGGCGACGACCCGCAGCCCGAGACAAGCGAGGGCGAGGGCGCCGTAGACAGCACCGCCCCCGAGTCGCCAGCCACGCCGGTCGTCGGCGACGAGATCGCGGCTCGCGGCCCCGGCGACGACGACCAAGGGAGAGCGAGGGCGAGGGGTCGGACTGGGCGGGGAGGGTTCACGGCCGGGGGCCATCGGGGAGCCGCTCACGGGCATGCTTATACTCGACCCGGAGCCGACCCGACAGACGAGGGAGTCGGCCGAGGAGCTGGCCCGTGTACTACTACGAACTCCACGAGGGCGACGACGACCTCTTCCACGACATCATCGTCGCCAGCCGCCGCCGGATCGAGCCCAAGGCCTTCTTCGAACTCGTCCAGGCGATCCGTCGCGAGATCCAGGACACCTTCGAGGAGGACACCCTCGTCGAGGCGATCGCGACGGTCCTCGAGCGACGCCACGATTTCATCGCCCTGACCGACGAGCGGCTCGTGGCAGCGGTGAACGTCTCCCGCGACGAAGAGGACAACTTCCTCGTCGACACGGCGACCGGCGAGCCGGACGTCGACTACCGGGGCATCCTCGTCGACTTCGAGCCTGGCCCGCCGGCCGACTGAACGAGGCGGCGCCGGGCCGTCCCGGCCGCTCCGGCTCCCCTCGCCCGTCCGCCGACCCTCGGGCGGCCCCGCCCTCGGCGGCTGAGGCACGGCAACGGCCCTCCAGGGCGCGACGGCGACCCTGCGGGCCTCAGCGACTGAAGAGGATCTCGATGACGTCGCCGTCGGCGACCCGGTAGCTGCGCCCCTCCGAGCGAAGCTTGCCGTGCTTTCGGGCCTCGGCGATCGAGCCGAGAGCGACGAGGTCGGTGTAGGCGACGACCTCGGCCCGGATGAAGCCCTTTGCCAGGTCAGTGTGGATCGCCGCCGCTGCCTCAACGGCCGTCGAGCCGACTCGGATCGGCCAGGCGCGGACCTCGTCCGGACCCGCGGTGAGGAAGCTGATGAGGCCGAGGAGCTCGTAGGAGAGGCGAATGACCCGCTCGAGGCTCGACTCGCCGATGCCGAGGGCAGCCATGAACTCCGCGGCCTCGGTCGGCTCGAGCTCACCGAGCTCCATCTCGATCTTCGCCGAGAGGGCATCGACAAGGGTCCGCTCGTGTCGGTAGCGGGAGCGCATCGTATTGACGAGCTCCCCAGCCCGGGCCAGGTCGGCCTCGCCGACGTTGAGGAGGACGAGGACCGGCTTCTGGGTGAGGAACCGAAAGCCCCGAATCCGCCGTTCCTCTTCCTCGGTCAGGGGTTCGTCGCGGATCGGCCGGCCGGCCCGGAGAGCCGCCTCGAGGCGCTCGAGGAGAAGGAGCTCCCGCTCGTTCGCCTCGCGCTCGGCCGGCGTCCCGTGACGACCGCTCGTTCGGAGCCGCTCGAGCCGCCGCTCGATGACCGCCAGGTCGGCGAGGGTGAACTCGAGGTCGAGGGTTTAGAGGTCGCGTCGCGGATCGACGCTTCCGGCCGGATGGGGATGGGCTGGATCGTCCCAGGCGCGGAGGACGTGGAGGAGGGCATCGGCTTCCCGGAGCCGGGCGAGGTGCTCGGGCGGCAGCTCCTCGGTTCCGATCCGCCCCTCCGATGACGGGGGCGGGGCCGGCAGGTCGACGTACGTCACGTCGGCGTGGACGATCCGCTTCGGGCGGAAGATCTCGGCCAGCCGATCGAGCCGCTCGTCGGGGACCTTGACGACGCCGACGTGGAGCTCGAGGCCGCCGTAGCCGCCCGTCTCGGCGTGGCCACGGGTCAGCGTGTTGAAGACCGTCGTCTTCCCGACCCCGGAAAGACCGACGATGGCGATCTGCATGCCGTCCCGTTCGCCCTCGCCCCGGCCGATCCCTCAGTATCCAGCCTCGGGGTCGATGACGTTCTGGAGCGGCCGACCGGCGGCGTACCGGCGGAGGTTCTCGCAGAAGAGCTCGATGCTCCGATCGAGGACCCGACCCGAAGACCAGGAGGTGTGGGGCGTGACGATGACGTTCGGCGTCGACCACCAGGGCGACGTCGGCCCGAGGGGTTCCTCGAGGAAGGTGTCGAGGACAGCGCCACCGATCCGCCCGTCGAGGATCGCCCGCCGGAGAGCGACCTCGTCGACGAGCTGGGCGCGGGCGACGTTCACGAGCCACGCGCCCGGCTTCATCCGCTCGATGAAGGCCGCATCGACGAGGCCGGCTGTCGCCCGGGTGAGGGGCAAGGCGAGGACGACGACGTCGGCCTCGGGCAGGATCTCGAAGAGCCCGTCGGGACCGACGAGCCGCTCGACTCGAGGCGCCAGGGGCGGGCCATCGGGACCGGCGGCCGCGGCCGCGCTCCCACTCGCCACCTCCGCGGCGCGGGCGCCGACCGATCCGAGCTCCGGTCGACGGCGAACGGCGAAGATCCGGGGGCCGAAGGGGGCGAGGAGGGCGGCGAGGGTCTGCCCGATCGAGCCGTAGCCGACGATGGCGATCGTTTCGTCACCGAGCTCGGTCCCGACGAGCGGCTGCCAGGTCCGCTCCCGCTGGAGCTCGAGGAGCTCGGGCAGGCGGCGGCTCACGGCCAGGATCATCGCCACGACGTACTCGGCGATGGGCTGCGAGAAAACGCCGCGCGCGTTCGTGATCGTCAGGCCCCGCTCGCGGCTCGCCGCCGTGAGGACCCGCTCGACGCCGGCCGTCGCCGAATGGACCCAGACGAGACGTGGCGCTCGGGCCAGGATCCGGTCGAAGACCTCGGCGGCGAGGGATCCCCGGAGGAGGACCTCGACCTCGTCGAGGGGACCGTCGGCGAGACCCTCCGCCGAGATGGTGACGATCCGGGCTCCCGGGGCGGCATCCGCGATCCGTGCCAGATCCTCAGCCCGGTAGCGGGCCGAGAGGATCGGGCTGAGGGCGATCGCCCGCGGGACTCCGCCCGGACCGCGGCCGGGCCCCGGGGCGACGCCGGCCCCGGGCGATGCCGAGCGAGCCGGTGGTCGGGCGGGGACGCCCGTCATCGGCCACCGTCCCCCATGACCCGGGCCAGCCAGCGGCCGGGCGATTCGATCTCGTCGAGGCTCGGCAGCGCCTCGGGACCGGACCAGAGGCGAGCGATGGCGGCGGCTCCGGCTTCCCCGACGATGGCCGCCACGAACTGCTCCCCCGCCCGGTACTGCTCGAGCTTCAGGTCGAGGCCCGTGAGGCGGAAGATCGCCCGCTCGAGGGGCGTTCGCTGGGCCCGCCGTTCGTGGAGCCGGCGACCGATCAGCTCGCTTCCGGGGACGAGGCGCGGCCCGAGGTCGCCCATGATCCAGTCGGAGAAGCCCTCGAGGACGCTCATGACCGCCTGGACCTCGCGGAATCGCCGCCGCTGCTCGGCGCCCATGAGCTGCTCGACCCAGCTCCCGTCGGCCTCGCCCCGGAGGGAGCGACCGAGGGCTCGGAGGGCGTCCCGGCTGAGGGACGGCGCCTCGCGCGAGAAGGCGACGAGCTGGGCCTCGAGACGCTCGGCAAGGTATGGCCGAAGCCAGGGATGGGCCTCGAACTCGAAGGCGTGGGTCGTCTCGTGGAGGACGATCCAGAGCCGGAACTCGTCGACGGGGACGCCGAGGACATCGGCGGTCAGGCGAACGTTCTCCTCGACGAAGAGGAGCCGGCCGGGCGTCGTCTCGGCCGAGAGGAGGGCGAGATCGTACTGACCGAGGACCCGCTGGCCGAGGAACCCGAGGAGGTAGCCGAGCTGGCGGGTCGTCACCCAGCGGTTCAACAGGGCGAGGGTCGCCTTCGGGAGACCGGCGCCCGGCGGCAGGAGCTGCTCGAGGAGGGGCCCCTCGATCCGGGAGATGAGGTTCCGGAAGGCGACGATGTTGGCCGCCACCCAGCCCGGCCGGTCGACGACGCTGACCCGGGTGACGACGTCGGGGAGCGGGCTTCCGAGGCGCTCCGAGAGCGCCGGAGCGACCCCCCGCACGGCGTCGTGGTAGCGCGCCTCGGCAGCCCGGAGCTCGCCTGGCGAGAGCCGACCCGGGGCCGCGGCGAGGCGACCGACGGCGACCCGCTCGACGGCCGCCCAGTCGACGAGGCCCCGCCGGGCGGCCGCCTCGGCCCGACGGCCGACGACGGTGGCGGCGGCCCCGAGGACGGAGCCGACGACGAAACCCGCCTGCCAGACGCGGTCGTTCCACGAGCACCGCTCCGCCCCGGCTCGGCGCCCGCCCCTCCCATCGCTCGGTCGGCCGCCCCGGTTCCGTGCCACGCCCGCGGCCACGACCGCCCTCACCCGACGACGACCCGCCGGCGTCCCGTGGCGAGCTCGATCGCCTCGGCCCTCGGCAGGTCGTTCCCGAAGAGTCGCCGGGCGACGGCGTCGAAGGCCGCCGGATCGCCGGTCGTCAAAACGACCCGCTCGACCGGCGCCGCCCGGCCCGGCGGCGGCTCGTGGGCCTCGAGGGCCGGCGAGGCGGCCGTGCCGCGACTCGTGCCGGGTGCCTCGAGGCCGTTCACGGCGAGGAGCTCGGCGAGGGCCCCGGCCGTCGCCGTGGCGGAGTCGACGACGGCGACCCGCTCCCCGGCGACGGCCGTGATGACGGGACGCAGGAGCGGGTAGTGGGTGCAGCCGAGGAGGAGGGTGTCGATCCGGGCCGAGGGTGGCAGGGGGAAGATGAACTCGCCGGCCGCGTCGCGCTCGCCGAAGAGCGGTGCCAGGCCCTCGGCGACGGCAGCCTCGACAACAGGGCCCTCGAGCTCGCCGGCCTCGACGAGCGGCACGAAGGCGGGTGTCGCGTGCTCGTAGACCTCGATCGCCGGGTTTTCGTCCTTGATCGCCGAGAAGTAGGCGTGGGAGCGGATCGTCGCCGGGGTGGCGATGACCCCGACCCGTCGGTTCCGGGTCGCCAGCGCCGCCGCCACGGCCCCCGGCCGGACGACGCCGAGGATCGGAATCGGGTAGCGACGCCGGAGGTGCTCGAGGGCGACGGCCGTCGAGGTGTTACAGGCGACGACGATCGCCTTCACGTCGAATCCGGCGAGAACGTCGAGGGCCTCCGTCGAGAAGCGCTGGACCTCGGCGTCCGGGCGGGTGCCGTAGGGAGCTCGGGCGTTGTCGCCGAGGTAGATCGTCGACTCGAAAGGGAGGCGCCGGTGGATCTCGCGGAGCACGGTCAGGCCGCCGACTCCCGAGTCGAAGACGCCGATCGGGCGAGGGTCGGCCATCGGCGAGGACCCAGCCGAGGCGTCCCGAACCGTCAACGCCGCGCCGCGAACCGTCACCGCCGTGCCCCGACCGGCTCCCGGAGGCCGGCCAGGAGGTCGGCGGCGACGGCCGTGATGTCGCGGCTGATCTGGGCATCGGGCGAGCTCGTCACGAACGGAACCCCTTCGTTGTTCGCCGCCACGACGAGGCGTCCGTCGGAGACGACGCGGTACTCGGGCTCCCGGCCGAGGGCCCGAGCCAGCTCCTCGGCGGTGAGGCCGCCGGCGCTGTCGGCCCGGTTCACGAGGTAGCGGACCTTCGTCGGCGGATAGCCGATCGCGCGGAAGGTGTCGGCCATGAGGATCGTGTTGTGAATCGTCGTCGAGTCGAAGGTCACGATCTCGATGACGAGGTCGGCGGCATCGAGGAAGGCGAGACTCTGCTCCGACAGGTACGTCGGCAGGTCGACGACGACCACGTCGTAGAGCCGCCGGAGAAGGGAGAGGGTCTTGTCAATGTCGCGGGTCGTGACCATCTCGGCCTGCTCGACCCGCGGCGGGGCGAGGAGAAGGTCGATGCCGCTCGGGTCGCGCCAGACGACATCGGCCAGGTCGGCCTCGGTAATCCGGTCCGTCGGCAGGTCGACGATCGAGGGGGCGCTGAGCGGAACCTTCAGGAGCGCCCGGAGGTCACCGAACTGGAGGCTCCCGTCGACGAGGATCGTCCGTCGCCCGGCGGCGGCGAGGGCGCAGGCGAGGTTGAAGGCGATCGTCGTCTTTCCGACGCCGCCCTTCGGGGCGAAGACGGCGTAGAGGCCCGCTCCGGCCCGCTTGGCGGCTTCCGTCGCCTCGCGGTGGACCTGCTGGATCCGGTTGACGAGATCGAACCCCGAGAAGGGCATCGAGAGGACGCCGAAGATCCCGGCCTCCGGGTCGACGGCGACGGGCTGCTGGGGCACGGTCAGGGCGACGACGGGGACCGGCGTCTCGCTCTTCCGAATCTGCTCGACGAGGGCCGGGCCCCGGAGCCGGCCCTGGAGGAGCATGTCGACGATGACGACGTCAGGCCGGAGCTGGCGAATCTGGCCGAGGGCCTTGCCGCCGTCGGTGACGATATCGACGAGCTTGATCTGCTGCTGGGCCTCGAGGAGACCGCGGATGTACTGGGCAACCTGCGGCACGTCCTCGACGACGAGGAGTCGGATTTGATCGGCGCTGGCCATCGTCTCGACTCTACCACGGGCGGGCCCGGGCGCCGGCGCTAGCCGTCTCCCCGGTCGGAGGGGCCGGCACGGGCTCCCGAGCAACCCGATGCCGCCGGCTGGCGACCCGACCCGGCCGGCGGGCGACGACGATGGCCCGCTCCGAGTCCGGGACGAGGGGCCCCAGATCGTAGTCGCCAGCCAGGGTCTCGACGACGAGACCGGCGCCGACGACGAGCGCCTCGAGCTCGTCCGGACTGACGAGACGGAGCCGGTCCGTCCGGACCCAGCGGCGCAGCGGCCCGCCTGCCGGCGGTGAAGCTTCGTAGATCGTCGTCAGCTCGACGAGCCCCGTTCCGGGTTCGACGATGGCGGCGGCGACCTTCGTCACCAGCTCGTTCGTCTCCGGATCGTGGCGGACATACTCGAGGGAGAGGCGGCCGTCGAAGCGCCCGAGATCGTCGACTGTCGGCAGCCAGACGTCGACGACGGCAAGCCCGCCCGGCCGGAGGTGAGCGGCGAGGGTCCCGACGGCCGCCGCCTGGGCGGCCCGACCACCGACGAGGAAGAGGGTGTTGAGGGCGAGGATGGCGAGACCGAAACGGCCCGCCTCGGGGAGCCGACAGACGGTCATGTCCACCTCGACGAGGCGGAGCCGCCGGGCGACCCCCTCTCCGGCGGCCCGAACCCGGGCCCGAGCCCGGTCGAGCATGGCCGGATCGGTGTCGACGCCGACGACCTCGTAGCCGGCCTCGGCCAACGGGACAGCGAGGCGGCCCGTCCCGACCCCGAGCTCGAGGATCGGACCGCCGGTCCGGGCGGCGAGGGCGAGGTAGAGCTCGAGGTCGCCGGGATCCTCGACGAGGTCGAGATCGTAGAGCCGGGCGAGGTCGGCGGCGCTCACCCCCGCCGTTCCTGAGCCTCCGGCGCCGAGGGGTGCGGACCGACGGTCGCCGGCTCGAAGCGGACCACTCGTCCGGCCGCCTTCTTGGCGGCGAGGGCACTGATCGCCTCGAGGGCGATCCGGTTCGCCGCCATCGCCGTCACCTCGGCCTGGTCGTAAGGCGGACTGACCTCGACGATGTCGAGGGCAGCGAGCTCGACGGCACCGACGATCCGCCGTACGGCCCGGAGGAGCTCCCGCGGCAGGAGGCCGCCCGGCTCGGGCGTCCCCGTTCCCGGGGCGAGCCCCGGGTCGAGGACGTCGATGTCGACCGACAGATAGATCGCCTCGGGGCCGTCGAGGGCCTCGGCGATGGCCGTCTCGACGACGGCGTCGAGGCCTCGTTCCTCGATCTCGGTCATGAAGTGGGTCCGCATCCCCTGGGCCCGCATCCACTCGAAGACGTCGACGGGCGGCCAGTAGCCGCGGAGGCCGATCTGGACGAAGTTCCGACCGGCCACGGCTCCCGATTCGATGAGCCGCCGCATCGGCGTCCCGTGCCCGGCCAGGACGCCCCAATCCTCGGGTGCCGTGTCGGCGTGGGCGTCGAAGTGGACGACCCCGATCCGAGCCGGCCGGCGGACCTCGGCGACGGCCGTCGCCGAGGGCCAGGTAATGGAGTGATCGCCACCGAAAACGATCGGGATCGCCCCGCTCGCCGCCACCTGCCGGACCTTTCGATAGATCATCGCGTGGCCGCGTTCGAGCCAGGCCGGGACGATGTTGGCGTCCCCAGCGTCGACGACGCTGACGATCTCGAAGGGCTCGTTCCCGAGCTGAAGGGAGTGGATCGAGCCGCTCGTGTACTGGGCCTCCCGGATCGCGCGCGGCCCGAAGCGGGCCCCCGGTCGATGGCTCACACCGTCGTCGAAGGGCGCCCCAACGATGGCGACATCGATCCGCCGCCGGCGGAGCTCGTCCGGGTCGGGGACCCAGGGCAGGTTCATGAAGGTCGGCAAGCCCACGTACGTCGGCAGGTCGAAATCGGAGTAGGTCGGGTAGTCCCGGTCCCAGCCGTGCTGGGCACCGAAGTCGGGCAGGGACTCCATCGGAACGTCCATCGGCATCCGCATCGCCGTCGGTGCCGCCGGTTCGAGCCGACCGTCCAGCAGGGCACCGGGCGCCCGATGGTAGCAGAGCGACCCCCGCTCGGCCCACAAGAGGGTCCGGTCTGGTCCCGCTCCGAGTCCGGGCGTCAGCCGGCCCGGCCGGGGGGCGCCTCCGAGCCCCCCTCCGCCTCGCCCCGGAACTCTCGCCAGGCCGCCTCGACGAGGGCCGGGTCGGCGAGAAGGTCGTACGCTGTCTGGGCGACGAGGGTCGCCGCGAGGAGCGTCGTCTCGTCGGCCTGGGGCGAGGCGGCAGCGTCGCGGAAGGCGACGGAATGGCCGGGCGTCCCCGGCGGGGCGATGGCGAGATCCGGGTGGATGGCCGGCAGCTTCCAGCTCACGTTGCCCATGTCCGTCGAGCCGACCGACGGATCTGGCCCCTGGTCCTCGACCCCGTAGGCGCTGGCGTTCGCCAGCCACCGGGCGGCGATCGTCCGGTTGTGCTTCATCGTCGACGAGCGGCCCGAGAAGACGATCTCGAGGCTGCAGTCCGCCGCCGCGGCGGCCGCCTCGGCGATCTGGCGGAAACGACGCCGGAGCTCCTCGAAGGTCCCCTCGTCGAAGCTCCGGATCATGAACCGGGCGACGGTTCGGTCGGGGATGATGTTCGCCGCCGTTCCGCCTTCGAGGATGATCCCGTGGACGCGGGCCTCGGGCCGGAGCTGCTGGCGCCAGAGACCGATGCCGGTAAAGAGCATGACCATCGCGTCGAGGGCGTTCTTGCCCTGCCAAGGATCCGAGGCGGCGTGGGAAGGGACGCCGTGGAAGGTGACGTCGATGTCCTCACTGGCGAGGGCGACGCACTCGACGTGGTTCCGGTCGCAGGGGTGGTAGAGGAGCGCTGCGTCGAGGCCATCGAAGAGGCCGTCGTCGATCATGATCTGCTTGCCGCTCCCCCGCTCCTCGGCCGGCGTGCCGAGGAAGACGACCTCGCCCGCCCAGGCATCGCGGACCGCTGCGAGGGCGATGGCGGCCCCGACCCCGCTCGCCGCCATCGTGTTGTGACCGCAGCCGTGGCCGAGGCCAGGCAGGGCATCGTACTCGGCGAGGATCCCGATCCGGGGGCCATCGCCCCCGCGCCCTCCCGTCAGGACTGCCCGGATCGCCGTCGCCAGCCGGCCGGCCGGGTGCTCGACCCGGTAGCCAGCGGCGCGGACGGCCTCGGCGACCCAGGCCGCCGCCTGGTGCTCCTCGAAGGCGGGCTCGGGGGTGGCGTGGATCCGGTGGGAGAGGTCGAGGATCGTCTCGCGGGCGGCCTCGACGGCGGCCGCGATCCGGGCCTTCACCTCCGGATGCGGCTCGGCAGGTCGAACGCTCGTGAGCGGCTGGATCACGGTGCACCTCCTCGGATGGCGATGACGGGTCGGGCTCGGCGATGACAGGTCGGGGCCCGGCAAGGGGCCGATCGGTGTCCGCACGCCGAGGCGCCTCATCGGGCTCGATGCCTAGCGCTCGATGGACAGACTCGCTTCGGCGATAGCCATCATGACGACGACGAAGGCGACGATCGGGACGGCTGGCGCCGCCTGGAGCCGGAGGACGACGAAGAGGCCGGCCACGAGCCCCACCCAGGCACCGCGCCGGAGGGCCCGGAGCCAGTCGCCACGGTAGGCGATCCGCCGGTGGCGGGCGAAGACGGCGAGCCAGAAGAGCGGCACCGCCGTCAGACCGCTGGCAGCGGCGACGAGGGCTGCTCCGATCGGGCCCGCGCTCGGGTCGGCGAGGGGGTCGCGGGTCGTGACGACGAGGCCGACCAGACCCCAAGCGACGGCGGCGAGGCCGAGGAGAGCGAGATTGGCGAGACGATCGCGAGGCTCCACGGACGGTTCCTGTCGGGACTCACCGCGAGGGCGAGTTGGCGAGGGCCAGTCTAGCGGGGGCGGCGCCTCGCCCGATCACCCGCCGAGGAGCGCCGGCAGGTCGGCGAGGCTGACGAGCTCCAGATCGGGACCGACGCCCTCGTCGACGACCCCGATCGGGAGCGGCGAGTCGTCCGGTCGCCCCCGGAGGAGCGCCGCCCGCCAGCCGGCGCCTCTCGCCCCGGCGACGTCGGCGAGGGGATCGTCGCCGACGTGGAGGATTCGACCCCGAGCCTCCGGCCCGACGCCGAGGGCCGCTTCGGCGGCTCGGAAGATGGCGAGGTCGGGCTTGATCGCCCCGACCCGCTCGCTGACGACGACAGCGGCGAGGTAGGCCGACCAGCCCCGGGCGGCGACGTAGCGGTCGATGGTCGCGCCGAGCGGCCAGTTCGAGACGATCCCGAGCCGGCGTCGCCCTGCCAGCTCGGCGAGGACGGCCGAGGCCTCGACCCGCGGCGGAACGAGGGCGACGAAGGCGGCGCTGTAGGCGTCGAGGACCGCCGCCTCCTCCTCGGGCGCCACGAGGCGCCGGAGGGCCGCCTCGTCCCACGGCGCTCCGCTCGGCGGCGGCCGGAGTCCCCGGAGCCGAGCGAGGACACGCCGGGCCCGCTCACCGAGGTCCACCTCCCGCCGAAGCGGCAGTGCCTCGGCGAACTGGCGCTCCCGCTCCTCCGCCCAGAGCCGGAGGAAGGCGTCGGGGTCGAAGGGACCGGACCTCGTCGCCACGGCCCGGGCCGTCCGCTCGACGACCCGGCGGAGGGCCGCCCGGTCGACCGGGACGAGGGTGTTGCCGAAGTCGAAGGTGATGACGTCGACCCGAGCCGTCCCGGACGGCGTCGCCTCAGCGGGCGGCACTGGCCGGGCAGATCTCACGGTACGGACAGTAGCCGCAGGTGACGGCGTCGGGGCGGGGCTCGAAGGCGCCGGCCCGGATCCCCGTGGCGGCGCTCCGGATCCGCTCCCTGGCTTTGAGGAGCCGCTTCGGCTCGACCGGGACGCGGCCGACGACCCCCGTGTCGAGGAAGTGGAGGGCGACCGCGTCGGGGAGGCGGCCGGTCAGGGCCTCGTAGGCGAGGGCGTAGATCTGGAGCTGGAGTGACTCCCGGGCTCGCTGACGAGCCTTCGCCGGATCCCGGACGTCGCTCGACTTGTAGTCGGTGATCGTCACGCGTTCGACAAGACCGAGGGGCAGCGCATCCTGGACGATGTCGCTCCCGGCGGACGCCGCGGCGACCGCGGCTCCGTCGGCGTCGCCGTTCCTCGTCGATTCCCCGGCGCCGGGCCCCCCGGATCCAGCGCGGTCCGGCCCTTCGATGGCTTCGATGTCGACCCGGTCCCAACGACCTCGAATCCGGTCGCCGTCGAGGACGAAGACGAAGTCCCGCTCGACCCAGGCCGGCCGCGGGGCGTCGGGCCGGCTCTGCTCGGCGAAGAAGCGGCGGAGGGCTGCCCGGCCCGCCTCGAGCCGCGCCTCCTCGTGGGCCCGCGAGATGAAGCCTTCCGAGGTCCAGGCCGCTTCGAAGGCCGCGATGAGGTCCCCTTCCGTCATCGGCTCCCCCCGGAGCTGCCGGCGGTGGAACTCGGAAACGGCAGCGTGGAGGGCCGCCCCGTAGACGATGGCGTGGTGCGGGGCGAGAGGAACCCGGAGGACGTGGGCGTACTTGTACTTCAGGGGACAGGTGAGGTAGTCGTCGATGGCGTAGAAGCTCAGGTTGAGCGGGCCGTCGTTCCGGACCCGCTCGGGCTCGGCCGGCCGGCTCGGCGTCCGAAAGCCGGCGAGCTTCTCGAGGGCGCTCGTCGCCGCCCCCACGCCCCCGCCCGGCCGCGCCGCCGCCGGCAGGTCGAGGGCTTCGAGGACGAACGGCGAGACCCGTCGGGCCCGTCCCCCGTAGTCGGCGGCCCAGGTGAGCACGAGCTCGTCGCGGGCCCTCGTCATGCCGACGTAGAAGAGGCGCCGCTCCTCCTGGATCCGGAAGTCGCCGCTCGGCAGCGTCTCGCGAACGAGGGCGAGGGGGAGGGCGAGGGGCTCGGGCCGCTCGATGGCCGGGAAGCGACCCTCGACGAGGCCGACCATGAAGACCGTCGGGAACTCGAGGCCCTTCGCCTTGTGGACGGTCAGGATGGCGACGGCGTCGGCGTCGGGATCGAGGTCGGCCGTCGCCGGGTCGTCGCCGGCTTCGATGAGGGTCTGGAGGTGGCGGGCGACGAAGATCGCCCGGTCGTCGGCGAGGAGGGCGCTCTGGGCCCGGACGATGTCGAAGAAGCGGGCGATGTTGCCGAGGGCGTCCTCGGCCCGGGCCGTCTCGGCGGCCGCGGAGCGGGCGAGGAGTCCCGTTTCCTTCAGGAAGGCGTAGAGGACCTCGCCGGCCGGTCGCTCGGCAGCCAGCTCCAGGTAGCGCCGGACGTCGGCGACGAGGCGAGCGAGGCGGGACCGGCCCGCCTCGCTCAGGCGGAGGAGGGCCGGGTCGACGACGACGTCGCTGGCGATCTCCCAGAGCGATCGGTTCCGGCGCCGGGCGGCGTTGGCGATGACGGCGAGATCCTCGCCACCGAGCCCGTAGACCTCGGAGGCAGCGAGGGCGAAGAGATCGACCGACGAGTCGGGATCGGCGACGGTCCGCAGGAAGGCGAGGAGGAGGCGGACCTCCGGTCGGCTGTAGAGCCCGGAGGTCCCCGAGAAGCGCCACGGGATGCCGGCCACGTTCAGGCTCCGGATGATCGGGTCGGCGTGGGCGTTCGCCCGGACGAGGACGGCGTGGTCGCGGGGTCGGGCCCCGGCCGCGATCCGCCGCCCGATCTCAGCGGCGACCCAGTCGGCCTCCTCCGAGCCCGTCGCGAAGCCCTCGACGCGGACCGGCCGGGCGCCCTCGACGGGACGCTCGGACCGGAGCTCCTTGGCGATCCCGGCCCGGACCTCGAGTCGATCCGGGTCGTTGTGGCGGATGAGGCGGTAGGCGGCCTCGAGGATCGGCGCCCGCGACCGGTAGTTCCGCCGGAGGACGATCGTCCGGGCCCCCCGGTAGCGCTCCCGGAAGTCGAGGATGTTGCTGATCGCTGCGCCCCGGAACTTGTAGATCGACTGGTCGTCGTCGCCGACGACGGTCACGTTTCGGTGGGGTTCGACGATGAGGGCGACAAGCTCGGCTTGGGCCCGGTTCGTGTCTTGGAACTCGTCGACGAGGACGTATCGAAAGCGACGCTGCACCGCCGCCCGTGCGGCCGGCGACTCGCGGAGGAGCCGAAGGGCGAGCCCGACCTGGTCGCCGAAGTCGATGAAGCCCTTCGCAGCGAGGAGCTCCTGGTAGCGGGCGTAGGCCCTCGCGAGCTCGAGCTGCCGCTCAGCCTCCTCGAGAAGCGCCGCACCGTCGGTCAACTCGACCGAGGCGTTCGTCTGGCTCCCGACCGCGGCGTCCGCCCCGTCGGCTGCCACGGGAACGGCCGAGGCCGCGGCCGCCACCCCGGCGGGCAACCCCCTCCCCTGCCCCGCCGCGGCAGCCTCACGGGCGGCGGCCGCCAACCGCTCGGCGTAGGCGAGGTAGGCGGCGGGAGTGACGTCCTCGTCCTTGCAGCGCGAGAAGAGGGTTGCCAGGGCGGCCAGGAAGCGGGTCGGGTCGCCGAGCGGCCGGTAGCGATCGAGCTCGAACTCGAAGAGGTGCTCCCGGAGGAAGATGACGACCTCGGGCCGCGAGAGGACGCGGACGTTCGTCGGCAGACCGAGCTCGAGGGCGAACTCCCGGATGAGGCGGTCGCCGAAGGCGTGGAAGGTCGAGATGGCCGTGTCCGTAAAGCCATAGGGAACGAGCTCGTCGACCCGGGTTTCCATCTCCTCGGCCGCCTTGTCGGTGAAGGTGAGGGCGAGGATCTCGGAGGGCCGGGCCCGCTTTGTGGCGATGAGCCAGGCGATCCGGCGGGTGATGACCTGCGTCTTCCCGGTTCCTGCCCCGGCGACGACGAGGAGGGGCCCCTCGCCGTGGGTCACCGCTCGCCGCTGCTCCGGGTTCAGGCCAGCCAGGAGGCGGGCTGCAGCGTCGCTCCCGGCTCCGTCGTCCCCCGCCTCGGCCGCAGCGGCGAACTCTCCCCAGACGGGGAGCTGGTCGAGGGGCGGCGGTTCGGTCCGGATTCGGCCCGACCTCACGAGGACCTCCAGGTCGGGGACGGTGGGCGTCGCGGCGAGGTCGATGGGCGGCATGGGCCGAGGATCGGCGGCCGCCATGTCAGCTCGGTTGTCGCGAGCATCGGCGTCGCCCTTCCTGGACGCCCGATCGCCTCAGAGCGGCCGATGGCCGAGCGCCTCTCGGACGGCCGTCTCTTCCTCGTCGGAGAGGGTGGTGACACCCCGTCCACCGCGGACGGCCTTGGCGTAGACCCGTGTTCCCGAGCGGGCGTGGAGGCTGCTGACGACGATCCCGTCCCCGGCCGCATCGAGGAGGGCGAGGGCAAAGCTCTGGTTCCCTCCGGTGTCCTCGAAGGGATTGAAGCGAACGAGCCCGACCCGCGAGACGGCGACCCGGCTCGCCGCCTCGAGGCTCGCCGTTCGATCCTCGACCCCCGCCAAACGGGCTTCGAGGCGGGAGAGGCGGGCCTCCACGGGACCGAGGGCGGCCCCGAGTTCCCCGGTCCCCGATGCCACGACCGTCGAGCCCCGCCTCCGCCGCCGGATGGCGAGGACGGCGAGGACGGCGAGGGCGAGGGCGGCCGCCACGAGGAGCAGGACACCGACGACGAGATCCCCGTTGGCGAGCGGCACGACCGGTGGAGCCTCCAGCTGGACGACACTCGAGCTGTCGAACCGAGTCTACCAGCCGCCGCTTCGCCCTCCATCATCTCGGCGTCCTTGTCGCTGCTCGGTGATTCTGTCAGTTCAACTGCTCGGTGATTCTGTCAGTCGTCGACTCGGGGCGCTCTTGAGGAGGCCGCGCCGCCAGGGATGATCGGCCGGGGGCGGATAGCCGGGTCGGCTCGCTCCTCCCGCTGCC
>JBHORA010000145.1:0-45546 GCA_042408535.1 Chloroflexota bacterium | reverse complement strand
GCCCCTCCTTGCCATCCCCGCCCCACCCGAACCAGCCCGGCTCCGGGAGGTCCAGGTCCTCAGCCCCGACGGTCCACCGGCGGCAGCGGGAGGAGCGAGCCGACCCGGCTATCCGCCCCCGGCCGATCATCCCTGGCGGCGCGGCCTCCTCAAGAGCGCCCCGAGTCGACGACTGACAGAATCACCGAGCAGTTGAACTGACAGAAATCCCGAGCAGTTGAACTGACAGAATCACCGAGCAGCGACACCTCCCTCACGGGTCACGGCGGGCTCTGTTAGCCTCGTGGCGGCGCGTGACGTCCGTGAACGCGTCGCGGTTGCGACCACAACCCGCGGCCAGCCCCAAGCGAGAAGGAGGGCGACGATGGACCTCGACCTGCCGAGCGAGCATCGACTCCTGCGAGACACGATCCGCGACGTCCTCGCCCGCGAGGTCGCCCCCGTCGTCGACGAGTACGAGCGCGCCCACCGCTTTCCAACCGACGTGGTGCGCCGCCTGGGCGAGCTTGGCTGGCTCGGGATCCCGGTCCCGGAGGAGTGGGGCGGGGCCGGGATGGACACCCTCGCCCTCGCCGTTGCCATCGAAGAGATCGCCGCGGTCTGGGGATCCCTCGCCCTCATCGTCGCCGCCCACACGAGTCTCGGCTGCGGACCGCTTCTCATCGCCGGGACCGCCGAGCAGAAGCGCCGTTTCCTCGTTCCGATGGCGAGCGGCGCCGTTCTCGCCGGATACGCCCTCACCGAGCCCGGCGCTGGCTCGGACGCGAGCGGAACGCGGACGACGGCCCGCTTCGAGCCGGGGCCGGATGGGGGACGATGGGTCATCAGCGGGACGAAACGGTTCATCACGAACGCCGGTCAGGCCGGGACGTACATCGTCGCCGCGCGGACCGGGACGACCTCCGACGGGAAGCCCGAGATCAGCGCTTTCATCGTCTCCGCCGACAGCCCAGGCTTCCGCGTCGGCCGGATCGAGGACAAGCTCGGCCTCCACGCCTCGGCGACCGGCGAGCTCGTCTTCGAGGAGACCCCCGTCCCGGCCGACCATCTCCTCGGCGCCCGAGGCGAGGGGTTCCGGCTCTTCCTCCAGGTCCTCGACGGCGGCCGGATCGGGATTGGTGCCCTCGCCGTCGGCCTCGCCAGGGCGGCCTTCGAGGCGGCGGTCGCCTACGCCCGGACCCGCGAGCAGTTCGGGCGCCCGATCGGCACCTTCCAGGGCGTTGCCTTTCCGATCGCCGACATGGCGACCGAGATCGAGGCAGCCCGCGCCCTCGTCTGGCGGGCAGCCTGGCTCAAGGACCGGGGGCGTGACTTCGGCCTCGCGGCCGCCCAGGCGAAGCTCTTCGCCTCGGAGGTAAGCAGCCGGGTGACGAACGCCGCCCTCCAGATCCACGGCGGCTACGGCTACGTCACCGACTACCCGGTCGAGCGTTACCTCCGGGACGCAAAGCTGACCGAGATCGGCGAGGGGACGAGCCAGATCCAGCGCCTCGTCATCGCCCGCCGGATCTTGGGCCTCCGGGCGACGTAGCCGGCCTCGATCCCGACCGCCGTCTCGCCGCCGCCCGCCAGGCGAGGTCGACGAGGCGGAGGACCGCGGCGAGCGGCAGGTCCGGAGCGGTTCTCAGCCGCCGTTGCCGGCCGCTTCCGTCAGGCCGGCCCGGAGGGCGGCCGCGAAGCGCGGCGGCCAGGGCCCCTGGCCGACGAGCACGAAGGGCGGCGCCTCGACCGAGGCGAAGGTGTCGGGATCGCTGATGTAGCCTCGGGCGCAGGCGTCGACCCGGGACCGGAACCGGTCGAAGGCTGTCCGGTCCCGGAAGCGGTACAGGTAGACGCGGTACGGGGAGGGCGCATCGAGGCCGGCTGCCTCGAAGCGGACGGCAACGGCGACGAGTTCGGAGTCGGTGCAGCCCGGGTCGCCCGAGACGACGTCGGCGACGACGATCCCTCGGCCCCGAAGGGCGAGGACGATGCCGTCGAAGCTGGCTGGCGTCGGCTCCGGTGGGCCGGTCTCGACAGCGCAGGCGGTGACGACGAGGGCGAAGAGGGGAACGAGCGCCAGCCGGGCGGCCGCCGTCGGGCGCGCGGCCCGACCATAGACAGGGGGAGTCATCGATGCGAAGGCTAGCACCCGCTGCGGAACGACTGGACGACAACGGGAAGCGGGGCCCCACCGGCGCTGGCGTGAGGCCGGATCCTGGCGCGGGGTCGCCTCGGCCTCAGCGACCCCGGGCCCGTCGCTTCGCCGCCCGGAGCCGGGCGATCGTGTCCTCGGTCGCAGCCGTCGGTGACGGTGGGGTCGTCGGTGACGGTCGTTCGGGCAGCGGCGCGGGGTGCACGGCGGCCGATGAAGAGGGGGTGGACACAGGGGACCGCCGTTCCACCGAAGGTCCGGCGTCCGCCACCGAGGGCGGAATGGCCTCGTTCCCCGGCCCCGCTCCGCTTCCCCGCCGAAGGAGCGCCAGTCGGGCACTCGCCGCCCCAGCCCGCTCGCGAGCGGCGAGGAGGTCGGAGACGGCGGCCGGTCGCGCCGCCGCCCGGCGACGTCGGGACGGCAGCTCGAAGAGCCAGCGGCGAGCGTCGGCGAGCTCCCGGCGGCCCACGGAGACCCGCCGGAGGGCGACGTCGAGCGGCCAGAGGAGAAGGGCGAGGACGAGGAGGTAGGGCCACAGCTCGCTCAGGGCGGAGGTGGTCGCCAGATCGTGGCGCCAGGCGTCTGCGGCAGTGGTGATGGGGCGCCCGCCCGTCGCGGAGCGGAGGGCGGCGAGGAGGACCTCGTTCGGCCCGAGGAGTCGGTATTCGGCCGGGGTGGGAGCGACGAGGCCGACGGTCCGGCCGAGGGCCGGCGATCCCGGTCGCGTTTGGCTGATCCGGATGGCGTAGGCGCCGGGCGCGATTTCGCCGAGGTCGCGCTCGTAGACGCCGGGGGCGACCTGGGTGAGGTCGACCGTCGACGAGCCCAGGTCGGGCCCCACGATCGTCGCCCGGGTCGCGTAGAAGTCGCGGGGCGAGCCGTCCTCGGCGACGCTCTCGACTCGGAGCGTCGTTCGGCCACCCGTTTCGACGAAGGCAGCCTCGATCCCGCCCGACTCCTCGCCCGGGAAGGTCCAGGCGACGAGCTGGGCGAAGAAGCGTTCGAAGCCCGGCCAGCCGAGCCAGGCCTTCGCCCAGCGGCCCGTCGCGTCCGACGTCCAGGCGACGGCCCGGCCGAGGCCGTACTGCCACTGGGCGAGGAGCGGGTCGTTCCGAGCGGTGACGAGGACCGTGTTGGCGGCTGCCTTCGCCGTCGTCCCGTTGTAGCCGAGGAGCTGCGGAAAGCCCGAGTCGAGGCCGCGCAGGATCGGTGAGGAGCCGGTCTGGATCGGGTGAAAGGGTTCCTCGACGATCTGCTGCCCTGAGACCCGTTCGGTCTCCTTGAGGAAGATGTCGGGGATCGCGGCCGGGTTCGGGGCCGGGTAGTAGCGGCCGCCGCCCTTCCGGGCGAGCTCGGCGAGGACCGGTGCCGACCCGCCACCGGCGCCGACCGTCGAGAGGGTGATCCCGGCCTCCTTCATCCGGGCCAGGATGGCGTCGTAGGCGCCGGAGCGAGACCAGCCGTCGGTGAGGAGGATGATGTGGCGGCGGGTGGCCCGGGCCCCCTCGAGGCTCTTCACCGCCTCGTCGAGGCCGGCGAAGATGTTCGTCTGGCCCTCGGGCTGGATCCCCGCAATCCGGCCGCCGAGATCGCCGACGTCACCGAGGGGTGCCGTCCGGACGACCCAGTGGGCTGCCTCGTCGAAGGCGACGACGCCGATCTCGTCCCGGGCGGTCAGGGCCGCCGCCGCCCGGAGAATCGCCTCCTTGCCGATGTCGACCTTTCGGACCCCCTCGATCCGGCTCCCGCCGCCCTGGTCGAAGGTGTTGCAGTGGCAGGCGTCCATCGAGCCCGACTTGTCGATGACGACGACGAGGGCAACGTCAGGCTCCCGCTGGCGATCGCGGACGCCCATCTCGACCGGGAGGGTCTCTTCGAGGGGCGTCTTCGCGTAGCCGCCGGCGCCGTAGCTCTGGGGACCGCCGATGACGACGAGTCCCCGACCGATGTCGCGGACGTACGTCTGGAGGCCGAGGAGCTGGCGGTCGGTGAGGCGGGCTCGGGGGACGTCGACGAGGACGACGGCATCGTAGGTGGCGAGTCCGGCGAGGTCGTCGGGGATCCGTTCGGGGATGACGAGGTCGACCTGCTGACGGACGGCCCAGAGAGCGGCGACGAGGTCGGCTGCTCGGGCGTCGTCGCCGGCGGCGACGAGGACCCGCGGCTCGCCTTTCACGATCGTGTGGGCGTCGGCCCGGTTGTTCTGGCTGAAGGTGTCGCGCCCGACCTCGAGGACGACCCGGAAGGTGTGGAAGCCGGCCTCTTTCGGGGTGAGCTGGAAGCGGACCGTCGTCGTCCCGACGCCGAGTTCCGGGCGCTCGACGGCGACGGCGACCCCGTCGGCATAGAGGCGGAGGGTTCCGAGCTGGTCGAGGGTCGAGCGGATCGTGGCGGTGAGCTCGATCGTCTCGCCGAGGCGGGCCGTCGAGGGCGCGCTCAGTCGCTCGACGAGGGCTTCGGCCTCGATGGGCGCCCCCGTTCGACGGGTCGTGATCTGGATGCCCCTGGCTCCGGCCAGGACGGCCTCGCTCTGGCCGGCCCCGGTCGTGTCGTTCCCGTCGGAGAGGAGGACGATCCGGCGTTGGGCGTCGTCGGGGAAGAGGGCCGCGGCGAGTCGCAGCGCGGCGCCGAGGTCCGTGGCCCCCCGGGCTGGGGTCGAGGCGAGACGGTCGAGCTCGCGGACGTCGGACGGGAGCCGCTCGACGAAGGCCTCGCGGCCGAAGGCGACGATGCCGGCCAGATCGCCCTCGGGCATCTCAGCCAGGGCCTCGCGGATGAAGGCGAGGGCATCCTCCCGGGCGTCGGGGCCGACGGAGTCGGAGAGGTCGACGACGAAGACCGTCGCCAGGCGGTCGACCGGGAGGACGAGCTGGACGCCGGCGAGGGCGCCGACGAGAGCCGCCAGGAGGAGGGCCCGAACCGCGAGGGCGGCCCGGCGGCGGGCGGCCCCGAGACGTCGACCGGAGGCTGCATGGAGAAGGAGAACGACGGCGAGGGTGCCCGGCAGGAGAAGGAGGGTGGTCGGGGACTCGACGTGGACGGTCATCGGTGTCCCCCTCCCGTCGGCCTCCGATCGATCGCGGGACCGCCAGGCACCGAGCCATCCGACCGCCACCGAGCGACCCTGGCGCCGAGGGCTCGCCGGAGCCGGGCGAGGCCATCGCGCTCGTAGATGACCCACTCGAGGAGGAGACCGAGGAGGGCGAGGGCGGCGAGCCAGGGCCAGATCTCGTCGCGGGCCGGCGGTCGCTCGACGCCGGTGGCGGATCCGCCGGCCGCTCGACCGAGGGCCTCGAGGTTCGCCACGGAGCCCGGGGCGATCGTCGACTCGCCGAGGTCGAGGAGGTCGACGGCGAAGTGGCGCGGTGCTGTCGGATCGAGCGGGACCGGCGATGGGCTCGCTCCGCCGGCCTCCGGCGAGGCATCGATGATCGGTGAGGCGCTGGCCACCGGTGAAGCACTCCCTCCGGGCGACGGACGCGGCTGTTCGGACGCCGCCGGGCTCGGCGACGCCGGGGCGATCCCGATCGGGGCCACCGTGTAGATGCCAAGGAGCTCAGTCGCCGCGTACGTCACCGTCCGAGCGCCCGGGGCCCCCGGGACGAGCTCGTGGACCGAGCCGTCCGGCCGTTCGATCCGGAGACCGCTGGCGCCCGCGGGGATCGTCAGCTCGAGCGGATCCCCCGGGGCGAGCGGTTCGCTCGGTGGCTCGTCGCCGCCCATGAGCTCCCCGGCCAGACTGGCCACGAGGATCGGGAAGGCGACCTGGAGAGGGAGATCGGAGCGGCGGGGCTCGAAGGCGAGGACGGCCGTCGGCAGACCGTCGCGGCTCCCGGCGTAGAGGAGCGGCGCCCCGCCCGGTCCGGGGATGACGGCCCGGGCCCAGTCGGGCAGAACGAGGCGCTTCGCCTCGGCGATGTGGACGGTCGACAGGTCGACGTAGCGCAGGAGCGGCTCCCCCGGATCGAGGCGCCCGATGCCGGGTTCGGCCAGGGTGCCGATCACCTCGCCGAGGGGCGAACTCCGGGGCGGGGCAACGGCGAGGATCGGCCGCCTCGGCAGGGTCGAGGGTAGGGTGGCTTCGAAGATGACGAGGTCGAAGAGCTCGGGGTGGGTTGCCGGGCCGTACTCGGCCGGGCGAATCCCGTAGAGCTCGGTTCCGGGGAGGTAGGAGAGTGCCGTCTCGAGATATGGATCGCCCTCGGAGACGAGGAGGACTCGGCGGAGGCGGACCGGGGGGACGACGGCCCAGGCCCGGTCGTCGAGAGCAAGGTCGTCGGCTGGCGAGCCGGCATCGCCGCTGCGGCCGAGGAGGGCAACTTCGACCGATCCGATCCCAGCGGGGAGGTCGTCGACAACGATCTCGGACCGCGTCTGGGGGTCGAGAAAGACGTCTCGGGCCTCGATGGGGATCCCCTCGGCGGAGACGACGAGCCGCCGCTCGGCCGCCTCGATGTCCGTGTTCACGAGGCCAACGAACAGGGAGCGACCGACCCCCGACGGCGTTGCCCGGACGGAGACGGCGACGATCCCCTGGTTCTGGCGTGCCCGTCCGACGGGGAGGACCCGGACCGGAACGTCGAGGCGAACGTTCGGGGCCGGGCCAGCCGCGTCGGTGGCGACGAGGACCTCGGCATCGCCGGATCGGGCAGCGAGGGCCCCGGCGAGCCGGAGGGCGTCGCCGAGGTCGCCCCGAACGGGTGTCGGCTCGAGGGCGGCGATGGCGGCCCGAGCCCGACCGAGGTCGCTCGTCGCGTTCGTCACGACCCGTGCCGTCCGGCCGGCAGCGATGACGCTCACTGTTCCGCCGGCCGGCAGATCGGCGAGGGCGGCGATGGCAGCCTCCTTCGCCGCCGCGAGGCGGTTCGGGACGACATCCGTCGCAGCCATCGAAGCCGAGACGTCGACGACGAGGACGAGGTCGCGGGCGAGGCCCGCTGGACGCTCGACGACCGGCCGAGCGGCGAGGGCGACGAGGAGGACGGCGAGGAGGAGCTGGGCGAGCAGGAGGAGGCTCCGCCGGAGACGCTGCCAGGGTGCGTTCGCCTCGACATCGGCGACGAGGCCGCGCCAGAGGAGGGTCGACGCCACGATGGTCTCCTTCCTGCGCAAGCGGAGGAGGTACATGGCGACGATCGCCGGGACGAAGAGGAGACCGAGGAGGGCGAGGGGAGCGAGGAGGCCCATCGGAGGCGAGTCAGCCGACGATCCGACGCCGACGCAGCTCGGCGAAGACGAGCTCGGCGATCGGCAGATCCGAGGTGAGGGGAACGTAGCTCACCCGCCGACGGGCGGCGACGGCGGCGAGGTCCTCGCGCCAGGCCGCGAGCCGCTGCCGATAGCCGTCGAGGACGGGCAGGTCGACGGTCACGTCGACCCCGTCCCCAGTCTCGGCGTCAACGAGCCGGAGGTCGCCCGAGAGGTCGGGCTCGATCTCCTCCGGGGCGAGGACGTGGAGGACGATGACCTCCGCTCCCGTCGCGGCCAGCTCCCGAAGGACGCGATCGGCGGCCGGGTCGAAGAGGTCGGAGCAGAGGACGACGATGCCGCGACCGGTCAGACCGGCGATGGCGTGCCGGGTCGCCGTCAGGAGATCCGTCGGACCCGGCGCCACCTCGATGGCCGAAAGGTTGGCGAGGAGCCGGAAGATCCGCCCAGCGCCTCGAAGGGCCGGCATCCGACGGCTCGTTCGGCCTGCCAGGGTGGAGGCGACGACCCGGTCTTCCGAGGCCAGGGCGATGTAGCCGAGGGCCGCCGCAGCGCGCTTGGCGAAGAGGAGTTTTGGCGGCCGCCCGGCGGCCATCGAGGCCGAGGCGTCGACGAGGAGGTGGACGGTGACATCCTCTTCTTCGACGTAAAGCTTGATGAAGAGGCGCTCGAGGCGGGCGAGGATGTTCCAGTCGAGCTGGCGGAGGTCGTCGCCGAGGGCGTAGTCGCGGTAGTCGGCGAACTCGACGGACTGGCCCCGCTTCGTGCTCCGTCGTCCGCCCTTCAGGCCGCCCCGAACGGGCGCCTTCATGAGGAGGAGGAGACGCTCGAGCTGACGGAGGAAGGCTTCGTCGAAGACGGTCGGATCGAGCTCGTTGGGGAGGAAGACGGGTCGCCGGCCGGCGGCTGGCATCGGGCCGGCGGCTGGCATCGGGCCGGCGGCTGGCGCGGCGGCCGGCGGTCCGGACTCGGTCGGGGGTGGACGATGCTCGGCCACGGCTCGAGGCGGGCGAGCGGGCTACTCGACGCTCGGCGGGGTGACCTGCTCGAGGATCGTGGCGACGACCGCCTCGGGCGTGATCCCCTCTGCTTCGCCCTCGAAGTTCAGGATGACACGGTGGCGAAGCGCCGGCAGGGCGGCGGCCCGGATGTCCTCGACGGCGACGTTGAAGCGACCGTCGAGGAGGGCCCCGATCTTGCCCGCCGCGACGAGGGCCTGGGCGCCCCGGGGCGAGGCGCCGTAGCGCACGTACTCGCGAACGATGGCCGGGGCCCGCGGCTGGTCGGGGTGCGTGGCGGCGAGGAGGGCAACGGCATAGGCCGTGACGTGGGGGGCGATCGGGACGGCCCGGGCGAGGCGCTGCATCTCGACGATCTCAGCCGCCGTCGCGGCGGGCCGCGGTGCCGGGACCTCGGCCCCGGTCGTCCGGTCCATGATCTCGATGAGCTCGGCCTCGGTTGGGAAGGGAACGAGGATCTTGAACATGAAGCGGTCGAGCTGGGCCTCGGGAAGCGGGTACGTGCCCTCCATCTCGAGGGGGTTTTGGGTGGCCAGAACGAAGAAGGGTGGCTCGAGGGGATAGCGCGTCCGGGCGACCGTGACCTGGTGCTCCTGCATCGCCTCGAGGAGGCTCGACTGGGTCTTCGGCGTCGCCCGGTTGATCTCGTCGGCGAGGACGAGATTGGCGAAGACGGGCCCCGGCTGGAAGCGGAAGACGCGCCGGCCTTCTTCCTCGACGAGGATGTTCGTGCCGGTGATGTCGGCCGGCATGAGGTCGGGGGTGAACTGGATCCGGCTGAAGGTGCAGTCGATGACCTCGGCCAGGGTCCGGACGAGCATCGTCTTGCCAAGGCCGGGGACGCCCTCGAGGAGGGCATGGTTGTTGGCGAGGAGGCAGGTAAGGGTCTGGCGGATGAGCTCCCGCTGGCCGACGATGACCTTGCCGACCTCGAGTTCGATGGCGAGGGCGCGCTCGGCGAAGGCTTCGGGACTGAGCAGCGACGGAGGCCGCTCCGCGTCGCTTCGAGTCGGGACGGTCGATGCTGGATCGGGCATGGGTGGTCTCTCCTCGTCGTCAGCGGGTTGGATCGAGGGAGCTGAAGTAGTCGCGGACGAAGTCCTTCACCGAGAGCGGGATGTAGGTCCGGTCGAGGCTCGTCTGGGCGTAGTCGTAGAAGTCGGTGAAGACGCGCTCGTAGGGGACGAAGGAACCGGGGTCGATGCCCTGGCCCTGTCCGGAGCCCTGGGAGATCTGGCCGTCGCCACCGCTGCCGGAGACGTAGCTCGGGTCGCCCGGCTTGCCGAGGCGCTCGAAGGGAGCGAAGACGGACGAGAGGTCGGGACCGAGCTGGGCCGGGCGATTGCCGTTCACGGGGCCCCGGAAGCTGCCCTGGCTGATCCCGGAGCCGAGATAGCGGGCGTTCGAGCCGCCGCCGCCGAGGGATCCCTGGCCCTGGGAGCTGCCCTGGCCCTGGCCTTGCCCCTGGCCCTGCCCTTGGCCTTGCCCCTGGCCTTGCCCTTGGCCCTGGCCCTGGCCTTGCCCCTGGCCTTGCCCTTGGCCCTGGCCCTGCCCCTGCCCTTGGCCCTGCCCTTGCCCCTGGCCCTGGGAGCCCGCCTGCTGCCCCTGCTCCCCGTCCTGCCGACCCGCAGCAGAGGCGAGTTGCCGTCGAGCCTCTTGGAGCCGCGAAGCCGCCGAGGCGAGGTCACGGTTCGTCGCCACCCGACGCTCTGCGTTTCGGAGCGCCTCGGCGAGCCGGTCGAGGGCCGAGCGAGCCGAGGCCGTGTCACCGCTGGCGAGACTCTGGGCGGCGTCACCAAGGGCACGCCCGGCAGCCCCGTCGGCTGCCGCGGCCGTGCCCGACAGCTCGGCCAGTCGCTTGGCGAGCTCGCGCTGCTCGTCGCGGCTCAGTCGATCGAGGTCGAGGGCGTCGAGGTCGCCGGCTGCCTCCTTCGGATCGCCGTTCCGGTTCGCCGACGGATCGCCCGTCGCGGCCCGGGAGAGGGCCCGGCTGAGGGACGTCAGGGCCGCCGCTCGCTGCTCGTTGCTGGGATCGATCTGGGTCCGAACCTCGTCTTCCAAAGCCCCGAGCCGAGCGAGATTCGCGTCGAGCTCCGAAGGACGCTCCCTGAGACGCCGGGCGAGCTCGCGAAGCTCGTCGGCGAGCCGGCTCCGCGGGTCGTCGGCCTGCCCGGCTCGCGATTGCAGATCATCGGCGACCCGCTCGATCCGCGTCGCCTGCCGTTCTGCCTCCTGGCGGATCGTCCGATCCCGGGCGATGACGGCGTCCTGAGGGTTCGGCAGCAACAGGAGGGGAACGAGGAGGGCGCTGCCGCCGACGATGGCGAGGAACGAGCGCCGGGGGACGCCGACCCGGAACCGCGGGGCGAGGAGATCGGCCGGCACACGCCCGACGGCCCGAAGGGCGTCCGCTCGCTGCCGACGAACGAAGGCTTCACTCGGCCGGGCGTCGGCCGGATCGCTGAGGTCGGGCCCGACCTCGAGCCCGGTCTCGCTCCGTGGCTCGGCCTCCGAGCCGTCCGTCGACGATCGGTCACCCCTGCCCCCGGAAGTGCTTGGCCCGGCGAAGGCCGGCCAGAGGGCCGCCAGCTCGAGGGCCGAGGACACCCGATCCCGAAGGCCGCCCTCGACGTCGACGGCGAGGGCAGCCTCGCCGATCGTCGGCCGCACCACGACGGCGAGCCGCAGGAGGACGAGGATCCCGACGCCTGGGATCGCCACCCCGACGGCCGGGGCGAGCTCGAGCGGGACGAGACGGGCCAGCGTCCAGAGCAGGACCTCGGCTGTGACGACGGCGGCTGCAACGACGACAGCCCGTCGGACGATCCGTCGCCACCAAAGTCGGCGACGGTGCGGGGTGAGGTGATCCCGGATGGAGAGGAGGACGGGATCGACCGAGTCCGGCAGGACCGTCATCGGGTCCGGGGGAGGGGCAAGCTCGACCCGGGCACCGCCGGCGCGGCCCGAGGGGCGGAGTCGCAAGAGGCGGCCGGGAGCGGGGACGAAGCGGAACCGATCGAGCATCACGCTGTCCTCCGGGTCTGGCGGCGGAACCGCAACCGCGGCCGGAGCCGGGCTGCGGCGGCCCCGATGACGCGCCAGGCCCGCGGGCGTCGGGTCGGCCCGACGAGCCAGACCGAGGCGACGACGAGGAGGCCCGACAGACCGAGCCAGGCGGCAGCGCTCGCCGGCCAGATCCGATCTCGGTACCGCATCTCGATCGGCTCGGGCTGCGGAAGGACGTCCGGGGCGACGACGACCGGGCCGAGTGCTCCACCGGCCCCGGCACCGCCTCCGGGGACCGGGACGGGCGGGACGGGGAGCGGCTTCACGTCGACGGGCGGGACGACGACGACCCCCGTGCCCTCGTTCGTGACCCTCCCGACCACGTAGCAAGGATCGAAGATGTCGCCCGTCGAGAAGCCGAGTTGCGCCCCGCAAGCCACGTCGGCTTGGGCGACGAAGGGGTTCAGCCAGAGGAGGGCGACCGGAGGGCGTCGTCCGAGGTCGGGGAGGCGGAAGCCGCCCTCGTCGCCGATCCCGGACGGGATCCCCCGCGGCATCGCGGATGGGGAGGTCGAGCCGGCCATGATCCACCAGAAGCCGGAGACGAAGACGGTCCCGGCGGTGAGGGCGAGGACGGCCGAGTAGGTCAGGACCGTCGCCGCTTGGGTCCGGCGGACGAGGGCGGAGAAGAAGAGGCCGACCGACCCGAGGCCGACGGCCGTCGTCCCGAGGACCACGTAGCCGCGGACGACGTCGTCGGGCGCCACGCCGCCGAAGACGAAGACGATGGCCATGAGAGGGATGGACGAGCCGATGAGGAGGAAGAGGTAGGCGAGGGCCGAGGCGAGCTTGCCGAAGACGATGGCGATGGACGGAATGGGCGTCACGGCGAGCAGGTCGAGGGTCTGCTTTTCCCGTTCGAGACTGATGGCGCCGGCGGTGAAGGAGGGAGCCAGGAAGACGACGAGGACCGTCTCCAGGATGAGGAGGGCCTTGAAGATCTCCCGGCCGATCTGGGCCGAGGCGAAGGCTGCCGTGCCGAGGTACGAGCTGACCGTGCGCTCGTTCATGAGGTAGACCATCCAGCCGAAGAGAGCGAGGAGGGCGAGATAGGCGGTGAGAACGACGAAGGCCCGTCGACCCCGCATCCGTCCCCGGAGCTCCTTCGTCCCGATGGCGACGATCCCGTCGAAGGCCCCGTCGAGGGGGAGCGCCCGAGGGAAGCGAGGGCGCCGCAGCGAGAGGCTCGTCATTGGGCACCTCCGAGGGATGACTCGGGACTCCCGGACGCTGTGACCTGGAGGAAGAGCTCCTCGAGGTCGCTCGCTGCCCGGGCGAAGGCGGCGATCCGATGGCCGGCCGCCACGGCCGCGGCGAGGAGATCGGCAGCCGCTGCGTCGTCGCCGGCGAAGCCGAGCTCGATGGTCCCGTCCGGAAGGAGCTCGGCCGCGGCGACGGTGGGCTGTTCGGCGAACCAGGCCCGGGCCGCCTCGGCGACCTCGAGACCGCCGGCGGTCCGCACGCGGAGGACGGATCCGCGTCGCAATCGGGCCTCGATCTCGCTCACTTGACCCTGGGCGAGAACCCGACCGTGGTCGATGATGGCGATGCTCGAGCAGAGCTCCTCGAGCTCGGGCAGGATGTGGCTCGAGATGAGGATCGTCTTGCCGAGGGCACGAAGCTCGCGGAGGAGCTCGCGGAGCTCGACCCGGGCCCGCGGATCGAGTCCCGAAGCGGGCTCGTCGAGGAGGAGGACGGCGGGATCGTGGACGAGGGCGTGGGCGAGGCAGAGCCGTTGCTGCATGCCCCGAGACAGCTCGGCGACGTAGGCGTCCCGCTTGTCGGCGAGGTCGACGAGCTCGAGGAGGTCGCCGATCATCCGCCGCCGCCGATCGGCCGGCAGGCCGTAGCAGCGACCGAAGAAGTCGAGGTACTCCCAGACCTTCATGTCGTCGTAGACGCCGAAGACGTCCGGCATGAACCCCAGGACGCGCCGGACGGCTGCGGGGTTCCGCCGGATCGAGAGACCGGCGACCTCCGCCTCCCCGGATGTCGGTTCGAGGAGGGTGGCCAGGATCCGAAGGGTCGTCGTCTTGCCTGCCCCATTCGGCCCGACGAGGCCGAAGATCTCGCCCTCCTCGACCCGCAGGTCGAGGCCGTCGAGGGCAAGGAAGCCGTCGTAGCGCTTGACGAGTCCGTCGACCCGCACGATCGTGCTCACTCGACGTGTCCCTCGATCTCCATGGCGAATCCGAAGTTGACCCCGTCCGGTCGGGGGTTCTGGAAGCGGAGGAGGACGCTGGCGCTCGTGGGGTCAACGTACCGTTCGGGGTCGCGAAGGGCAAACCGCCGTCCCGCGTCGAGGTGGGGGAGGGCCATCCACTCGCCCCGAACGAGGTTGAAGATCTCCAGCTCCGGGATCCCGTCCGGCGCGACGTTCGGGCAGGGCTGTTCGAAGCAGAGGTCGATCGGGGCGGCGGGGCCCACCGGCTCGACCGCGGGGGCGGCGTCGGTCGTGCCGCCGATCTCGGGGCCGACGTTGAAGCCGACCGTGAGTCGGGACGCCGTCAGCCGGCCCGGGAAGGCGACCGTCCGGTAGGCGACGGTCACCGACCCCTGGCCGAGGGTGTACGACCAGGGATCATCCTTCGAGAAGAACGCCGTCTCGTTAGCGACCACGGTCGACCGGAGGAGGTCGGCGCCGAAGGTGACCTTCCCCTTCACGCTGAGCGGCAGGTTCAGGTAGTAGAGCGTCGTTCCGAGCTGACGCGGCGTCGACCTGGCGACCTCGACGGGAGCGAGGGGCCGGCGATCCCAGGCGAAGAGGACCGGGTTATCGGAGGCCAACCAGAAGCCACCGAAGCCGCTGACGGGGTCGGAGGTGAGCTGGTTGACGACCTGGTAACGAACGCTTCGCTCGCGCGCCGCATCGGTCATCTGACCTGGGTCGACGGCCGGGTAGGCCCCGACGATTCGGTCGGCAAGGCTCGTCTCGAAGGCGGCCCGAGACAGGGGGAGGCGGACGTTCGTCCCCTCGCCCGGCAAAAGATCGGGCAGGGTGAGGGCGTTCGCCCCGAAGACGACGGCCGGGGCGAGGAGCCGGACCTGCGATCGGTTCGTGATTCGACCCGTCAAGGTGCCGTCGACGAGACGGAGGTCGGCCTCGACGAGGGGGACGTCGGTCGGCATCTCGGCCCGGAAGGCCCGGAGCGTTCCGAAGCCGATGCTCAAGCCGCGGATAGAGGCTGGATCGCCCTGGAGGACGTCGAGGCTCGCCGCCCCGGGCTCGATGCTGCCGAACACGTCGCTCAGTGGCGCTGCCACGAGCGGTCCCCCCGGGAGGCTGAGGTCGTACGTGCCTCGGGAGGGCGAGAACACGCCGACCCAGACCTGGCTCCGTCCCTCCGTCGCGCCCGCCGCGCCGGTCGCGACGCCGACCTCGTTGACGATGAGGTCGGAGCCGCGGAGGACTGCGCCGTAGCCGTAGGCCGCGACGGCAAAGCCGACGACGAGGAGCGGCATCGAGATCCAGGCCCACTCGCGGCGGTCGAGCCGCCGAAGGACGAGATAGTTCACCGGCCCGATGAGGACGATGTAGCCGACGAGGAGGGCGAGGAGGCCGCCGATCGGCGGGAGGGCGAGGGCCGGTAGGTTCGTGAGGGCCGACACGAGCTGGCTGTCGTCGACGGTATTCGCGATCCCGGCGCCGCCCCTGGCCGGCAGGAGCCGGGACCAGAGGGCCGTGATGCCCCCGAGGTTGGCGATCGGCTCGACCGTCGGGTCGATCCCGAGGAGGGTGACGGCGCCCGAACCGTACGTCGCCTCGCCGACGATGACCTCGTCGCCGAGGCTCGCCAGGGCCCGACCGCGAAGGAGGGGACCAGCGAGGGCCGGGATGGTGCTTGGCTCGGGGGGCAGCGGGCCAAGGAGCGGTCGGAGGACTTCGGTCGGGGCGTCGATGGTCGCTGCCGGTCGGAAGGGGAGGATGTCGTCGGGAAAACGAGTGAGGCTCCCCAGACCGCCTGTCCCGCCGAGGAGAACGAGGCGTCCTCCGCCGACGAGCCAGGCTCGGAGGGCGGCGAGCTGGTTGGCCGAGAGAGCGCTGCTGTCGACGTCCTGCCAGACGAGTCGATCGAGCGCCGACCAGGCCTCGACCCGCTCGGGGAGGTCCGATGGGGCAAGGGTGATGAGGGCCGGGGCGACGGTCGGTCCGGTGGCGAGGCCGCGGGCGGCGGCGACGAGGGGGCCCGGCCGTTCGGCGACGATCCCGACGATGAGCTGCGTCGGGTCGTGGACGGTGACGTCGATGACCGATCGGGCCAGGACCTGGCTGCCCGAGACGAGGTTGACTGTGATCCGCTGTCCGAAGCTCGGCGCCTGGACGTAGACGATCTCTCGCTTCTGGGAGTTCGTCGCTAGTTCGACGGCGCGACCGAAGCTCGTCCGGCCGCCCGGTCCGACCGACGCTCGGAGCTCGCCTCCGATGGGCGGCCCCTCGTTGGCGAGATCGACGGCGACGGCGATCCAACCACCCGGACGGGCGTGGCCGCCGAGGAGGGCGCGGGCTTGCATGGTCAAGCCGCTCGGTGTCGTCGGCGACGCCTCGGCCGAGGTGGACGAGGCGGGAGCCGGCGGTGGCTGGGGATCGGTGGCGAGGACGACGGCCGGGCCGACGGTGAAGATGGCTGCCACGGCGAGGACGATGCCGAAGACGGCGAGGAGGCGACCGCTACGCCGCCCGGCTGGACCGCGGGTAGGCGGGAGGCAAGACCGAGCGATGCTCGACGCTGGCGTGGCCATCGCTGCGGCGCTGCGAGCATCCGCGTGGCTCCCCCGAGCACTCGGCGGCGTCGTCGGTGCGAGTCGCTCCATCCTTCTCCTTCGGCGAGGGCTCCTCCGAAGCCGTTGTCCGAGCCTCTCGGTGGGCTCGCCTGGTTCCCCGTGGGCTCGCCTGGTTCCCCGGCCGGTTCCGGTCAGGCGATCGACGTCCGGTCGCGTCGGAAAGTTTCACCCTCCTCGATCGACCCTCGATCGCCGGGGGAGACCCGGCCGGTCGCCGCGAGCTGCGCGTAGCGTACGATGAACGGCGTTCGGGCCGCCTGGCTGCTGCCGGTCCGCGGCGTCAATCGTTTCACTCCGAGAGGGACCCAATTGCCGATCCTGCGACCCTTTCGAGCTCTCCGCTACGACCCGGAAACCGTCCCTGACCTCGCCGCCGTTGTCAGCCCCCCGTACGACGTCATCTCGCCCGAGGAGCAGCGGCGCCTCCTCGATCGCCACCCGCGGAACGTCGTCCGGCTCGATCTCCCGCCCGAGGAACCCGGAGACGCCCCCGATGATCGCTACCGCCGCGCCGCCCGAACCTTCGCCCAGTGGCGCTCCGACGGCACGCTCCGCAAGGACCCCCGGCCCGCCGTCTACGTCTACGAGCAGCGCTACCGGGTCCCGGGCAGCGCGGTCGAGCGGGTGGGGCGGGGCTTCTTTGCCCGGCTCCGCCTGGAGCCCTTCGGACCTGGAAGCGGGGTCCTCCCCCACGAGCGGACCCTGTCGGGACCGAAGGAGGACCGCTACCGCCTCCTCCGAGCGACCGGCGCGAACTTCAGCCCCATCGTCGGCCTCTTCGACGACCCGAGCGGTCGGGCGGCAGCCCTCCTTGCCGACCTCGCTTCGGCACCGCCCGACCTCGAGGTCAGCGACGACGATGGGGTCCTCCACCGCCTCTGGATCGTTCCTGCTCGCAGGGAGGGGGAGGCCGAGGCGGAGGGAGCGCCAGCGGCCGACCGGGCGACGGAGCTCCTCGACCTGGCCGGCGCCGGCCCGATCACCATCGCCGATGGCCACCACCGGTACGAGACCGCCCTCCGCTATCGGGACGAGCGGCGGATGACGCGGACCTGCGAGGAGGATCCGGCTTTCGACTATGTCCTTGCCCTCCTCCTCGAAGCTCGCCATCATCCGCCGACGGTGCTGCCGACCCATCGGGTCGTCGTCGGCCTCGGGGAGGATGGTGTCGCGCGCCTCCTGGCGGGACTCGAGGAGCTGTTCGTCGTCGACGTCGTCGAGCCGGTCGAGCTCGTCGAGCGCTTCGAGGCCGGCGGTGCCGGGCCGGGCGGAGCGGGGCGCTTCGGGCTCGCGACCCGTCGTGGCAGTGCCATCCTCGAGGCGCGGCGGGATGCCTTCGAGCCGCTCCTCCCGCGGGGCGGTGACGCTCTCCGCCGGCTCGACGTGATCCTCCTCGGAGTCGTCCTCGAGCAGCTCTGCGGTCTGGATGCGGCGGCCATCGCCGCCGGTGGGCGGCTCGTCTATACGAAGTCGGCGACCGAGGCGGTCGAGCTCGTCCGGCGTGGTACCGGTGGCGCGGACGCCGCCTTCCTCCTCGAGCCGACGCCGGTGGCGGACATCATCGCCGTCGCCCGGGACGGCGACGTCATGCCGCAGAAGTCGACCTACTTCTATCCGAAGCCCCTGACGGGTCTCGTCCTCAACCCGCTCGAGTGGTAATGGCGTCCGCTCGAGTGGTGAAGGGGCCGCGGCGGGACGCGCCCACCTGGCATCAGCGGGCGAGGCTCGATCTTGACGGGCCCGTCGGATGATCCCGATGATGACCGGGAAGCGCCCCCGGTGGAACGAGGACGCGCCGCCAGGCGACGGTTCCGCGGGACGGCCCAGCTGCCACCCGAGGACAACGAAGGAGCATCGACACCTGCTGTGAGCGCCATGAGACTGACGACGCAGCCGCCGAACGGGCGGCCGGTTCGCAAGGACGAGATCGAGCTCGAGCGCGGGGTCTACATCGAGTCCTGGCTGCCCGAACGTCGCTCCCGGCGGCGGCCCCTCCTGTTCGTGCACGGCGAGCTCGCCGGGTCGTGGCTCTGGGAGCGCTGGCTCGGCTACTTCGCCGCCCGGGGTTGGGAGGGCCATGCCCTCAACCTCCGGAACCACTTCTGGTCCCGGACGGCGGACCCGACGAGCCTCGGCTTTGCCAGCTACGTCGACGACGTCGTTGCGGCCATCGATCGGCTCGGCGCCGGTGTCGTCGCCGTCGGCCACGGGATGGGCGGCCTCCTCGTCCTCAAGGCGGTCGAGCGCGTTCCGGTGGCGGGGATCGTGCTCGTCGCCCCGGAGCTCCCCTCCGAGCTGAGGGTCCCGGCCTTGCCCCACGAGCTCCGCGACGTGCCGGACGTCTACGGGCGAGCCCAGATCGGTTGGGAGACGCTGCCCGAGAAGCTCGTTCGGGATCACCGCGATCTCACCTTGGCCGACGTCCTCCGGATCCAGCACCTCCTCGGCCAGAAGCCCCGCGAGTCGGGCCGTGCCCGGCGGGAGATGATGGCCGGGGTGCCCGTCGATCGGCGTCGCCTCATGGAGGTCCCCCGCCTCGTCATCGGGGGCGGGCTTGATCTCCACGTCCCGGAAGGCGACGTCGAGCGACTCGCCGACTGGCTGGGGGCGGAGTACGAGCCCTTCGGAGCGCACTCGCACTACGGCCTCGTCCTCGGCGAGACGAGCTATCTCCAGGTCGCCGAGGCGGTCCGCGCCTTCCTCGAGGCGCATCGGCTGTGAGCGAACCAGCTGTGAGCGAGCCGGCGCGGGCGGGCGACCCGGTCCGGTTCGTCATCCTCGCCGACGGCCAGCTCGAGTATCACATGGCGAAGACCGCCATCGGGGTCATCCGGTACGGTCCCCATCCCGTCGTCGCTGTCATCGACCGCCAGCATGCCGGCCGAACCGTGGCCGATGCCCTCGGGTCGAGCGTCGACCGCCTCCGGGTCCCGATCGTGGCGAGCCTCCAAGACGCGCTCCAGGGGCCCGTTCGGCCGACGGCGCTCCTCATCGGCATTGCCCCGACGGGCGGTCGCCTCCCGGAGCCGTGGAGAGCGATCGTCCGCGATGCCCTCGAGGCCGGCCTCGACGTCCACTCGGGCCTCCACACCTTCCTCGGCGAGGATCCCGAGCTCGGTCCGCTGGCCGCGCGCCTCGGGCGCCGGATCGTCGACTACCGGCGGCCACCGGAGCGGGCCGAAACGGCCGTCGGGCGCCGCCACCGGCCGGGGTCACGGGTGATCCTCACCGTCGGGACCGACTGCGCCGTCGGCAAGATGTCGGTTGCCCTCGAGCTGCGGCGGGCGGCCGTCGAGGCCGGGCGGCGGGCGGCCTTCGTCGCCACCGGTCAGACGGGGATCATGATCGAGGGCTGGGGTGTCGCCGTCGACCGGGTCGTCGCCGACTTCCTCCAGGGGACGTGTGAGTGGCTCGTCGCCGAGGGCGAGGCGCGGGGAGACTGGGTCATCGTCGAAGGCCAGGGGTCCCTCGACCATCCAGCCTACAGCTCGGTCACCCTCGGCCTCATCCACGGCACGACGCCCCACGCCATGGTCCTCGTCCACCAGGCGGGCCTCACGGAGCACGACTTCAGCCATCTCCCCGACCGCTCGTTTCCCATCGCCGAGCTCCGACCGTTCGTCGCCATCCACGAGCAGGTGGCTGGGCTCGTGGCCCCGTCGCGGGTCGTGGCGGTGGCCCTCAACACCGTCGCCATTCGAGACGAGGGAACGGCCCTGGCCGAGATCGAGCGGGTCGCGGCCGAGACCGGACTCCCGGTCGACGATCCGGTGCGGTTCGGGCCTGGCCGGCTCTGGGCGGAGATCGAACGGGCCGTCGAGGCGCTTCCGTGGGTCATCGAGAACGACGCCCGGGCACGGAGCCCGGGAGCAGCAGCGTCGGTTGCCGATGGCCGTCCGGTCGCCACCGATGCCCACCCGGTTCGAGCGGCGAGTGGAGAGGGAGGCCATCGATGACGGCAGCGTCGAACCTTGAAGGACTCCTCTGGTCGGGAACGCTCGCTCTCCGGTACGAGGTCCTCGAGCTCCCGCTCCGAGATCCCTTCGTCATCGCCCGGGCCGACCACGGTTCGGGGCGGACCGTCCGGACCGTCCTCATCGAGATCTGGGACGAGCGGTTCCCGGGCCTCGTCGGCCTCGGCGAGGGGTACCCGGATCGCTTCTACGGCGAGACGCCGGAGACGATGGTCGCCGTCTGGCCGCTCCTTTTGGAGGCGATCGGGAGCGTCGAGCCGTCGCCGGCGGGACTTGCCTCGGCCGGGGCGGCGATGGCGGCCGCCATCCGCGGTCACGGGGCGGCGAAGTGCGCCATCGACATTGCCCTCCACGACCTCGTCGGCCAGGTCCTCGAGCAGCCCCTCGTCGACCTCCTCGGCTGCTCTCGGGATATTCCGCCGACCGATTTCACCCTCGGCCTCGACGAACCGAGCGTGGTCGCCGAGCGAGCCCGACGGGCGGCCCACTTCAAGGTTCTGAAGATCAAGGTCGGCGGGCCGGCCGATCTGGCGACCCTCGAGGCCGTTCGGGGCGTCTACTCGGGGCCGCTGCGGGTCGACGCGAACACTGGCTGGACTCCCGAGGTGGCCCGGGCGATCCTGCCCCGGCTCGCCGAGCTCGGGGTCGAGGTCATCGAGCAGCCCTTCCCGGCGAGGCGGCTCGACTGGCTGGCCGAGCTTCAGCAGGCATCCTCGATCCCGATCGTTGCCGACGAGAGCGCGGTCTTCATCGACGACCTCGACGCTCTCGTCGGGGTCGTCGCCGGGGTGAACGTGAAGCTCGCTAAGTGCGGGGGGCCCGGGCCTGCCCGCCAGATGCTCGCCAGGGCACGGGAGCTCGGCTTTCGGACCTTCCTCGGCTGCATGGAGGAGACCTCGATCGTCATCGCCGCTTCGGCAGCCGTCGCTTCCCTCGCCGAGTGGGTCGACCTCGATGGTTGCCTGCTCCTCGCCGACGACCCAGTGGAGGGGCTGGAACTGGGTTCGGACGGCCGGTGGCGGATCGGAGGGGCGCCCGGTCTCGGGGTCTGGCGGCGCGGTGCCGGTCCGGCAAGCGGCGCCGGTTCGCCGAGCCGTGCCGGTACGCCTGGGGCTGCCCGCCCGCCTGCGGGCTGACCCTCAGGACCGCGCCCGCCGACGACGTACGCCTGGGGCTGCCCGCCCGCCTGCGGGCTGACCTCTGACGGTCCCGGGCTTGGGGAACCTCGCCCGTTCTCGCGTACCGTCACTGATCCCTCGCCAGGGGCCGAGGTCCCTTCGGCTGCCTCTCCGACCCTCGCCGGGCTGTGGATAACTTGGTGGATGACTTCGTGGACAAACCCCCTTCCCGCCCGCCTCGCGGCGGGCCTACGATGTCCGCCTGCCGGTCCGGAGCGTCCCCTCGGGGTCGGGTGGCGATCGGAGCTAGGCCGGCAGCGACCCTGGCCGGACCCCTGATGGAGCCCGCCCGTCGCGGTCGACCGGAGGCTCGCGACACGCTTGGAGACCCGCATGTGAGGAAAGGAGGCAGGCCATCGATGGTATTCCGCAGGACCGTTGAGAACCGGCTCACTGCCGAGGCCGCCGAGTTCGTCCGGTTCTGCTACCGCCGCCGCCCCGTCGGCTGGCCCGAGCTCTACGACGAGATGTGCGCCGTCGCCATGCGACGCCTCTTTCGGGGTTGGGACACGAACGAGCTCGCTCGGCACGGGATCGGCTTCAGCCTCGAGGAGACGCCGGTCCTCGCCGAACTCGTCGAGCGGGTCGTGGCCGAGGAGGTAGCGGCGAAGCGGGCAGTGCGCGCGGCTCGATCGACCGGGCCCATCCGAGCGGCCGACGAGGGTCGGGGCGCAGCTGGGGACGGCCACAAAACCGAGCTCGGGGCGTCCGACGTTCGACCCGAGGTTCGACAGGGGGTGGCGAGCGCAGCGGCGAGCTAGCGGCAGGAGTCGGCCCAGCGGGGCGGCCGATGTGATCGAGGGCCCGCCCCGATTGGCTCGCGTGGAGCCGATCGCCGGATCGGCGGAGGCGAGGCGAGCTAGGCGTCTGACGACCGGTTCGGCACCCGGCCGAGCGGTTTCGGAATGATCGTCGCTCACATCGGGAGCGCGTCCCGGGTGAGGTTCGGGGGCGCGCTTGCGGTCCTGCTTCCCTCGCCGACCGTCGGCTCCCGGCGGTGGACGCCCGGTGGTGGCCGTCCGGACGGCCCTCGCGAACCCGGGCCGCCCGCCGTCGGCCCTCGCAATCGGCCCTCCCGAACTCGGCCCTCCCGAACTCGGCCCTCCCGAACTCGGCCCTCCCGCAATCGGCCCTCCCGCCGTCGGCCCTCGCGAACTCCGCCCTCCCGCAATCGGCCCTCGCGAACTCCGCCCTCCCGCCGTCGGCCCTCGCGAACTCCGCCCTCCCTCAGCCGGCGAGCGTAGCGGCGCGATGCAGGGGACAGTCAGGCCCGAATTCGGCGCCGAGCCATCTCCGCCTCGATTTGTCGTTCGGCCTCGACGTAGCGGTCGATCTGCTCGCGGAGGGCGTTCGCCTCGGGGGTGTAGAGGTGGACCTGCTGCTGGAGGATGTAGCTGAGCCGGCGGCTCGTCATTCGGACGTGGTCGAGGTTCTTCATGAGAACGAGGGGGTCCATCGCGGCCAGGTCCGCCGGGTCGTACATCTGCTTCATGGCGTGCATTCTACGGGCTACCGGGCAGGGCAGGGACCGGCACCGCCCGGACTCGCTCAACCCTCCGCTCGGTGCGGCTTGACACCCTCAGCGAACAGAACCCGCCGCTCGCCGGGTCACGCGCCCCCGGTGACACCCTCAGCGAACAGAACCCGCCCACCAGTCTCCCAGACCGTCGAAGACGACGCTGTGAGCGGACAATTCGGCTGGTCGTGGGTCGCGAGGAGGCGTTTCGTTCGGCCAGGGTGTCACCGCGGCGGACGATGGCACTCAGAGGACCGTAGTGTTCGCCCACGGTGTCAATGCGGGCGCCCGAGGCTCGGCCGCCGGCGTTTCGTTCGGCCAGGGTGTCACCGGGGGCGCCCGTCCACCGCGTGAGGGGCCTCGCCGGCGATCCCGCCGGCCCCCTCAGCCCACGGCCCGCAGCCCGCCGACGCCGGCCGGTGGCCAGCTCCAATCGACGGGGATCGTCGCGGCGCCGAGGGCTCGCCTCGAGCCGAGGCGAGTAGCCCCAAGGACGAGGATCCGGTCGATCTTCGTCGCGCGCCCCGCCTCCTCGCGCCAGACCCTCGTCATCTTCCGAGTCGCGACCACCCGGTCGACGATGACCCCGGCCAGCTCGTAGCCGAGCGGTTCGGCGGCGGCGTGCCAGACCTGCTCGGCGAGGCCCAAGCCTTCTGGGTGCGCCCGCCCGCGATCTCGCTCGACATCGCCGACGACGAGGACCACGATCCCGTCGCTCGTGAGGAGCGGGCGCAGGCCGGCGAGCACGTCCCGGAGGAAGGCGAGGTACGGCTCGCGGCGGTGGGCGTCGTCGAGCGCTGCGTCGATGGCCTCGGCCTCGAGGCCGAGGAGCCAGGCTCGGAGCCAGTTGTAGTAGCCGTACTTGACGACCCGGAGATACGGCGGCGAGCCCACGACGAGCCGGACCCGATCGGGCAGCGCCCGCCGCCGGAGTTCCCTTGCGAGCCGGGGGCCGACCTCGCGAGCGTCCCCGAGCAGGGCGAACCCGGTCGACCTGGGAAGCGGATCGCGGTAGAGGCGCCGGAGCTTCGCCTCGAGGAGGACGAAGAGATCCCGCTCCGGCGGCTGGTAGCCCGCGGCACGGATGAAGGTTCGCACGTACCGACGAGCCATGCTGAAGGCGTTCGGCATGACGTCGGACAAATAGCTCGGCCGCTTGCCGTGGAGGATCCCTGTTAGCGCCGCGAGAAGAAAGCGATCGACCCGGTCGCTTTGGTCGAGGGCGGCCCGGACGAAGAGGAGCTGGCCGAGGGTCCGCGGGTGGAAGGCGAGGGCGACCTCCTCAGGCAGCGGCTCGAGCGCTCGCGAGCCCCTCGGCGCGCCGATGAGCGACCCGGCTGCCGGCACCTCGACCGAAGGGTCGCCCGCTCGCGTCGCCGCTCGGCGGCCGAGGTCGTCCCAGTGGCCCGACTCGGCGAGCCAGGCGACCCGCAAGGCGAGGAGGCGAGTGAGCGACTCGGCCGGCTCGGCCGGCTCCACCTTCGCTGCCGTCAGGAGATAGGCGAGGGGGTTGAGGTCGTTGCCGACGCCGATGCGACCTTCCGCGCAGGCCTGGAGCGGGACCGTGCCGCGTCCGCTGAACGGGTCGAGGACGATGTCCCCTCGCCGACTGTAGCGGGCGATGAAGGCGTGGGCGAGGGCGGCCGGGAAGCTGGCGAGATAGCTCGTCATCGGGTGGAAGCTGTGGCCCCAGAGCCTCGGCTGGTGCTGCCAGTCGGCCTCGATGGGCAGCGTCGGGAGGCCGAGGTCGAGACCGAGAGAGAGTTGGTGGCCGGTGGCGAACGGCGACCGCTCGCCGACGAACCAGCTCGCCGCTGGTTTCAGTCCCGTCGGCCGGTCCCGCGTTGGCCCCGGCGAGAGGATGCGAGCGGTCGGCCACGGCGCGGAACCGTCGGCCGTCGAGGGTCTCTGCGGCATCCGGATACGGTGGCCTTCCTCCGCTGGCGCCGACCCCGTGTCGGCAGCGACCTTGCAGTCTACCAGCGCCTCCCCGGCCGGCCATGGGCCGTTCGGGCGTCGAGCGCGGACCAACCGGCGGGCCTCGGGCGGAGGCCGAATGGGTCTGGTCGCTTCATCGACCTCGGGGTATCTTGAGGTCGAGCCCGCGGTAGTGAGTGGAACCGGCGGTGCCGTCGAGGCGCCGCGGCCCCGCCCCCTCCGTCCGGTCCCAGTCCGGCGAAGAGGCTCCCGCGGCTCGTGCGGAGACCCGCCGCAGGGCGAGCGATCGCAGCGGCGGGTCCGCATGTCAGCCCCCGTCGGCCTCGCAATGGCACGTCCTCACGGGGGCCGGTGCGCCGCTTCCGCTCGAGCCCCGACGCTCGAGCCCCGACGGCGGGCCCCAATCAGGCCGACGGAAGGTGCGCGACCGGCAGACGGACCGCGACGACCGGCCAGGCGGCAACCGAGGCCGCGTGACCGGCGGGCGGAACACCGGACCGGGACTACGGCCCCTCGAGGCACGTCTCGCGGAGCGCTTCGATGGCCCGGTCGTCGAAGCCGAGGCCCTCCCCGAAGTAGCCCTCGATGGAGCCGAATCGCCGCGCGACCTCGTCGAGGGCCGCCTCGAGGTACGAGCGCCGGACGCCGGCCAGGGGCGCCAGCACGCTTGGATCGCCGCCCCGGGCCCGAAACTCGGCGAGGAAGCGCTCGAGCATCGGACCGAGCTCGCCGTTGCTGCGGAGGTAGTCCTCGGCGACCCGCTCTTCCGGTACGCCGAGCAGCAGGAGGAGGGCCGCCGCGGCCCAGCCGGTCCGATCCTTGCCGGTCGTGCAGTGGAAGAGAAGCGGCCGGCGGGCAGGCTCAAGGAGGGTGGCGTAGAGGCGATGGTACGCGTCGCGGGCGCTCGGCAGTCGGACGAAGTCGCGGTAGTGGCGCTCGAAGAGGGCGACGCCCTTGCCACCACCGAGACGCTCCCGGACGGCCTCGGGATCGTGCATGATCGGCATGAACTGGGCCGGCGTCCCGTCGGGTGCGTCGGCCAGGACGTCGGCGACGACATAGGACGCCGACCTCGGGAGCTTGTCCTCCTCCGGCCAGCGGGCCCGTTCGGCGCTCGTCCGCAGGTCGACGACCGCGCGGATGCCGAGCGCCTCGAGTCGGGCCCGGTCGGCTTCGTCGATCCGGCTGATCTCGGTGGAACGGTAGGCGAGGCCTCGGCGGACGCGACGGCCGTCCGCAGTCCGGTGGCCGCCGATGTCGCGGAAGTTCGTGATCGTCATGGCAGGCAGGGTAGCCCGTCGGCGGCGCGGGTCGAAGGGCCGCTCGGCCTGAACGAGCCGACCACCCGGGCCTGCTCCGCCGTAGTCGACGGGATGCTCGTTTCCGCGTTCTGCTCGTCGGCCCTACACTTCGGACGGTGCGTCCCCGTAGCTCAGCGGACAGAGCAACCGCCTTCTAAGCGGTCGGTCGCAGGTTCGAATCCTGCCGGGGACGCCAAGCCTCCCGCCCGGGTCCCGATCCTCGGCCCACGGGCGATGCCGCCCCGCGAGGCCACTCCGCCGCCCCATCGAGGCGACGCCCCATCGAGGCGCCGCCCCATCGAGGCGACGGGGGCCTCGAACGGAGCGAGGATCTGCCCGCTCAGGCCCGGAGCATGGCGGCGTCGGCCTCCCGGAGGAGGCGCGGCCAGGCCGCTTCGACGGCCTCGCTGAGCCCGTTCAGATAGGATGAAGCCCCCTCGCGAGCGACGTCCTCCGCCCGATCGAACCCACGGAAGGAACGATCCCATGTCGAAGCGACCGACCCTCGCCATCATCGCCCACGACGGCCGGAAGGCCGACCTCGTCGCCTGGGCGACCTTCAACCGGGGTCGCCTCGGCGAGTTCGAGCTCGTGGCGACGGCGACGACGGGTGCCCTCCTCCGCGACAAGGTCGGCCTCGAGGTCCGGTCCGTCCTCTCGGGCCCCCTCGGGGGGGACGCCCAGATCGCGGCGATGGTCGTCGAGCGGCGGATCCGAGCCGTCTTCTTCTTTGTCGACCCGCTCAGTGCCCATCCCCACGACCCGGATATCCGGACGGTCCTCCGGGTTTGCAACGTCCACAACGTTCCCATCGCGACGAACGTTGCTGCCGCCGACCTCATGCTCTCCTCACCGCTCCTCGAGGGGGTTCGGGAGCCGGCGGGGAGCGGCGTCACCTCCGAGGTGGCCGCGGGCGAGACGCGAAGTGGACTTGAGGCGCGGCAACGGGCCGAGGCAGGCTGGGAGTAGGCGGGCGTGGTACGGCTGACCGGCCGGCTCTTCGGGCGCCGCCCCGGCCCTCGAGCGGGAGGTCTGGCATAATCGCAGACATGTCGGCACCTCCCATGCGCCTTCGGGCGGCCGGCGGCCGACCCGAGTGGGCGGCGGTCGCCTTCGTCATCGCCCTCGTCGCGTGGCTCGTCGTCGCGGCACCGGCCCTCGCGCACGCCGAGCTCGTCGAGTCGAGCCCGGCCGACGGTTCGACGGTTTCGGCGCCAACCGAGGTCGTTGCCGTCTTCAGCGAGGCGATCGTCGCCGACCGGAGCAGCCTCGAGGTTCGGGACGCGACCGGCGCGACCGTTGCCAAGGGCGGCCTCGACCCGACCGACTCGAGGCGGCTGACGATGCGGGCCCAGCTGCCGCCCCTCGAGCCGGGCACGTACACGGTCCGCTGGACGGCGGTCGCCGACGACGGCCATGTCGAACGGGGAACGTTCACCTTCCAGGTCGTCCCCGCGCCGAGCCCCTCGCCAACGCCGGTGGCCTCGTCTTCTCCTTCCGTGTCGGCCGCTCCGTCGGTCTCGGCGGCGCCGAGCCACTCCCCGTCGCCGAGCCCATCCTCATCGCCGACCCCGGCTTCGATCGCTCCGAGCCCGACGCCGTCGGCCCCTCCAACGCAGCCCTCGGCGGATGCGTCTGACACCTCCTTCGGGGTCGTGGTGCCGATCGCTATCGCCCTCGCCCTCATCGCCGTCGGTGCCGGCTGGTTCCTCAAGCAGCGCAGTTGATGAGGGCCGTGCCGTCGGACAGGACCGCGCGGGGCTCCGTCGTGCCATCGGACCTCCCGGCCTCGCGGCCTTCCTCGCCTTCGGGATTGCCTTTGCCACCGCGGTCGTCCTCGCCGGCTGCGAGTCTGGCACCGCAACGGTTCGGGGCGTTGTCGTGGCGGTCGACGCACCGACCGCGACCGACGTCCGAGGCTTCACCCTCCGAACGAACGACGGGACGCTCCTCACCTTCCGGGTCGGGCGCCTCGAGCTCGTCGGCGACGCCTTCCCGGCCGCCCACCTTCGGGAGCACCTCCGGACCCTCGTCCCGATCGTCGTCGTCTACCGGGTCGAGGACGGCGAACGGATCGCCGTCCGGCTCGCCGATGCGCCGACGAGTGGCCCCTGAACCCTCCTTCGTCCGCTCGGGTCCTGGGGCGAGCCCGGTCCGCCCATCGTCGGACGAAACACCTCGGCCGACCACCCGAGCGAGACGACGGCGTCGGGTTCGGGCGGCCGCCCTCGGGCTCGGCCTGGCCCTCGTCGGGCTCGCCAGTCCCCAGACTGTCCTTGCCCACAGTCTTTCGGGCCGCTACGAGTCGCCGTTGCCCCTCGCCGTCTACGTCGTGGGCGCTGCCGTCGCCGTGGCTCTCTCCTTCGCCTTTGTCCTCGTCCGCGACGTTCGGGGGGCCTCGCCCGCCCTCGGGGAGGTCGTCGTCGTGCCGGGTGTCCTTCGGGTCGCCCTCCGCATCCTCGGCCTCGTCGGCTGGCTCTGGATCGTTGCCCAGGGGGTCGTCGGGGGCGGCGGTGCGGCCGACGTCGGCTCCCTCTTCCTGTGGGTCTATGGCTGGGTCGGCGTGGCGATGGTCTCGGCCCTCGTCGGGCCGATCTGGGTCTGGCTCAACCCCTTCGCCACCCTCCACGACGCCGGAGCGTGGCTCCTCCGCCGGCTGGGCGTACGGGGTCTGGCGCCGGCGCTGTACCCGGCCCGGCTCGCCGAATGGCCGGCCGTCGTCGGCTTCGTCGTCTTCGTCTGGCTCGAGCTTGTCTTCACCATTGCGGGCTCCGGTCGGCCACTGGCGACGGTCCTCGTCGGCTACACGACCTACACGCTCCTCGCCATGGCCCAGTGGGGGCGCGACGGCTGGCTCGCTCGGGGTGAGGTCTTCAGCGTCTGGTTCGGGCTCCTCGGGAGGCTGGCGCCCTGGGCCCTCGAGGATCCGGCGACGGGGCGACTCCGGCGCCAGCCGCTCGGGGCCGGGCTCGTTCGCGGCGAGTGGAGTCTGCCCCTCGTCGTCCTTGTCGCTGTCGCCACGGGGTCGATCCTCTACGACGGGCTGTCCCAGACCGAGCTCTGGTTCGACCTCTTCGGGTTGCCAGGGACGGGCGAGGCGACGCTCCTCCTCCTCGGCTTTCTCGGCCTCGTGACGGCCCTCGTCCTCGGGGTCGCGAGTCGGATCGGCTGGGGACCGGTCGGTCCGGGCCTCCTCCCGATCGCCCTTGGCTACCTCGTCGCCCACTACCTGACGTATCTCCTCCTCGACGGGCAGCGGATCGTCATTGCTGTCTCCGACCCGCTCCAGCTCGGCTGGGACGTCTTCGGAACGGCCTTCTACGAACCGTCGATCGGCTGGCTGCCGCCGAGCCTCGTCTGGACGGTCCAGCTCGTCGCCGTCGTCGGCGGGCACATGGTCGGCGCTTGGGCGGGCCACGCCGCGGCTGCCCGCGCCGTCCGTGGTGCCTCGCCGCGTGAGCTTCGGCTTCGCCAGGTTCCGCTCGCCGCGCTCATGGTCGTCCTGACCGCGACGACCCTCTGGTCCCTCGGCCAGGGGATCGTCGTTACGCCGACGTCAGGAGGGCAGGCGCGGGACGTGGGGGCGGCGGTGCAGGTGGTCGCGACGGCGACGCGGTCGGCGCCTCGGTAGGGCCGCGGGAGGCGAACCGAGGACGTCGCCCAGCCGGGGCGAGGGGCCGGCGGTCTTGGTCGTGGGCGAGCGCCGGCTCCGGTCGCGGGTTCGGGCCGCCGCCTCATCCGTGGTACTCCTTGCTGGGACGAACGTACGGCTTGGCGAAGGCGCTCCGGACCTCTACGCTCCGCCCCCGATGTGGCCGATCCCTACCCCGAATCACTCTCCGTGCGCCGAAGCGTCCGAACCCCCACAGACGTCTGCCAACGAGGCAAGAGCATGGCATCGATGACCGCCCGCGACCTCAGCCGCGCCCGCGACCTCAGCCGCGCCCGCGAGCTGGGGCCGATGCTGACCGCCAGTGAGGTGGCCGAGCTTCTCCACCTCCACGTCAACACCGTGAAGCGCCTGGGGGATCGCGGCGAGCTCCCGTTCTACCGGGTTTGCAAGCGGGGGGATCGTCGCTTCCGGCTCGAGGACGTTCTGGAGTTCCTCGCTCGAAACAAGTAGGGACTCTCGCCCGCCCACGGGGAGCCGAGCCTTCGAACATCAGGGGGAGACTCGCTTCTCTGGTTGGCGACTCGGGTCGCCAACGCTTGGTCGGTTCGCCGGCGCAGCTCGCCCGGCTCGGTCGTTCTTCTCGGTTCGCCGGCGCAGCTCGCCCGGCTCGGTCGTTCTTCTCGGTTCGCCGGCGCGGCTCGCCCGGCTCGGTCGTTCTCCTTGTTTACTCGCTGGGGGAGTGAGGCGCCGAAGCGGGAGTCGATGTTCTACCGCGCCTGGAGCTCCCCCGAGCACGACCGAGCTCGACGGGCCACGCCCCACCGGTCCGATCTTCGCTGATTACTCGCCCCGCGAGTAGATCAGCAGAACGACTCCGCGTTTCACTCGCCCTGCGAGTATCCGAGAACTTCCGGGCCCCCGGCCGAGGACTTCACTCGTGGGGCGAGTAAACGAGAAAACGGGAGGGCGTCCCCCGGCGACAGCCGCCTCGCCGGGAGGGTCCTTGGGACCGGCCGGCGGACGGTGGCGCTCGGAGGCGACCCCGGCAACGCCCTCGTCGCTGCTGTGGTCCTTGCGACCGGCCGGCGGCCGACGGTCAAGGGTCCAAGTGCCCTCCGGGGACAGCCCCCTGGACGGCAGGTTCCTCGAGCCTGGCCGGCCGCGGACAGTACCGGTCGGAGTGTCCCTCGGCGGCGCCCGCTCGATGGCCGGTTCCTCGAGATCAGCGTGACGCTACTCAAGGCCGGCTGCCTCCGGGTGGGCCGGCAGACTCCGGAGGGCTCGCTCGAAGGTGGCGAGGGCTTCGGCGATCTCCTCCCGCGTCACGTCGAGGGGCGGGATGAAGCGGACGACGTTATGGTCGCGGCCACAGGAGAGGACGAGGAGCCCTTCGTCGAGGCAGCGGGCGAGGAGCGCGTCGACGAGGGCGCCGTCAGGTTCCCGGGTCCGGCGGTCGCGGACAAACTCCACCCCGACCATGAGCCCCAGCCCCCGGACGTCGCCGATCCGCTCGTCGGACTCCATGAGCGTCCGGAGGCCGGCCCGAAGCTCGGCACCCATCGCCGCGGCGTTCGCGACCAGGCCCTCCTCCTTGATCGTCTCGAGAACCGCCAGGCCGGCGGCGCAGGCGACCGGGTTGCCCCCGAAGGTCGTCCCGTGGGCGCTCTTCCCCCATCGCTCCTGGAGCTCCCGGGAGGAGACGATCGCCGAGAGGGGGAGGCCGTTGGCGATCGACTTCGCCAGACAGACGACGTCTGGCACGACCCCGGCATGCTCGAAGGCCCACATCTTGCCCGTCCGCCCGTAGCCCGTCTGGACCTCGTCGACGACGAGGAGGATGCCGTGCTCGTCGGCGATCCGGCGGAGTCCTCGCAGGAAGGCCGACGGGGCGGGAACGTAGCCGCCCTCGCCCTGGACCGGCTCGATGAGGAAGGCCGCCACTGCGTCGGGTGCGATCGTCGTCTCGAAGAGCCGGCGGACGGCGGCGAGGCAGGTCTCGACCGCCCGTTCTTCGTCGCCCGCGAAGTCGCGGTAAACGGCAGGGAAGGGGAGGAGATGGACGCCTGGCAGGAGCGGCTCGTAGCCCCGCCGATAGAGGATGTTCGAGGAAGTGACCGAGGCTGCGCCGAAGGTTCGCCCGTGGAAGCCGCCCTGGAAGGCGATGATCCCCGGGCGTCCGGTCACCCGACGGGCGAGCTTGAGGGCGCCCTCGATCGCTTCGGCGCCGCTGTTGCCGAAGAAGACGGTGTCGAGGGGCTCGGGCATCTCGGCGGCGATGGCCGCCGCGAGGCGGACGACAGGCTCCGAGTAGCCGATGGCCGCCGTGGGGCCGATGAGCCGGTCGACCTGGGCGTGGATGGCGGCGGTGACCTTCGGGTGGCGGTGTCCGAGGGCCGTCACGGCGATCCCGCTTGCGAAGTCGAGATAGCTCCGGCCGGCCGTGTCGTAGAGCCGGTGCCCCTCGCCGTGGCTCCAGCTCACCTCGAAGTAGCGGCCGAGGACCGGCGAGAGGTGGGGCCGGGCAAGGGCGGCGAGGTCGAGGGGCAGGGGCTGGCTGGTCGTCGGTCGTTCCATTGTGGCTGAGCCTCGGGTCTCTGCGGGTAGGGTCGCCAGGCTGGCGGCGCGACTCGGTGGCGATTCGGCGCCATCGTGGCGCACGGACGACGGGGCGGGAATCGGCCACCGGAGCGTCCGCCCCGGGCGGGCACGCCCGAGCGAGGATACCGCGGCCGGGCCGCGCGGGACGATCGATGCCGCTCTGGCCGCCGGCGCTGGGAACCCGCTGACGCGCCGCGGGGAACGGCCCGCTCGGCCAGCCCCGGCCGTGCCACAATCAGGGTCATGATCGACTTCAGCCTCACCGAGGAGAACCGCCTCGTCCAGCACGCTGCCCGGGCCTTCGCCGAGGCCGAGATCCTGCCCTACATCCGCGAGTGGGACGCTCGAGGCGAGGTCCACCGCGAGGTCTTCGACAAGATGGCCGAGCAGGGCTTCCTCGGGGCCCCCATCCCCGAGCGCTACGGGGGAGCCGGGATGGACTACATCAGCTTCGCCCTCCTCTGCGAAGAGCTCGAACGGGCCGACACGGCCTTCCGGGTCGTTCAGAGCGTCCACGTCGCCCTCAATTCCCTCGCCCTCCTCCAGTGGGGGACCGAGGAGCAGCGGCGCCGTTGGCTCGTTCCTCAGGCCCGCGGCGAGAAGCTCGCCACCTTCGCCCTCACCGAGCCCGGGGTCGGGACCGATGCCGCGAACCTCGCCACGACAGCCCGCCGCGATGGCGCTGGCTACCGGCTGAACGGGCAGAAGATCAGGATCAGCCTCGCCGACCTCGCCGACCATTTCCTCGTCTTCGCCACCGTCGACCGCTCGAAGGGCTGGCGGGGGATCTGCGCCTTCGTTCTCGAGCGGGGGATGAAGGGCCTCTCCACCGGGACGATCCACGGCAAGCTCGGGATCCGGGCCGGGAATACCGGGCTCGTCAACCTCGACGACGTCTTCGTCCCCGAAGAGAACCGGATCGGTGAGGAGGGCGAGGGCTTCCTCGTCGCCATGAGCGCCATCGACCAGGGCCGCTACACCGTCGCCGCGGGAGCCGTCGGCCTCGCCCAGGCCTGCCTCGACGCCTCGGTGCGGTACGCCCGGGAACGGCGGACCTTCGGCGAGGAGATCGGTCGTCACCAGCTCGTGAAGGAGATGATCGCCCGGATGGTCGCCGGGATCGAGGCGGGACGGCTCCTCGTCTGGCGGGCCGGCTGGCTGAAGAATTTGGGGCGCCGGACGACCCGGGAGACGTCCCTCGCCAAGTGGTACGCCACCGAGCACGCCGTCCAGTGCGCCCTCGATGCGATCCAGATCCACGGCGCCTACGGCTACAGCAACGAGTACCCGGTCGAGCGCTACCTCCGGAACGCGAAGGCGGCGGTCATCTACGAGGGGACAAGCCAGCTCCACACCCTCATCGCCGCCGACTACGCCCTCGGCTACCGGGAGGATCGGCCGCTCCGCTGCGAGCCGTGGCCGGCCCAGGGGTTCGAGCGGGCGGGGTCGGAGGGCCTCGCGGCGAGGAGAGCGGGGCCGTAGGCCGCGGGGCGGGGTCGGAGAGCGGAGCCGTAGGCGGCGGGGCGGGGTCGGAGGGCCTCGCGGCGGCGGAGAGCCTCGCGGTTCGAGGGCCGGGCGACGCTGCCCGGCCGTGTCTTCGTCGGCGAGCGCGGCGAGGTGCGGTCCGGACCACCCGCCGCGCAGGAGCGACCCCGCTTGGGTCGACCTCTGCAGGAGGATCAGCCCGGCCGGCGAAGTCCCGCCTCGGGGGACGGCGCGATCGGCCGCGCTTCTTCGGTCGGCTCGGCGGCCCTCGATCGGCGGCCGCGGACGATGAGCGCGACCCCGACGACGATGACAGCCCCGGCGAGGAGCGCCCGCAGCTCGAGGCGCTCGCCGAGGACGAGGGTGCCAAGGGCGACCGCGACGACCGGGTTCACGTAGGCGTACGTCGCGACGGTGGAGACCGGTGCGTGGCGGAGGAGCCAGGCGAAGGTCGAGTAGGCGATGAGGGTTCCGGCGACCGTCAGGTAGGCGAGGGCGAGGAGCGAGGTCGGGCTGACGGCGGTCGGGTCGAGCTGTCCGATCTCGCCCGTCGTCACGGCCATGGCGACGAGGACGAGGCCGCCGAGGAGCATCTGGAGGGCGCTCGCCAGGAGTCCGTCTGCCGGGAGGTGCGCCCGCCGAGCAGCGTAGACGGTCCCGAGGGCCCAGAGAATCGGGGCGACGAGAACGGCCCCGAGCCCGGCCGGGTCGAAGGCGAGGGCCCCACCGAACGGCCAGGCGAGGACTGCGACCCCGAGAAAGCCGATCCCGATGCCAACCGCGACGGGGCGCGGCAGGCGCTCGCCGAAGCCGACGCCATCGATGACGGCGGCCCAGGCCGGAACGAGTCCGACGAGGAGGGCCGCGATCCCGGACGGCACCGTTTGCTCCCCCCAGCTGACGAGCCCGTTGCCACCCGCGGCGAGGAGTGCACCGACGACGAGGCTATCGCGCCACTCGCGGGCGGCCGGCACCCGGAGGGAACGGCGGCGCAGGGCGACGATCGTGAGGAGGATCGAGCCGGCGACCAGGTATCGGCTGGCGGCCATGGCGAACGGCGGAATGGTCCGGATGGCAACGGCGATACCGAGGTACGTCGAGCCCCAGACGAAATAGAGCGTGAGGAGCCCGAGCCAGACGCTCGGCGGCAAGGCCTGGCCGAGGCTTGGCGCTCGGGGGGACGAAGAGCGACTCAACGTCCCGGGATCGTAGCAGGCGCGGGACGTGGAACGGGCGGCGGCGTCGGTCGACAAGTCGAGGGCCCGGGCGCGGTCCCGATCCAGCCCGGCTTCGGGCGGCAGATCCGGCAGGGACGGAGACCGGCGGCGTCGGCCTCGGAACGGACGAGGATTCGGTGCCGGGGGGCGATCCGGCGGGCGTTCCTGCAGCTTGGAAGGCAGAAGATGCCGGTCGTCCGCGACCCGACGAACCGGACCCCGGCCCGGGCGAGGGCCTCGAGGCCATCCGGGTCGGCGCCCTCAGCGGCGAGGAGGCGTCGCTTCGTCTCGAGGCCCCCGAGGGAGTAGGCCCCGAGGTGCCCGTCGGACCGGATGACCCGGTGGCAGGGGACGACGAGGGGGATCGGATTGCGGGCGATGGCCGAACCGACGGCTCGGACGGCCCGCGGGTGCCCGATCTCGGCGGCGATCCAGCTGTAGGGGCGGACTTCGCCCGGCGGAATCTCGACGGCCTTCGTGAGAACGGCTCGCTCGAAGAGGGTCCGTCCGCGAAGGTCGAGGGGGACCCGGACTCGACGGTCGCCGGCGAGTCGGCGCTCGAGACGACGGCGGAGATCGGCCGGCAGCGGGCCCGGGCGAAGGGGCCGGCCGAGGGCGGCCCGCGCCTCCGCCTCGAACGCCTCGGGGCTCGGGGCGACGTCGATCCAGGAGATGCCGTGGCCGTTCCAGGCGACGAAGACCTCGCCGATCGGCGTCGGCAGACGATCGTAGGCGTCGACGAGGCCGACGGCGACGAGGGCGGCGTCGACGATCCGCTCCGGGGCCGGCAGGGCGAGGTCGGCGAGGGCGGCTTCGAGGTCGGCGCCCGGCCGATCCACCTCGGGCTGGGCGTGTTCGGGCTGGGCGTGTTCGGGCTGGGGGAGCCCCGCTCGGCTGCCCGCGCTTCGCTGGGAGGCGGACATCGCGTCACCGGGCGCGAATGGGCGGCCCGTCGATGCCTGGCGGTGGCGAGTCGGTCGGTCCTTCATCGGCTCATCTCCGGGGAGCGAGGCGGGCGGGTCGGTCGCGGCGAGCGCTGGGCTGCCGTCCGGAGGTGCGTCAGTCCGGTCGCCGCGGCACTCGAACCATTGGCGTCGATGGCTGCCCGCAGGCGGGCGAGGCCGCGGTGAATCTGGGCTCGCACCGTTCCCTCGGGGCGGGCGAGGGTGGCCGCCACTTCGGCCGGTGTCAGGCCGGCGACGTAGCGAAGGACGACCGGGACCCGGTAGCGGAGCGGCAGCGCGGCGAGGCATCGCCCCAGCTCCTCCTGCTGCTCCCGTCGGAGGGCGGCCTCGGGTGGGCATGCCGTCGGATCGGGATCGACGGGCTCGGGAGTCGGCGGGTCGGCCTCGTCCTGGCCGGCTCCGTTCGCGTGGAGCGCCGCATCGGGCCGGCGGCTGCCGGCAACCCCAACGAAGCCGCGTCCTGCTCGGCGCCGACGACTCCGAGCCAGGTTGACGGTGATCGCCGCCAGCCAGGGTCGGAGGGCGAGGGCTTCGATGCGCTCGCGGTCGTAGCCGGCGAGGGCCCGGTAGGCGCGCAGGAAGGCGTCCTGGGCGACCTCTTCGGCGTCCCGCTGGTCGGCGAGGAGCCGGCAGGCGACGGAGAAGACGAGGTCGGCTTCGGATCGGACGAGGTACTCGAAGGCGGCGTCGAGGTCCTGGGCGAGGGCCGCCGGGAGGTCGGCAGCCGGTGGTCGCGCTCTCACCTCGGTCGGGGCCGGCTCGCGGGCCGCGGCCTGGCCGACTGGTTCGGAGGGGCCGGGCGCCTCTCGGGCACGAGAGGCGGCGGGCCGGACTGCGGTCTGCCGTGGATCTTCCTGTCGTCGATGCACTATTCAATGAAACACCGCCGGGCGCGATCTCGTTGCAGGAGCCCATTCGTGCCGTCGACGGGCAGCCCGGTCGCACCCTCCCCGAATCCGCGCCGTCACCTGATCGACGCCACGAGCGCCCGCCATCCCTGCGACAATGCGGCGGTGGCCCACGAAGACCAGTTCGACGACCTCCTCGCCAGCCTCATCGGCTTCTACCGGACCTGGATCGTGACCCTCGGCCTGGAGCTCGGCCTCTTCGAGGCTCTCCGAGCGGCCGGGGACGCCGGTCTCGACGCCGACGCCCTGGCGAGCGCCGTCGGCGCCTCGCTTCCCCACGTTCGCGCCTGGCTGACGGCGGCCGACGCCCACGATCTCGTCGAGTTCGACGGCCGGCGGGCCAGCCTCCGAGAACCGACGGCGGTCGTCCTCCTCGACGAGGACCGGCCCGAGTATCTCGGCGGTCAGTTCGTCCACGCGACCCTCGCGAGCCTCGACTGGGATCGCCTCGCCGAGGTCTTCCGAACCGGCACCCCCGTTTCGGAGCGGCCCGACCGCTATCGGGCCTCCATCGAGCGACTGACACTCCAGGACGTCGCCGTCTTCTTCGAGGAGGCGCTGGCGGCCTTGCCCGAGCTCGTCGTCGAGCTCCAGCGGGGCATCGAGGTGGCCGACCTCCACTGCGGTGGTGCCCGTTGGTTGATCGCCATCGCCCGGCGCTTTCCGGCCACGACGCTCGTTGGGGTGGAGGCCCAACCCGACTCGGCGGCCCGAGCCCGGCGGAACGTGGTGGCGGCAGGGCTGGCGGATCGGATCACCATCGAGGAGGCCGAGGTAGCGACCATCGCCCGTCGCGAGTCGGCCTTCGGGCTCGTCTACTTCCAGTACGCCCTCCACGAGCTGGCGGACCCCGTCGGGGCGCTCCGGGCCGGCTGGGAGGCGCTCGCGGCGGGCGGCTGGCTCGTCGTCCTCGACTGGTGCGAGCCGAGCACGCCCGACGAGTACCGCACCCTCCACGGCCAGCTCGTCGCCGGGATCCAGCTCGACCAGCTCCTCATGGGGACCCGCCTCCGGACCGTCGAGGAGTTCCTCGGCTTCTTCCGAGCGGCCGGCCTCCCGCCACCCGAGGTCATCGACCTCCCCTCCGGGGCGACGCTCGTCGTTGGCCGCAAACCAGGGGCCTGACGCTCAACCCGGGACGGCGCCGGCCGGGCCCGACCCCTCAGCTTTGGACGGCGCCGGCCGGGCCCGACCCCTCAGCTTTAGACGGCGCCGGCCGGGCCCGACCCCTCCTCAGGCGGATCGCCGGGTTCCGCGCCGGCCACGACCGGGAGACCCGCCCGGCTCCAGTCCGAGAAGGAGCCCGGGTAGAGGAGCGGGTCTGGGAGACCGGCGAGGCGCATGGCGAGGACGTGGTGGCAGGCGGTCGTCCCGCTCCCGCAGGCGACGACGACCGGCGCCGCTCCACAGCCGAGGGCGAGGAAGCGGGATCGGAGCTCGCCTGGCGGGCGGAAGCGGCCACTCGGTGTCAGGTTCTCCGTGACCGGCGCAGAACGGGCCGTCGGGATGTGGCCGGCCGCCGGATCGACGGGCTCGACCTCGCCCCGGTACCGCTCGGGAGCCCGCCCGTCGAGGAGGACGAGGGTTCCGAGACGCCGCCGGAGCTCATCGCGGTCGATCGTCTTCCTCCAGCGCCGGGCGAGCTCGAGGCGAGCAGGGGGCAGGCTCGGGACCTCGGTCGTCAGCTGGCCCCCGATCGCCCGCCAGGCCCCGAGCCCGCCGTCGAGGACGCCCACCCGGGGATGGCCGAGGGCGTCGAGCATCCACCAGAGGCGAGCGGCGACGGTCCCGCCGACATCGTCGTAGGCGACGATCCAGTGCTCCGAGCCGAAGCCGAGGGCCCCGAGTCGCTCGGCGAACGCTCCAGGGTCGGGGAGCGGATGGCGGCCGGGACCCGGCGGAGCCGAGAGATCGGTGTCGAGGTCGACGAAGACCGCGCCAGGGAGGTGGCCAGCCTCGTAGGCAGTGCGGCCGGCGCCGGGACGACCGAGGTACCAGCGAACGTCCGCCAACCGGAGGTCGGAATCGGCGAGGTGCTGCCAGAGGAGCTCGGGCGAGACGAGGGGACCGGGTCGGCTCGTCATTGGCGGAGGCGGGTCAGGGCCACGTGTCGGCAGACTGCGGGTTCGGGCGCGGTGACCAGCGGTCGAGGAGCCCCGGCGCTCAGCCCCGCTGCGTTGACCCCGGATCGCCGGCGCCAACGAGGACGCCGACCGGACAGGCGATCCCCGTCCCGCCGAGGCCGCAGTAGCCGTTCGGGTTCTTCGCCAGGTACTGCTGGTGGTACTCCTCGGCGAAGTAGAACGGCGGCGCCGGCGGGCCGACGATCTCGGTCGTGATCGGGCCGTAGCCGGCGGCCCGGAGGCGCGCCTCGTAGGCCGCCTTCGACGCCTCGGCGAGCCGCCGTTCGGCTTCGCTCCGGACGAAGACGACCGACCGGTACTGCGTCCCGATGTCGTTCCCCTGGCGCATCCCCTGGGTCGGGTCGTGGGCCTCCCAGAAGACCCGAAGGAGCGCCTCGGAGGAGACGAGCTTCGGGTCGTAGACGACGCGGACCGTCTCGGCGTGGCCCGTCCGCCCGCTGCAGACCTCCTCGTAGGTCGGGTTCGGGGTGAAGCCCCCTTCGTAGCCGACGGCGGTGACCCAGACGCCGGGCGTCTGCCAGAAGCGCCGTTCGGCGCCCCAGAAGCAGCCGAGGGCAAACTCGGCGACGGCGAGTCCGGCCGGATAGGGCTCGGTGAGGGGTCGACCGAAGACGGCGTGGAGGCCGGGTCGAACGATCGGCTCCGGGCGACCGGGCAGGGCCTCCTCCGGTCGCGGCAGGACGAGGGGACGATGCGACCGCATGGCGAGACGCTCCTTTCGGGCTCGAGTGTACCGCTCGGCTCGACGGGCCACCCGCGGGCCGACGCGCCACCCGCGGGCCGACGGGCCACCCGCGGGCCGACGGGCCACCCGTACCCGAAGTGTCACCCTCGGGCCGACGCGCCACCCGTACCCGAAGTGTCACCCTCGGCCGAAGGACCAGCGGAGGTAGGGGAGGGGGTTCGGGCGGTCGTCCGTCAGCGGCGGCCCCACGTCGACCGGTTCCCAGCCGGCCGCGGCGAGGGCAGCCACGCTGGCGGCGGACCGCGTGGCGACGAGCCAGCGGGACGGGAAGGCTCCAGCCGCCACCTCGGCCGCTGTGGGGCGAAAGTCCCGGGCGAGGACCCGGGCGCCGGCGAGCTCCGCGGCGCTTGCGACTGGCGGTGCCAGGTCGTAGTAGCGGTTCGAGAGCTGGAGGGCGAGGAGCCCGTCGGGTCGGACCGTCCGGAGGGCGTCGGCGATCGCCTCGGCCGTGACGAGGTGGACGGGGATCGCGTCCGAGGTGAAGGCGTCGAGGACGAGAAGGTCGAAGGTCCCGGCTGGCGTCCGGGCGAGGGCGAGCCGTCCGTCGTCGACGACGAAGTCGATGGAGGCCCGAGCCGACCGAACGTAGGTGAAGAGGGCCGGGTCGGTCGCGATCCGGACGACGAGCGGGTCGACCTCGACGAAGGTCCAGTGGTCGCCGGCCTCCGCGTAGGCCGCCAGTCCGCCGACGCCCAGGCCGACGACGCCGACGTCGAGCTCCGGCGTCGATCCCTGTCGAAGGAGACGGAACAGGTCCCCGGCAGGACCGGTGGCGACGTAGTAGCCCGTCGGTTCGAGGCGCCGGGCCGGATCCGTCGGCTGGGTCCCGTGGAGGGTCGTGCCGTTCCAGAGCTGGATGACCCGTCGGTCTGGTGACGGGCGAACTTCGAGGACGCCGAAGAAGCTCCGAGCGGCGAAGAGGTTTGGCTGCGGGGTGACGAGGAGGGCCGTCCCGAGGGCGACCGCGGTGGCACCGGCGAGGAGGGCCGGCCGCCCGCCGAGGGTGAGGACGACGGCCCCCGCGATGAACCAGGCGATGGCGGCGTCGGCGCCGGGGGCCTGATCGGCGACGAGGACGAAGAGGACGACGATCCCGATGAGGACGTAGCGGTTCAGGCGCCAGACGGCGGCCTCGAACCAGCCCGGGCGTGGCGGCGTTCGGTCGCTCCCGTCGGCGTCCCGTCCGAGATCCGCTCGACTCGCGCTCCGCTCTGGACGGCGAGCAAGCCCGACGGCTGGCCAGCCGCCGACGAGGATCGCGGCGACGAGGAGGATCGGGACCTCCCAGAGGTCGGGAAACAGAAGCGGTGCCGCGAGCCCGGCGAAGGCGCCCCCGAGCCCGCCGCCGGCCGCGACGGCCAGGTAGTAGCCGGCCAGCTGCCGGTCCGGCGGTCGGGCAGCGGCGAGCTCTGCATGGAGGGCGAGGGCGACGACGAAGAGGCCGCCGAGGATGACCGCGAGGAGTGGCAGGACCGACCAGGGTGCGCCCGAGGCGAGGGGCAGCCAGAGGAGCGTGGCGGCGATCGGCGCGACCCTGGCTGCCGGGCCACGGAGGCGGTCCCCGGCCGCGGAGAAGGCGAGGACGAAGGTGGCGAGGTAGATGGCGAGGGGGAGAACCCAGAGGAGCGGGATGGCGCCGAGATCGAGGGTGAGGATGGTCGTCGAGGCGTTCAGGAGGCCGGCCGGGATGGCGGCCAGGAGGATCCACCGCCGGGCGTTCGGGGACGGCGGCGCATCCGGAGGCTCGTCCGCGGTCGGAGCGGCCCCCTCGGTCGGAGCGGCCCTCTCGGTCGGAGCGGCCCCCTCGGTTCGCGCGGGTCCCACGGTCCGGCCGGTCCCCCCGGTCGGAGCGGTCCCCCGGGTTTGCGCGAGGCCCACCACCCCGCCGGCACTGGGATCGCCGACCCACTCGCCGAGACCGAGGACGCCGACGAGGATCCCGACGCCGACGAGCCCGGCCAACCAGAGCTGTCGCGCCGCCGTCAGCCCGAGGCTCGGTTCGAGGACGGCGGGGTAGAGGAGGAGGGCGGCGAGAGCGCCGGCGTTGCTCACCGCGTAGAGCCGGTGGAGGGGCGGTGGACCCGGGGTCCGGTCTTCCTCGTCAGCCGCCGTCAGCTCGGGGAGTCGCGCCCCGGGGAGTCGCGCCGCGGGGAGTCGCGCCGCGGCGAGCCAGCCGGTGAGGAGCGGCGTCGTGGCGGCGAGGAGGACGACGGCCGGGCCGATCGTGACGGTGTGGACGACGAGGACGGCGAGGGCGGGCTCGAGACCGGGCGGCCGAAGCGTCCGAGGATCGGTCGGAGCGAGGGCGGCGACGGCGACGGCGAGGAGGGCGAAGGCGGCGTGGACGATCCCGCTCACGGAGCCGAGGCGTCGTTGCACCCAGTGGGCATACCCGTAGCCAGCGAGGAGGGCGAGCTGGAAGAAGGCGAGGGTCGCTGCCCACGTCCCGGGCCCGCCACCGAAGGTCGGCAGGACAAGCTGCCCGGCGAGGGGCTGGACGACGAAGAGGAGGACGCCCGCCCCGGCGACGGCGACCCGGGCAGCGAGGAGCTGAGGTGACGGGCGGCGCGACGGAGATCTGCTCGATGCCATCGACCGCGAGGATCGCAGGTTCGGCGCGGCGACGGGCCCGGCCCCGGGCAGTGCTGCGTGGCTCGCCATCCCTTCGGTCGGCGAAAACGACCCCTTCGGTGGGCGAAAGCAACCCTCGATCGCGTACGATCGGGCCATGCCCGCCACCGTCGTTCCGCCCCCGACTCGCTTCGTCGCCTGGTCCGCGGTCGAGGCCGAACCCGAGACCTACCCCCTCGAGGAGGCCATCGCGGAGCCCGCCGGCCCCCGGCCGATCATCCTCGACTGCGATCCCGGCCACGACGACGCCCTCGCCCTCCTCCTCGCCCTCGCCCGACCCGAGGTCCGTCTCCTCGGGGTGACGACGGTCGCCGGCAACGCCCCGCTCACCGCGACGACCCGGAACGCCCTCGCCGTCCTCACCCTCGCCGACCGGAGCGACGTCCCCGTCGCGGCCGGTGCCGATCGGCCCCTCCGTCGCCCCCTCGAGGTGGCGAGCGTCGTCCACGGGCCGGGCGGCCTCGAGGGCGCCGCCCTCCCGGAGCCGACCTGTGAGCCCGTCGCCGAGCCGGCCGTCGAGTTCATCGCCCGGACCGTCGAGGCCTCGGCGGTCCCCGTCACCCTCGTCCCGACCGGTCCCCTGACGAACGTCGCCCTCTTCCTCTCGAGCTACCGACGCCTCGCCACCGAAAAGGTCGGCGGGATCTGCCTCATGGGCGGCTCGATCGGGGCCGGCAACTGGACCCCGTCGGCGGAGTTCAACATCTGGGTCGATCCCGAGGCGGCGGCGATCGTCTTCGACTCGGGCTTGCCGATCGCCATGATCGGCCTCGACGTCACCCACCAGGCGATCATGACCCTCACCGACGCCGACCGCCTTGCCGCTCTCGGGAATCGGGCGGGAGCCGTCTTCGCCGATCTCCTCCGCTACTTCGCCCGCTACCACCGGGAGCGCTACGGGTGGGACGGCGCTCCGATCCACGACGCCGTCGCCGTCGCCCACGTCCTCGGCCTCGGGCTCGTCGAAACGCGGCGCGGACGGGTCGACGTCGAGACGGTGAGCGAGCTCACGAGGGGGCGGACGGTCGTCGACTTCGAGGGTCGAACGGGGCGGCCGACGAACGCCGAGGTCGGCGTCGCCCTCGACCGGCGGCGCTTCATCGAGCTCGTCATCGACGCCGTCCGCCACTTTCCGTAGTCGAGGGCGCCGCCCCGCGACGGGGTCGTCGGTCCGCAGACGATCGTCGAGGCGAACGTCCTGCTCGCCGCGGCCGACGTCGCATCCGTCGACCACGATGGGCCGTGGCAGGCCGTCCCCGTGGCGCTGGTCTCGCGACGTCGACCGAGGAGGACGACCGCGTCCTGGCCGTGGCGGGATCGTCGCCAGCAGGACGGTGTCGGCCGGCGTAGGATCGGGACGGAGCGAGCGCCGATGCGTCCGCTGCGGTTCTTCGTCGACGACCCGGATCCCGCCCCGCACGGGGCTCCGCCGCCGTACCTCGCCCTCGCCCGGGAGGGCGAGCTTGCCCGGCGAGCCGCCGAGGCGCACCGGCTCCTCGGCCCGGTCTGCACCATCTGCCCGCGCCGCTGCCGGGTCGATCGACGGGTCGACGAGGTCGGCCTCTGCGGGATCGGCCGGCGGGCGGTCGTCGCCTCGGCCTTCGCCCACTTCGGCGAGGAGGACTGCCTCCGGGGCTGGAACGGCTCCGGGACGGTCTTCTTCTCGGGCTGCAATCTCCGCTGCGTCTTCTGCCAGAACTGGGACATCTCCCACCACGTTCGGGGTGAGGCCCTCGAGCCCGCTGCCCTCGCCCGGGTCATGGTCGAGCTCCAGGCGGCCGGCTGTCACAACATCAACTGGGTCACCCCCGAGCACGTCGTGCCCCAGATCCTGGCCGCCCTGCCGATCGCGGTCGAGCTCGGCCTCCGCCTCCCGATCGTCTACAACACGAGCAGCTACGACTCCCTCGATTCGCTGGCGCTTCTCGACGGCGTCGTCTCGATCTACATGCCCGACTTCAAGCTCTTCAGCGAGGCGGCCTGTCGGCGCTATCTCCGGCGGGCCGACTACGCCGCCGTCGCCCGCCAGACCATCAAGGAGATGCACCGCCAGGTCGGACCGCTCCGGTTCGACGAACGGGGGCTCGCCGTCCGTGGGCTCCTGCTCCGCCATCTCGTGATGCCCGGCCTCCTCGACGAGACTGAGGCGATCCTCCGCTGGGTCGCCGTCGAGCTGGGACCCGAGACGTACGTCAACCTCATGGCCCAGTACCGGCCCGCGGCCCGGGTCGTCGCCTCGGACGAGTTCCCGGAGATCGATCGGCGGATCAGCTGCGACGAGTGGCGGCGGGCGGTCGAGATCGCCCGTGGGCTCGGGCTCCGGCTCGACGAGGGGAGCCTGGCGGCGTGAGATGGCGAGCAGCGCCGGCTCCCGCAGCTCGACCCAGTCGCCGCCGTCAAAGCGTCTCCTCGCGTAGGATGAGGGCCGACCGAGCGACTGACCGAGCGCGAGAGAGGAGGCACCGGTGCCGGGGAACGAGCAGTCGGGCGAGACCGTCGACCCGACCGACGAGCTGGGAGCCGGCCTGACGGCCGAGGAACGGGCCGCCATCAAGGACCTTGTCGCCGAGCGAAAGCGACAGCGTCGGGGCGGCGGGGCGGCCGATGGGGAGCAGGACGTCCTGGCGAAGATCGCCGAGATGGCGGAGCCCGACCGCTCGATGGCCGAGCGGATTCATGCCCTCGTGAAGGAGGTCGCCCCGGGGCTGACGCCGAGGACCTGGTACGGGATGCCCGCCTACGCCAAGGACGGCAAGGTGATCTGCTACTTCCAGGCCGCCTCGAAGTTCAAGGCCCGGTACGCGACCTTCGGCTTCGATCAGGCGGCGCGGCTCGACGACGGGCCGATGTGGCCGACCGCCTTCGCGCTCATCGAGCTCACGCCGGCCGTCGAGGCGCGGATCCGGGAGCTCGTCCGGAAAGCGGTCGGCTGAACGGGGGCCGCACCGGTGGGGCCCGAAGCGCCGGCGCCGGCTCGAACCCTCGTGGTATCCTCACCCGGGCGCCCGCCGGCGAACCGTGATCGCCGAGGGCGGGCGATGGGCGCTCCGGCGTAGCTCAGTCGGTAGAGCGGGCGGCTGTTAACCGCTTGGTCGCAGGTTCGAGTCCTGCCGCCGGAGCCAAC
>JBHORA010000022.1:0-12337 GCA_042408535.1 Chloroflexota bacterium | reverse complement strand
CTTTTGGGCGAACTACTGCCGCATTCTGCTGGCCACACTTGACGGGCCTGATGCGGTGAACAAGGTAATCCTCGGCCTCGGTGGCGAGGACCGAGCGATGGTCTCGGTTCTCGCCGAAGTCATCGTGGATCACCTCGCCGCCCTCGAAGATCCGGCTCTGGAGATCGTAAGATCTGAGGCTGAACTCCGACCAGAGCGGTGGCGGCCGGCCTTGCGGCGCGCAATCGAGGCGAGTGATCCAGCCCTCAGGCTGACGGCCGGTCGGCTCCTCGACAGGATGGGGTCCGTCGATGATGTGCCGCGTCTCCGCGCCCTGTCGCGGTCACTTCGGGGTGCGTACGCCGAACCGCAACTCGGTCGCGGCTTGGCCAAGCGGTTGGCGACACCCGTGTTCGTCGACGATCTCGGTAGCGTCGCGATCCGGGTCGGGGAGCGGACGATCCAGGGAGCTCAGGTCCGACGGAAGCCGCTGGCGCTCTTGTGCTTCCTCTTGGCGCGCCCGGAGTGGCGGGTGACCCGGGACCAGGTCGTCGATGCCCTCTGGCCCGAGCACGCCCCGGAGGACGCCGTCAACTCCCTGAACCAGACGCTCTATTTCCTCAGGCGCCTTATCGACCCGACGTACAGCGAAGACATCTCCCCTGCCTACATCCTGAACAGCGGTGAGATCGTTTGGCTAGATGGAGACCTCGTCGACAGTCGGAGCCGGCGAGCCCGCATCCTGGCTCAGGAGCTCACGAGGGATCTCGACCTCGAACGGGTTGACGACCTGCTCGACGAATACCGAGGACCGTTCGCCCTGGACTTCGCCTACGAAGAGTGGGCGCTGTCCTACCGCGACACGCTCCACGCCTCCGTCCTCGACATCGCCGAGCGGGCCATTCAGATGGCGATGGAGCGACGTCTTTTCGGTGAGGCGATTGCCATCGCGAAGCGGGCTCTGGAGATCGAACCCAACGCGGATCAGATCGAGCTGAGCCTCGTCCGGCTCTACAGAATCACCGGAGCTCACACAGCAGCCGCCGAGCAGTACGCCCACTATGCGGCCGCCGTGCGGCGCGAACTGGGAATTGAGCCGCCCCCATTCGAGTCGCTGTAGCTGGCGTCGGCCAGCCAGTGGGGATAGGGAGCCTGCGGTATTGACCGTCACAGTAGGCCAGGCCTATAGTCCCGCGTCCCCGTAGTACTCGGGTACTAGGGGCTCCAACGCTCGGACGCGCGGAAGCCGCACCTGAATTGGGCACTTAGGGTGTGGTCGAGCGAGTAGTGCAACCGACCGGCTCACTGTAGTCAGGTCGGTTTTCGTGTGTTCCCAGCACACGAAGGCCGCCAGGAGGTACGAGCGTGCACGCCGAATCCGGCATCAAGGGCTGGTAGCCACCGGGAGGATTGCGATGATGAGTCGCATCCTGCGCGTCCTCGGTGCCTTTAGCGCCGTCTTGGCGGCCGCCTTTGCGGGCGGCGCCTCCTTCAAGGGCTTCTGAGGTACCATCGTCCCATTCCGCCGAGAGCCGAAGACGGCTACAGTCCGTCCTGGACGTGATCGGCACACGAGGGCGGCGATGCCCAAGTCCTTGAAGATCTTTGTGGCAGGACTCGTGGTGACGGGTAGTGTCACGCTCGTCATCGCGAGTCTTGCTTTCCCTATTGAGCCCGCCATCGCGATTGAGATCGACGGGGAACTTGGGATCTCTTACGGCGACCGTTTGGCAGGCATCGTTTTTTGGACCGTCCTCACCCTCTTCGCATCGGCCTTGCCCGTCCGTATGCCACGTGGCCTGATGCTGTCCGTGTTCTTTGCCCCAGTCTTGGCCGCGACGAATCTCGGCGGGCCCGCAGCGGGAGCATGGGTGGCTGCTCTCGGGACCACCGAGCTTCGCGAGGTCAGGGGTAGGGTTCCCTGGTACGGAACTCTTGCCAACCACGCCAGTGTGGTCATCCCGACGGTCGCCGCAGGCTGGATCATGCGATCTGGCAGCTGGATGGAGCCTCGTCTTCTCGGCGACTTCGTGGTCACGATGCTCGGCGCGATCGTCTTCTTCGTTCTTAACCTAATCCCAGCTGCCATCATCGTGGCGCTGCGGTTTGGGAAGAGCGTGCGGGAAGTGGTCGTTGGGGATGCTCGCGGGTTTGCCGTCAACCTCCTCGCCCTCGCCCCCGTGGCCTGGCTCATGGCCCGCACCTTCTCCCTGCCCTCGGGGTGGTGGGCGACCCTCCTCTTCGCCCTGCCCCTCTACACCACCCGCGTCGCTTACCAGAAGTTCGTCGAGATGCGGGAGATGTTCACCCAGACCATCGGCGCCCTCGCCGAGGCTGTCGACAAGCGCGACCCCTTCACGAGCCGGCACAGCCAGCGGGTCAAGGAGATCGCCGTCGACATCGGCCGCGAAATGCGCGTCAGCGAAGTCGAGCTCGAAGCCCTCGAGTGGGGCGGCCTCCTCCACGACGTCGGCAAGATCGGGGTGCCAGACCGGGTGCTCCTCAAGCAAGACCGGCTCACCCGCGAAGAGCGGATGATCATGAACGCCCACCCCGTCCTCGGCGAGCAGATCATCAAGCCGGTCACGAAGCTTGCCCGGGAACTGCCGATCATCCGCCACCACCACGAGTGGTACAACGGCTCGGGGTATCCGGACCGCCTGATCGGTCACGAGATCCCCAAGCTCGCCCGTATCCTCCACGTGGCGGACGCCTTCGAAGCGATGACGGCCGCCCGACCCTACCGCTTGACGCCGCTCACGCCGGAACAAGCGATCGCCGAGCTCCGAAAGTTCTCCGGCATCCAGTTCGACCCTGAGGTCGTGGACGCCTTCGTCAGGACGCGCTGGGCCGAAGGCCTCCCCGATCCGGGCCGACCGATCCTCGAGCCACGACCGATCCCCCTCCTCGCCCAAGCTGCCGGCCACCTCAGCCAGGCAGCGTCTCAGCCGACCTCGACGATCGCACCGCCGTCCTGAGCCGTGCTCGTCGGCGGCATCGCGCTCGGCCTCGTTGCCGGGCTGCTGGCGGGTGGTCGTCTCGACAACCTCGTCCGCGTCCGACTCCGCTGGGTCGGCCTCCTCTTTCTGGCCGTCATCGTCCGCTTCGGGACGGAGCTGCTCCTCGTGCAGGGTGTCGGCCCGGTCGAGCGGGCGCGGCTGCCTCTCTTCGCCGCAGCGTACGCGCTCCTCCTGACCGGGCTCTGGGCCAACCGCCGCCACCCGGGTTTCGCCCTCGCCTTCGTCGGCAGCCTCGCCAACACGACGGCGATCGTCCTGAACGGCGGCTCGATGCCGATCTTCGAGCCGAGCCTGCGGGCGGCCGGGCTTCGAGCGGAGGATGTCACGTCGCCGTTCTACTCCATCGTCGGGCCCGAGCTGCCGGGTGACTTCATCCTCCGGGCGGGACCACTCATCGACCTCATTCCGTTGCCCTTCCCGCCGTTCCAGGGCGTCGCCTCCGTGGGCGACCTCTTCCTCGGGGCCGGGCTCACGATCTTCACCTTCGCCGCCGTTCTCCGGGGCGGAGAAGCCGGGCTCTCCCTCGAGTCCATCGGGGTCGACCAGGACGCGGGCGTACCGATCGTGGGCCTGGCCGGCCTCGCCCGGCCGGGCCGCTCGGTCGAGGCCGCCGTCAATGGTCGACCGGTGCGGCCGGCGACGGGTCTGAGCGCGGGCCTCGCCGAAGCGTCCGCCCTCGATCGGCCGCTCGTCCTCGCCGGAAGTGGGCCGGGGCTTGCGACCCTCGCCGTCGTCAGCCTGCCACGGATCGACGAGCCGGTCTCAGCCGGCGCAGAGGCGACGATGGCTGTCCCGCGACCGCGTGCGCCTGCCCTAGGCAACCGCCTCCTGTCAGGCCTCCGGTCTCACCCCTACGTTCGCCTCGCCCTGAACGGCGGCTTCTCGGCCCTCTGGGCGGGCCAGCTGATCAGCCTCTTCGGGGACCGGATTCACCAAGTCGCCCTCGTCTTCCTCGTCCTGGGCTTGACGGATTCGCCGGCGGCGGTCGGCATCGTCTTCGTCGCGGCGACCCTCCCGAACCTCCTCCTCGGTCCGGTGGCGGGCACCTTCGTCGACCGTTGGGAGCACCGGGAGGTCATGATCGTCGCCGACCTCCTGCGGGCGGCGGTCATCGTCCTCGTCCCGCTCGCCGCGGTGACGAACATCCTGCTCGTCTACCCGCTCGTCTTCCTCGTCACGGCGATCTCAGTCTTCTTCCGGCCGGCGCGGACAGCGATCATTCCGCGGATCGTCCGTCGCGACGAACTCATGGCGGCGAACTCGGCGACCTGGGTCGGTGAGACGATCGCCGACATCGTTGGCTACCCGATCGCGGGCATCTTCGTCGCCCTCCTCGGGGCGGCGTTGCCTCTCGCCTTCTGGGTCGATGCGGGGACGTACGTCGTCTCGGCGGCACTCCTGGCCATCATCCGGGTCGCGCCCCTCGAGCGGCAGGCTGCCGAGGAAGGAAGGCCTGGTTTCTTCGCCGAGCTCCGGGCCGGCTGGCACTTCCTTCGGCGGGAGACGGTCTTGCTGGCGAACACGCTCCAGGGCGTCGTCGGGCAGCTCACGGCCGGGATGCTCCTCACCGTGGCGCCGCTCTACGCCCGGGACGCGATCGCGGGGGCGGCCTTCGAGCCGACGGCGATCTATGGCTTCCTGGAGACGGGGATTGGGATCGGGAACCTCGCCGGTGGGTTCCTCCTCGGCCTGGTCGGCGCCCGTCTGGCGAAGGGGAAGCTCGTCATCCTCGGCTACGCCGCGGCAGGCCTCTGCACGGCCGCCCTGGCCTTCACCGACGCTCTGCCGGCGGCAATCGGGCTCATGATCGGGGTCGGGGTGGCGAACATGGTCTACGTCATCCCGAGCCAAACGCTCTTCCAGGAGCGAACGCCAACCGAGCTCATGGGCCGTGTCGTCGGCTTCCGGTTCGCCCTCGTCTTCGGCGCGATGACCCTCGCCATGGGGGGCGCCGGCGTCCTTGTCGAGCTCGTCGGTCTGGGTCCGGTGCTCGTGATCTCCGGCCTCATGACGTTCGGGGCCGGCCTTGCCGGACTCCTCGTCCCGGCGGTGCGCAGGGCGTAGGGAGGGAGCTGGCGTGCCGCGGGGCGGGACAGGCGTGCGGCGAGGTCCCCCCGAGGACGCGGCACGCGCTGTGGGAAGGGCAGGGTCCGGGTACACTGAGCCCGCGCCGCCGCTCGCGACGCGCTCCTCCCCGACCACCGCTTCCCAGAGAGAGTGGAGTCGATGACCGACCGCGCCCGGCCTCCGGCACCAGATCGCGATCGCCCGGCGGGAGGTTCGGCCGGGCCTTCCGTCCCCCCAAGCGACCGCGCCTCGGCGATCTTCGTCGTCGCCGCGATCGTTTTCTTCGCTGGCCTCCTCGGCTACGCGATCGTCTTCGGGACGGGCGGGTTGGCGACGCCGCTCGCGAGCCCGACGCCGACCGCGAGCCCGACGCCGACCGCCACTGCCGTCGCGTCGCCGAGCCCCACCGGTACGCCCACGGTCACAGCCACGCCCACGCCGACCCCGACCGGCTCGCCGGGTCCCTCCGCATCGTCCGCCATCAGGCCGACGACGTCGCCGACGCCGCAGCCAACCCCGACCCAGCAGCCGGGCGCATCGTTCGGGGCTTCGCCGAGCCCGACAGCATCGCCGTAGCCGTTTCGGGCCGAGCCCGGCGGCATCGCCACCGGGTCAGCGGGGACCTCTCGGTGGCGGGCCTGACACCCAGCCGTCTCAGAGCGAGCCCGGCGGCATCATCACCCGCCTGGAAGTCTCCCGGCCCCAGATTCGCGGCGAGCGACCGGGCGAGGCCGGACGGCGGACGGGCGAGGCTGGCGGCCATCCGGAATGGGTGACGGGCGAGACTGGCCGCTACCCGGAACGGGTGAACCGCCGAAGGACACTGGGAGCAGTCCGGACGACACCTGGAGTCAGTCCGGACCCCCGAGGGGGCGTATCCTCGTCGCGTGGACGCCGGTCGGACCTCGCTGGATCAGGCCCGAGCGGAGATGATCGAGTACCAGCTCCGTCTCCGCGGGATCAGCGACCCCCGGGTCCTCCAGGCGATGGCCGAGGTCCCCCGCGAGGAGTTCGTCCCCGAATGGGCGCGCCGCTACGCCTACGCTGACGAGGCCCTCCCGATCCCCCACGGCCAGACAATCAGCCAACCGTACATCGTCGCCCGGATGACCGAGCTCCTCGCCGTCCGCCCGGGCGACCGGGTGCTCGAGATCGGGACCGGGTCGGGGTACCAGGCGGCGATCCTCGCTCGCCTTGGCTGCTCGGTCGTTTCGTACGAGCGCCAGGCCGAGCTCGCCGCCGAGGCGCGAGAGCGGCTCGATCGACTCGGCTACGGTCGCTTCGTCGAGATCCGGGTCGGTGACGGCAGCCTCGGCGATCCGGAGGGGGCACCCTGGCCGCGGATCATCGTCACGGCCGCGGCACCTCGGATCCCGGACGCCCTCCGCGAGCAGCTCGATCCCGACGGGGGGCGGCTCGTCATCCCGGTCGGGCCGCGGACGCACCAGGAGCTCATGCTCGTTGTTCGCCGGGGCGATGCCTGGCAGGAAACCTCTGACGGTCCGTGTGTCTTCGTCCCGCTCATCGGCGAGGGAGGCTTCCCGGGCTGACGGACTGCCGAGGGCTGGTCGGGGAGGCGATCCTCGCGACGGGGCGAGGGGGCGAAGGGGGCGGTGATCCGCACGGGTGGGGCGATCCGCACGGGGTGGGGCGATCCGCACGGGGTGGGGCGAGCGGCCGCACGGGGTGGGGCGAGCGGCCGCAGGGGGTGGGGCGAGCGGCCGAACCGCGCCGGTATACTCGGCGGCCATGACCCACGTCTTCGTTGCCCCCCATCCCGACGACGCCGCCCTCTCGTGCGGCGGCCTCATCGCCAGCCTCCGCGAGCTCGGCCAGAACGTGACGATCCTCACCGTCTACTCGGGTTCCGGCGAGGCGAACGGGCTGACGGCGTACCAGCGCGAGGCCCTCGGCTTTGGGACGAAGGCCCTCTGGCCAGCGACGGAGGCGTTCAACCGGGCGAACCTGGCAGCGGACGTCCCCCTCCTGCAGGGCCCCGACGGCTCGCCGCCCTGGGCTGCCGATCCGGATCGGCTCGACGCGACGCAGGCCGACGCCGACGCGGCCGCGAAGCGCTTCTGGCAGCGGGCCTCCTGGTACCGTCGGGCGAGCATCCGGAACGAGTCCCTCGCTGGCCAGCTCGTCATCGATGAGCTACCGACCCAGGGGGCGGTCCTGGGAACCGAGATCGTCGAGGCGGCGAGCGCCGGCGACGTCATGGCTCGGCGGCGCCTGGAGGACGAGCGGTTCGCCTACTTCGCCGAGGCGTCGGTCGTCTTCCTCGACCTGCCCGACGCCGTCTTTCGGGGCTACGAGGGCGACCCCGAGCTCCTGGGTACGCCGCGGGACGACGATCCGCCGCCGATCGAGATCCTCCGCCGCGAGATCCTCCGGCTTGAACCGCAGCGGGTCTACTTCCCCCTCGGCATCGGCGGGCACGTCGACCACCGTCTCGTCCGGGCGGTCGGGGCGGCGCTCCTCGCCGAGCCGAGAGCCTGGGTCATGCCCGGACCCGACTGGGCCGGGATCGTCACCTTCTACGAGGACTTCCCGTACGCCTGGTGGTCGGGGTTCAGTCAGCTGGAGGATCTTGGCGACGGCTTCCTCGCCGACCTGCCCGCCGACGTCTCCCTCGCCCCCGAGTTCACCGATATCGGGGACCAGATCGAGCGGAAGATCCGGGGCATCGCCCTCTACGAGAGTCAGCTCGAGGGGCTCTTTGGCGGGCTCCGACCGATGGCGGAGGCGGTCCGAGCCTTCGGGCTGAGGGTCGGCGAGCTCGGCGGGCTGCCGGGCTTCGGCGAGCGGTACTGGAGCACGACGCGGATCTGAGCCCCGGGGCTGCTCGGGGGTGAGGGCGGCGGGTATCGGGGTGGTCGGCGGGTGTCGGGGCGGTCGGCGGGTGTCGGGGTGGTCGGCGGGTGTCGGGGCGTGGGCGCGTCGGCGGAGACGGGCACGTGGCCATGACAAACGCACGTGGGGTGAACGTTACCCGGCCGCTCCGACCGGCCCGAAGACGTAGCGTGCCCACCGACGTTCATCTCGTGGTCAATCGACGCCTCGGGAGGGTTAACGTGCGCCTGATGACGCACGTTGGGGTGCGGGCCGGCCGGCTTCGCCTGCGCTGGCCGCCACTTGTTGGCCACGCGCGCACCTGGAGACGCAAGTGTCCGCGACGAAAGGGGGCCGGGCGGCCGACGAGGCCGGTCGGGCGGTTGACGAGGCCGGTCGGGCGGTTGACGAGGCTATGGCAGCTGCCTGGCCGGGCTCTGGCGACGGGCTGACCGGGCCCTGGCGACGGGATGAGCGGGCGAAAGGGGGCTTCGGGCGTCCAGGATCCGTTGGGCGTGCACCACGTGAACATTGGACCGGCTCGCGGTCGGAGGTGCACCAGCTCCCGGTCGGAGGTGGACCCGCTCCCGGGTCGGAGGTGCACCCGCTCCCGGGTCGGAGGTGCACCCGCTCCCGGTCGGAGGTGGACCAGCTCGCGGTCGGAGGTGCACCAGCTCGCGGTCGGAGGTGCACCCGCTCCCGGTCGGAGGTGGACCGGCTCGCGGTCGGAGGTGGACCAGCTCGCGGTTCGAGGAGCCGGCCCAGGAGGCTACACGGACGAAACGTCCGCCGCCGGAACCGGGACCGAGGGCTGCCCCTCGGCCCGACCCCGCATCCAGGCCGCCGTCCGGCGGAGCCCGTCGGCGAGGGTGACCTGGGGCGACCAGCGGAGCATCCGTCGCGCCTTCTCGATCGAGACGACGCGCCGCCGGATGTTGTCGATGTCGCGGCGATCGACGTGGACGACCTCGACCGACCGTTCGACGGCCTCGCCGACCATGCGCGCCAGGTCGTTGATCGTCGTCTCGATCCCTGTCCCAACGTTGAAGACCTCGCCCTCCGCACGTGGCGCGACGGCGGCCCGCAGGGTGGCCTCGACAGCGTCGTCGATGTAGGTGAAGTCCCGTGTCTGCTGGCCATCGCCGTGGATCTGGAGCGGGCGCCCGGCGAGGGCGGCGTCGAAGAACTTGGCGACGACGCCGCAGTACGGGTTGTCGGGGCGCTGGCCGACGCCGTAGACATTCGAGTAACGGACGACGGCGACGGGGAGGCCGTAGCTCTCGTAGAAGGCGATGCAGTAGTGCTCGCCGGCGAGCTTGCTGACGGCGTACGGGCTCAAAGGGACGATGGCGTCGTCCTCGTTGATCGGGATCGAGCGGGGGTTCCCGTAGACCGAGGTGGAGCCGGTGTAGACGACCCGGCGGACACCGGCCGATCGGGCGGCGAGGAGGACGTTCAAGGTCCCGCCGATGTTCGTCGCGAAGTCGTCGCGGGGGTTCTTCGTGCTGGCAATGATGTTCCGAGCGGCGAGGTGGAAGACGTAGTCGGCCTCGGCGACGAGGCGGGCGACGAGGGCTTCGTTGACGACGGACCCCTCGACGAAGCGGATGTCGGGTGGGAGGGTCTCAACACGGCCGGTGAAGAGGTCGTCGAGGACGGTCACCTGCGCGTCCGCCTCGACGAGGCGCCGAACGACGGCCCCGCCGACGAAGCCGGCACCGCCGGTGACGAGGACCCGGCGGCCGGCGAAGGGCTCGATGAGGGACGGTTGCGGTTCGGTCATGAGCTCCCCCGGTGGGCAATGGGTCCGTCCGCGAGCGTCGGTCGGCGGGCGATACCTCCTGAGCGGCGCATGCATCTCGTCCTGCCGGATCGCCGCGAACCGTTCCATCGTACTGAATTGCGGCATCGGCGGCCGGTGCGAAGGCCGCTGCTGGGCCGAAGCCCGCCGCTGGTGCGTAGCCCGCGGCCGGTGCCGGTCAGCGCTTCAGGCCGACCCGGAGGAGGAGGGCTGGACGGAAGAGCCGCCACCAGTCATGCACGCCTCGCATCTTCGTGTAGCCCTCGCGCGGGTGGTAGCGGACGGTGCAGGGGACCTCGATGACCCGATAGCCGCGCCGGATCGCCTTGTAGAGGACGTACGGCTCGAGATCGTAGGAGTCGAGCCAGGGCTGGTCGATGTCGATGGCCGGGTCGGTGAGGAGGCTCGAGCGGAAGAGGCGGAACCCGTTCGTGGCGTCGGTGATGCGTCGAAGGACGAGGAGACTGAAGATCGCCGAGTAAAGCCGGGTCCCGAAGCCCCGCCCTCCCGTCGGTCCCTCGACGTGTCCGCCGGCGAGCCAGCGAGAGCCCTGGGCGTAGTCGGCGTTCGCGGCCAGGAGGGTGTCGAAGGCCCCAGCGAGCTCGGCTGGCTCGTGCTGGTCGTCGCCCGAGACGAGGGCAAGATAGGGGCGCCCGCGAGCGATCGCGGCCCGCCAGCCGTCCCGGATCGCCGCCCCCACCCCCATTCGCCGCTCGTGGCGGATGACGAGGGCCGCGCCATGGGCCCTCGCCTCGTCGCCGGTTCCGTCGGTCGAGCCGTCGTCGACAACGATCGCCTCGAAGCGACCGTCCCGGGGCATCTTGTCGAGGACGCGACCGATCTTGCCGGCCTCGTTCAGGGCGGGGATGACGACGGCGACGAGGGGCTGCGGGGTGTCCACGCCCCGAGGATAGGGGATCGACGGGTGCAGCTGAGGAGAGGCCCGGGCTGGGGTGTTGATGACCGCAGTCTCCTGGGCGCCATGCGAAGTCCGGCACGCCGTCCCGGCCGGTTGCCTGGGCGGACGGCCGATGTGCCACCGAGTCCGGATACGATGGACGAGCCGGAACGAGTCGACCATCGGAGGACCCTCGGGCTTGATCGAGGCAAACCGTCGTTGGCTCGTCCGGATCTCCGTTGCGGTGGCTCTGGGCGTGCTCGTCGCTGTCCAGATCGTCTACTTCCAGCGTGGGCTCGTGCCTGGCGATGCCATCAATGACCTGGCAGCCGGGGAGCGGCTGAACGACGGCCACCCCCTCTACGCGCTCTCGGCAGGCGACCGAGCGGCCGATATCAATCCCGACTACTGGCGGATCCCACTCGTCTCTCCCCCGCTCATCGCTGTCCTCTGGCGACCGCTCGCCCTCCTCGGTGACCTCGCGCTCTGGCTGTGGTGGGGCGTGCAAGTCGCTGCGTTGCTAACGGCTGTCGCCATGCTCCTCAGGGAGGCGCCCATCCTCACCGCGACAGCGCTCCTTCCGCTGTCGCTCTCCTTCACCTACGAGTTCGCGGTGGGCAACGTCAATTCCTTCATTCTCCTTGGCCTGCTCATCGGCTGGCGAGCCTTCGCCACGGGACGCCTGGCGACGAGCGGGACTCTGGCAGCCATCGGGGCAGCCCTGAAGGTAACCCCGATCTTTCTCGGCTGGTGGGCGGTCGTGGCCGGCGGACGACGGGCGCTCGTGGCCCTCGTCGGTGCGGGCCTCGTGGCGCTCCTCGTAAGTCTTGTTGGGGCGGGTCTGGGGAACCACCTCGCCTACGTGCGTGCCCTCGCTGGCGGGGCAGCGAGCTTCAGCCCCTTGAGCCTCGGCGGCATGCTTCGCTTCGTGGGGGTTCCCGAGAGCCTGGGGCGCATCGTCGTCGCGGCCGTCGTCGTCGGTGCCGTCCTCCTGGTGTGGCGGCTCAGGGAGCGACCCGGTCGCGGTTTCCAGGTCGCCGTCGTGACGATGATCGTCGCCTCGCCGGCCGTCAGCATCAACTGGTTCGTCCTCCTCCTGGCGCTCCTCGCCCCGATCGCGTGGCCCCTCTCGGAGGGCCCTCGGCGGGCACCGGAGCCGGTGATCCGCCCGTAGGCAACCCCGTTCGAGTCGGGGCTGCTCGCGAGGCGCTCCCAGTCGGGCGAGGCACCGAGGGCAGCGGCCAGCTTCGGCTCCCGCGTCCGGTCGACGATGACGAGCTCGATCCCCCAGCGATCGAGGCGGCTTCGCCAGTCGCCCTGCGCCTCGGCGATGGCGACGTAGTCCTCCCACGCGGTCGCCGGGACGACCTCGAACCGGCTGTCGACGAAGGTCCGCACCTCGGGCAGGGCGTACTCGACCCACGAGGCCCACGGTTGGCTGACGTAGGCACGGGTGCCCGGCTCGACGCGCCCCGCCAGCGCGTTCGTGAGGTCGACGGGCGCCTCGGTGAGGAGAGAGCCCGGGGCACCCGACGCGCCGGCCCGCCACCACGGAAGGGCCACCAGGCACGCCAGGCCGAGGATGCCGACGATGGCGGCGTTGGCGGGCGATCGCCTGGCGAGGGCGAGTGGCGCCGGTGATGCGAGTGGCGGGGGTTCGGCGCGGGGCGGGGCTGGCGCGGCGCGGGGTGGGGGTTCGGCGCGGGGCGGGGCTGGTGCGGCGCGGGGCGCGGGTGCGGC
>JBHORA010000140.1:0-8733 GCA_042408535.1 Chloroflexota bacterium | reverse complement strand
GCGCTCGGGATCGTCCTCGGGCTGGCGGCCTGTTGGCTCGTCGTCGACGGGCTCCGGCGGGGGCGGCCGGCCTGGATCCTCGTCGCCGGCCTCGTTCTGGGGCTCGATCTCGCCGTCCACGCCATCGCGGCGACGGTCCTGGGGCTCGTCGTCGCGGGGGTGGCCGCGGGGGAGTGGGGGAGGGGGGTCGTCGGCGGACGGGGCCGGGGTGCCGGCGTCCTCCGTCCCGTGGGCTGGCTCGTCGGGGCGGCGCTTGCCGGCTTCGCCCTTTCGGTCGTCGTCGGGGTCGTGTTCCAGGGTCGCCCGCTCGTCGCGACCGAGGCGCTCCAGCCGACCTTGGCCGACGGTCGCGACCCGACCTGGACGTTCTTCCTCCGGTCGACCGGGGACTTCCGCGATCCGGAGCCGCCGCGGCCGGTCCTCCCGCTGGCCCGGGGCGTGACGATGCCCTGGGAGGGGCTGACCGTGGCCTCGGGGACCGGCTGGTGGTTCCTCGTCGCGGTTGCGGTTGGTGCCTTCTTCGTCCTCGCTCGACCGTCGTGGCGGGGGCGGGCGGGGGTCGTGGGTTGGGCGGTCGCCGGCGGGTTGCTCGCCCTGGGGATGGCGTTCTTCGCGCTCGGCTTCGAGACGTACGTCCCGCGCTGGACGGGGCTCGTCCGGTTCGGGCAGTACGTGCCGGTCCTCGCAGCCGTGGCGGCGGCGTTCGCCCTCGAGGGCGGGCGGTGGGCGTGGCGGCTCGTCGCCGGGGGGCCGGCGGGGGAGGGCGTTCGGCGGTGGGTCGTCCGGAGCGTCGCGGCCGGGGCGGTCGTGTGGCTCGTCGGTGTCGCCGGCGCTGCGTACGAGCGGGATGCGGTGCGGCTGAGCCCGGTCGGGGAGCGGGCGCTCGTCGAGCTCGCCCGGCTCGGGGCGCCGGGTGATGTCGTCCTCTCGAACGCGCTTACCCCGGGGACGATCGAGTTCTTCACGGGGCTCGAAGCACCGCTCGAGGGTCGCCAGCCGCTCATCGAGGAGCCGGAGGTCTTGGCGGCGGCGAACGAGCTCCTCCTTCGGGCGCACCGGTTCTGGACGGGTGATCCGGGGGCCGTCGACCTCCTCGGCGACCTGGGGGTCCGCTGGCTCCTCGTCGCCGATGATCCGGCTCTCCTCGGCGCGTCGGCCGGTCTCGGGGGCTCGACGGCGGATCTCGCCGGCCGTCCGGGAATCGAGGTCGTCTGGTCGGAGGGCGGGGTGGCGATCGCTCGGGTGGGGGCGGCCGGGGGGTCGGGCGGGGGGTCGGGCGGTTTCGCGGGCGGACTGGGCGGTTTCGCGGGCGGACTGGGCGGCCCCCCAACCCCACCCTCCTTGATGCCGTAGTCGCATCGGCCAGCCTCGATCCGGTTACCCTGTCCGGCGACGACCCGCGCTGTCCGGCGACGACCCGCGCTGTCCGGCGACGACCCGCCCCTTGATCGCTGCGGGGTGCGCTCCGGGTCGCATCGGCCGGTCTCGATCCGGTTACCCTGTCCGGCGACGCCACCGATGTCGAGCCCCTCGAGCCTCCCGAGCCCCTGGCCGCTCCTCTTCGCCGCCGTCTTCTGGCTGAGCGTCGTCGTCCTCCTCTGGGTCTACCTCGGCTACCCGATCCTCGTCGCCGCGCTCGCCCGGCTCCGACCGGTCCGGCTTCGGTCCGAGCTGCCGTTGCCGACGGTCTCGGTCGGGATCGCCGTCCACGACGAGGCCGGCGTCATCGCCGAGCGGATCGCCGACGTCTTCCGTCAGGAGGCCGACGGCTCGATCCGGCTCGAGGAGGTCGTCGTCGCCAGCGACGGCTCGACGGACGGGACCGAGGCGGTCGTCGCCGCGCTGGCGGCGGGCGAGCCGCGGCTGCGGCTCATCGCGCTCGAGCGTGGCGGGACGACGGCGGCGCAGCACGCGATCCTGGAGTCGGCTCGGAGCGAGGTCGTCGTCCTCACCGATGCGGAGACGCGCTTCGCTCGGGGCTGTCTGCGGGCGCTCGCGGAGGTCTTTCGGGATCCCCGGGTCGGCTGTGCGACGGGGCGGCTGGAGTGGCAGAACGTCGACGCCACGGCAACGGCCCGGAACGAGGGGCTCTACTGGCGCTACGAGCGGCTGGTCCGAGGCCTCGAGAGTCGGGCCGGGATGCTGACGGCGGCGACGGGGGCGATCCTTGCGGTCCGGCGGGCCGCCTACCGGCCGGTCGGTTCGACGACGGGGATGGACCACCTCCTGCCGCTCTACGTCCTCGACGGTGGCGGGCTCGTCGTCTACGTCCCCGAGGCGCTGGCCACGGACCGCCCGATCAGCGGGCTTCGGGAGCAGTACCGGAATCGACTCCGGACGGCGACCCGGGGGATCGCGGCGAACCTCTCGATGGTCGGTCGGCTGGCTCCGTGGCGGCGGCCGCGGGCGGCGGTCGCGATCTGGTCGCACAAGCTGTTGCGCTGGGCGACGCCGTGGTTCGTGGCGGCGATGGTGGCGAGCGGTCTCCTCCTCGCCCTCGGGGGCGAGCCGCTCTACGGGTTGGCGCCGGTGGGGCTCGGGGTCGGGCTCGTGGCGGCGGCGGCGGCGCACCTTATCTCGGGGACGGGGCGGCGACCGCCGCGGGTTCTTGCCTTCGTCCGCTCGTTCCTCGTCGTCAATCTCGCCTTCGCGCAGGCGTGGTGGAACGTGGTCCTGGGGCGTCGGATCGAGGCCTGGCACCGGGCGGAGTTCGAGGTGCGGCCGTCGGGTCGGCGGGGCCGGGGGTAGGGGCGGGGGCGCGGGCGAGGTGACGGGGCCGGGGGCCGAGGCGGGGCCGGGGGAACCGTCGTGACGCCGTACCCGGACATCTCGCGGTCCAGGTGGGTTCGGGAGCTCTTCGTGACGCCGTAGCTTGACATCTCGCGCGGTTCGGCCCCGAGGCTGCCACCGGTGACGCCGTAGCTTGACATCTCGCGCTGTTCGGCCCCGAGGCTGCCACCAGTGACGCCGTAGCTTGACATCTCGCGCTGTTCGGCCCCGAGGCTGCCACCAGTGACGCCGTAGCTTGACATCTCGCGGTCGTCGCCCCGGTTGGGTGTGAACTGTCCAGCCAGGCCGTCACGGCGGGCGGTCGAACGACCCGTACCGGTGAAGTGTCCAGCCAGGCCGTCACGGCGGGCGGTCGAACGACCCGTACCGGTGAAGTGTCCAGCCAGGCCGTCACGGCGGGCCGTGGCGGGGCCGTGCTGGGCAGATGTCCAGCCAGGACGTCACGGACGGCAGCCGAGCCACCCGGACGGGGCAAATGTCCAGCCTGGGCGTCACGGCGGGCAACCGGAGGATCGCCTCCGGGCGCGGCCGGCTCGGGGATGCGGCCGGTCCCGGGAAGACGGCGGCCGGCTCGGGGATGCGGCCGCCTTCGGGCGCGGCCGGCTCGGGGATGCGGCCGGTCCCGGGAAGACGGCGGCCGGTCCCGGGAAGACGGCGGCCAACCGGCTAGCCGAGGCGGTTCCCTACCACGGCAGGTCCGGCCAGGCCGCCCGCCAGCGCGCCACGAGCCGTGCCGCCTCGGCCGGGCGCGTGTGGCGGACGACGAACGACGCGCCGGCCGACGAGAGCAGCGCCCGCCGAAGCGCGTCGCCGGCGAGCTCCCGGACGACACCCGCCAGATCGGCTGCCGTCGGTCGGACCCCTTCGACGATGCCCGCCCGGGCGAGCGGGGCGAGCTGTCCAGCCGGCACGGCGACGACCGGAAGGCCAACGGCCATCGCGTCGAGGATCACCTTCGGGAAGCCTTCGGCCGCCGACGGGTGGACGAAGAGGTCGGCCCGGGCGAGCCGCTCGAGATAGGCCGCCCGTTCCCCCAGGTAGCCGGCAAAGCCGACCAGCTCGGCGATCCCGAGGGCGCGTGCCCGGGCCTCCAAGCGCGGCCGGAGTGGACCGTCGCCGACGAGGTCGAGCTCGACCCTTCGATCGCCGGCGGCGAGGTGGGCGACCGCCTCGAACAGCGTCTCGAGACCCTTCCCGGGGGCCAGTCGCCCGGCGTAGACAAGCCGGAGGGGGCGCTCGGTTGTGCCGAGCCGGCCGGTCTCGAGCGACGCCACCGCCGACGCCACCGAGCCGGACGGCCGAAGCTCGTCAGCCTCGACCAGACTGGCGACGAGCCCCTCGCCCGGCGAGCCATCGGGGCGGACCAGGTTCTCGCCGACGACGATCCGGACCCCGCCGAGACCGGCGAGCCGCCCCGCGAGGTCATACCCGACTCCGATCACCGTGGCGCCGACCCGTGCCGGCCCCTCGTACCGTGCCGCCGCCACCGCCGCGGCGCTCCCGGCGACCCAGACGGAGCGGGGACGACCAGCGGCCCGAGCGAGGGCGGCGGCGAGGAGGGCGTTCGAGGCCGGCACCTTGAGCCAGACCAGGTCGGCCTCGGCGATGGCGGCCCGCAGGCGCGGCGCGTTGGCGCGCCAGATCGAGACCGCCCGGCCCAGGAACCCGGCGATCCCCTCGAAGGGCTCGGTTGCGACGACCTCGATCCGCGGGTCCAATGGCCGCGAGGGCGGCGGCGATCCCGCAGGGGCGACCGGCAGGCAGGCGACGAGCCGCTCGACCGGCCGGCCCGGCAGATCGAGGAGCCCGGCCGCGAAGTGCTCGAACGCCGCGTTCCGCGGGTAGATCGCGCCCTCCCAGCGGAGGTGCGGGTTGTCGTCGACGACGAGGAGGCGGATCCCCACAGCCCTGCCCGTGCCTGCTCCGCCCCGCCCTACGGTTCCTCGCCCGGTTCCGCCTCGCCGATGACGAGCTCGGCCGCCGGCGCCCCACCCCGGAGCGGGACGAGCCGCCCGGCCCGGCGCCCGCGGAGCCGGTCCCGGAGCGCAGCGAGCGCTGCGACGAGCGCCCGGACGTCGGCGGGGCGGACGACGAGGGTCTCGACGACCCCCCGCCCGGACAGACGACGGAAGACGGCGACCATGAGGCCGGCCGTCAGGAGGTACGACATCGACGAGGCGACGGCCGCCCCGGCCAGGCCAAAGGCCGGGATGAGGACGAGGTTCGCGGCGAGGTTGGCGGCGAGGCCGGCCCCGAAGATCAGGGTCGTCGTGCCCGGGCGGCCCCGGCCGGTCACGTACCGGGAGAGGATCGCGACGATGCTGTAGGCGACGATCCCGGGCAGGATGAGCCGGAGGGCGACGCCCGCGTCAGCGAAGGTCGAACCGTAGACGAACCGGACGAGGCGGGGCCCGAGGACGAAGGCCGGGACGGCGAGGACGACGGCGAGGGCGAGGGTCGTGCGGGTCAGGACCGCGGCGATCCGCCCGGCATCGGCGCGAGGGTCGACGGCCCGGCTGAACATGACGACCCCGAGGGCGTTCGGGACGTACCAGAGCGTTTCGGCGAGACCCTGGGCGACTGAGTAGATCCCCGTCGCCCGGACGTCGACGAACACGTTCAAGAGGAAGGCGTCGGCCCGGAACTGGAGCCGCTCGGCGAGCGAGCCGGGCAGGGCCCGACTACCGAAGTCGAGCTGCTCGCGGAGGAGCGCGGTGTCGGGGCGGAGGCCCGCCGTCCCGTCCCGGGCTACGACGACGCCGATCGCGATTCCGGCCGCCGCGAGGGCGACGAGGTTGAGGACGAGGGCGACGTCGAGCGAGAGCCGGGCGATCGCCGCGGCCGCAAGCGCGGCGACGAGCAGGATGCCGCGGCGCAGGAGCCGGATCGCGCCGTAGGCGACGACCCGCCGACGGCCGAGGAGGGCGAAGAGGCCGAGGGCGAAGAAGAGCTCGCCCGGCAGGGCGAAGGCGGCGAAGGCGAACTGGCTCGCCGAGAGGTTCGGGAGGAGGGCGGTCAAAGGACCCCGCGGCCGGCCCTCCGACGGAACCCCGTACGCCCAGAGGGAGACGAGGACGGCCGCCCCGCCCACGACGGCGGTCCAGACGAGGGCGTTGGCGAAGGCGCGCCGGGCCGAGGCGCGATCGCGGGCCGAGACGACGGCGAGGGCCTGGTCCATCCCCCAGCCGACGACGAGGGCCGCGAGCTGGGAGTAGAGGAGGACGAGGGCGAAGCGCCCCTTGGCCGCCGGGCCGAGGAGGCGGGCGAGGGCGACGTCGGTGGCGAAGATGAGGACGGCGAGGCCGACCCGGGTAGCGATGGTGACGAGGGCATCCCGGGCCAGAGGGGAGGGGCCGCCCGACGAGGCCTCGTCCGTCATTCCGAGCCCGAGGCGGCGTGCGGTCCGATGGCGGCGAGCTCCGGGGCGGCGAGCGCCTCCCGGAACCAGGCGACCGTCGCCGCGAGCCCGGCCTCGAGGTCGACCGTCGCCCGCCAGCCGAGCCGCCCGGCGATCTTCGTCACCTGGCCGACGTTCCGGCGCAGGTCTCCCGGCCGCTCCGGGAGGAAGCGGCGTTCGAGGGGTGCACCGACGGCCTGCTCCACGGCGGCGGCGAGCTCGAGGATCGTCGTCTCGACGCCCGTCCCGACGAGGAATCGCTCGCCGCCGACCAGCTCGGCCGGGGCGTCGAGGACGGCGGTGATCGCCCGGGCGACGTCGTCAACGAAGACGAAGTCGCGGGTCTGGCGACCGTCGCCGTGGATCGTAAGCGGCGCGCCGGCGAGCGCCGCCCGGACCCAGGCGGCGACGACGCTCTTCTTGTGGAGGGAGCGCGGCCCGTAGGCGTTCGAAAACCGAAGGCTCGTGGCGACGAGGCCGTACGTCGCCGCGTACGCCTGAAGGTAGGCTTCCCCGGCCAGCTTCGAGGCCCCGTACGGGGAGGTCGGCGCCGGGAGGTCGTCCTCGGTGACCGGCGGGGGATGCGGCCCGGCGGCGGCGTTCGAGGAGGCGAAGACGAAGCGCCGGACGCCGGCCCGGCGGGCGGTCTCGAGGAGCCGGACGGTCGCCGCGACGTTCGCCTCGAAAGTCCCGAGCGGGTCGGCGACCGAATCGGGGATCCCGGCCCGGGCGGCGAGATGGACGACGGCGTCGGCCCCGGCGAGGGCCGCCTCGACGGCGGCGGTTTCGGCCAGGGAGGCCCGAACGACCTCGACCGGCAGGCCGGCGAGGTAGCGAAAGGAGCCGATCGAGCCGTCGTCGAGGACCCGGACCCGGTTGCCGCGCGCCACGAGGAGACGGGCGAGGTTCGAGCCGACGAAGCCGGCCCCGCCGGTGACGAGGACGGTCCGCCGCATCGGCGAGCCGTCGGGGTGCATCGTGCCGGCGGCCTCGGCCGGGTGGGTCGGGAGGGCCTGGTCGGCCGGATTGGCCGGATCGGCGGCGTCGGCCTGGTCGGTTCGCTCGGGCTCGCTCACCCGCCGACCGGGCTCCGCTCCGGCGCGGCCCCGCCCGCCCGCTCCGGGACCCAGCGGACGTTCTTGACGAAGGCCGTCCGGTCGATTCGATCCTCGTGGGCCTTGATCTTGAGGAGCATCGTGTCGATCAGCTCCTCGTTGAGCAGGTGGGGCACGAGCCCGAGCTCCAAGAGCTTCGTGTGGCGGGCGTTGTAGTAGTGCTCCTCGGCCTCCTTGCGAGGGTTCGGCCGGTGCTCGATCGTCACCGACCAACCCAGGTGCTCGGCCGCCGCCTTCACCCGTTCGGCGAGCTCCCGAACGTTGAACTGCTCGGTGAACTGGTTGAAGACGCGGTACTCGCCGGGCTCGGGCGGGTTCGCGACGGCGAGGCCGACGCAGGCGATCGTGTCCCGGATGTTCAGAAAGCCCCTTGTCTGGCCGCCCTTCCCGTAGACGGTGAGGGGGTGGCCGATGGCGGCCTGGACGCAGAAGCGGTTGAGGGCGGTGCCAAAGACCTCGTCGTAGTGGAAGGAGGTGGCGAGGCGCGGGTCGAGGGCCGATTCGTCGGTTTCGACCCCGTAGACGACGCCCTGGTTGAGGTCGGTCGCCCGGAGCCCCCAGATCCGGCAGGCGAAGTGGATGTTGTGGCTGTCGTGGACCTTGGAGAGGTGGTAGATCGAGCCGGCCAGCTTCGGGAAGGGGAGGGTGTCGGTCCGGCCGTTGTGGGTGATCGTGATGAAGCCCTCTTCGATGTCGATGTTCGGGGTCCCGTACTCGCCCATCGTCCCGAGCTTGACGAGGTGGGTCTCGGGGGAGCGGTCGCGGATCGCGAAGAGGACGTTGAGGGTCCCGACGACGTTGTTCGCCTGCGTGTACGTCGCGTGGCGGACGTCGATCATGGAATAGGGCGCCGAGGGCTGCTCGCCGTAGTGGACGATGGCGTCGGGCCGGAAGGTGTCGACGACCGCGTCGACGAAGGCGTAGTCGGTGAGGTCGCCGACGAACAACTCGATCTCGTTCTCGGTGACCTCCCGCCAGGCGCGGATCCGCTCGTGGAGGGTCGGGATCGGGAAGAGCGGCCGGACCCCGAGCTCGAGCTCCCACTGGCGCTTCGCGAAGTTGTCGAGGACGGCGACTCGATGGCCCTGCCGGGAGAAGGCCATGGCCGTCGGCCAGCCGAGGTAGCCGTCGCCACCGAGGACGAGGATCCGCAGCCCCACCGTGTCTGTTCTCCTCCTGTATTCGCGCCGACTCTGGTATCCGCCGATCCCCGGCGAGTTCTGGTTAACGGGAGTCTAACACCTGCCTCCGGCTGCTCCGGCCCCCCAATCCGATCTCAGGCCGCCGGCACCAGCTCCCGCTCCGCCTCGTCGACGAGCGAGTCGTAGAGCTCCTCCTCCTGGGCCCAGTGGAGCCGCAGGATCGCGTCGAGCCCGTAGAGGAGGCGTCGGAGGTCGAGCCAGTCGGCGGGCTCCGGGCCGGCCGGCCCCA
>JBHORA010000135.1:0-1106 GCA_042408535.1 Chloroflexota bacterium | reverse complement strand
CCCCCGGATCGAGAACGACCGGCTCGTCTCCCTCGCCTCCTCCGGCCCGATGGCGACGGCGATCGACCTCGCCATCGCCCGTCGCTTCACGGCGCCCGGCATGCGCTGGTTCCGGCGCGGAGCCAGCCCCCTCCTCCACGTGCGTCCCCTGCGGCTCGACGGAACCCGGAACCACTCCTGGTCCCGACGCGTCGCCGCAGCCCGTTGACCCCGGCCCGTGGCGGCCGAAGCCAGCACCGCAGAAGGGATGCTTCCGCGCCCTAGCCGGGTCCGACGATCGCCCAGATCGCCCCGAGGATGAGGAACGGACCGAAGGGGACGTACGAGCGGAGCGAGGTCCGCCGGCCCGCCAGGAGGACCACGATGACGACGCCGGCGGCGATCGCCCCGGCGAGGATCGCGAGGAGCCCCCGCTCGAGCCCGAGGAGGAGGCCGACCGAGACGAGGAGCTTCACGTCCCCGAGCCCGAGCGCCCCCGACCCGACCGGGAGCGAGAGGCCGTAGAGGAGGGCCGGGTAGAGGAGGCCGGCGGCGACGGCTCCGACGAGCCCGAGGCTCCCGAGGAACGGGTTGGCGCCGAGGACGTCGAGATTGAGGACGTACAGCGCGAGAGGCAGCGTGATCAGGTCGGGCAAGAGGCGCTGATCGAGGTCGGTCGCCAACAGGACGACGAGGGCGGCGACGTACGGAGCGACGAGCACGGCGGTCGCCGGCTCGGCGGAGAAGCGATGGCCGACGGCACCGAGGACGAGCGTCGAGGAGGCGACGGTGACGACGGTCCGCCAGTCGAGCGGCCGGACCCCGGATTCCTTCGCCGGCCAGCGGGCCGCAACCCGGTCGGCAACGACCCCCCAAAGAAGGCCGAGGCCGCCGCCGAGGACCGCCGGGCCGATCGAGAGCGAGCCGACAACGTCCACCGCCGCCCGATCCTGCCCGCTTCGCCCGCCCGACCGGCTGCCCCCGATGGGGCTAGGCCGTCGGCTCGGCGGCCCCCTCGAGGGCCAGCTCGACGAGCGTCGCGTGGGTCACGCCGGTCGCTCCCCGCGGAGCGTACGGCGCCGGCTTCCGGAAGTAGGCGGTTCCCCCGATGTCGAGATGGACCCAGG
>JBHORA010000133.1:0-35548 GCA_042408535.1 Chloroflexota bacterium | reverse complement strand
CGGGGGCCGACGTGGTCGGCGAGACGGCCGGCGAGGGGCATGGCGACGACGGCCACGACGAGGTAGCCGTTCACGATCCAGCTCGCTCGCCGGAGCTCCCGCCAGGAGGCCAGGTCGGGGACGATCTGCGGCAGGGCGACGGCCGTGATCATGAGCTCGAGGCCGGCGAGGAAGACGGCGGTTCCGAGGGCAGCGAGGAGGGCGGCAGCCGCCCGCCGGTCGGTCATCGGGCGACGACCGCCGACGTCGAAGGCCGGCCAGCGGCGGGTCCCGGGGCGCTGATGGGCAGGCGCCCAGGGTGCTCGATCCGGCAGGGCGAGCGAACGACCGACGATCTGGCTCGCATGCGGGGTCCTCCAGGGCGACGCCAGGGTCCTGGTAAGCCCAGGGTCCTCGGTGGCTCCAATGATCGTCGAGGGTGCCGCTGCCCGCACGGGCCTGTCTCGGGACGCCGCGACGACGCCGGCTCGCCGACGACCGCCGGCCGCCGGGAGATCCGGGCAGCGCCGGGGTCGGCCGGGCTCGGGCGCGTCGGACGGGTCAGGCCGCTCCGTGACGCTCCTGCTGCGGGCGCTCTCCGGCGCTCCGCCCCGTCGGCGCCCGATCGAGGCCGATGGCCCGGCGAGGATCACCCACGGGGAGGCTGAAGGCCACCGTCGCCCCCGGTCCCGAGGGCTCGATCCAAATCCTGCCGCCGTGCGCCTCGACGAGGGCCCGGCAGAGATAGAGCCCCAGGCCGAGGCCATCGCGGCCGGAGGTGCGGGCGCGCCGGCCCCGGAAGAAGAGGCCGAAGGCGAGCTCCCGCTCGCCGGGCTCGAACCCAGGGCCGTTGTCGCTGACGGTCACAACGACGCTGTCGCCGACTCGCTCGGCCCGGAGACACGCCTCCGGAACCTGGCCCCGACCGTGGGTGAGGGCGTTGCGGAGGAGGTTCCGGAGGACGAGGCCGAACCAGATCGGGTCGGCCTCGACGAGCGGCAGCTCTGGCGGAAGGTCGAGCCGCACGACAGCCCCTGGGATCTCGGCGGCGGCGTCGGCCGCGAGGCGCTCGGCGAGCCAGGCGAGGGAGACCGGCTGGCGGCGGACGATCGGCCGTCGGGGGTCTGCGGCGGCGAGGTCGAGGAGCTGATCGGCGATCTCCGAGAGGGAGGCCGCCGCCGAGGCGAGCCGCTCGAGATAGCGACGCCGTGTCGCCTCGTCGAGGTCGAGGTGGAGGAGGCTCTCGCTGTAACCGCTGATGAGGCCGAGGGTCGAGCGGAGTTCGTGGTAGATGGCGCCGGCGAGAACGGACTTCTCGATCCGGGGCCGGGGGCCAGCCGGACGCTCGCCGCCAGGGTCCGGCCCCGGGATGACCGGAGCCGCGTGGAGCCCGTGGACACCGACGGATCGCGGCGTCGCCGGCCGGCGGCCGGGGACATCGACGGCGACGACCCGGGTTGCCGTGGTCGGTCTGGACGACATCGCTGCGCTCCCTCCGCTCGATCGCCCTTCTCAACCGGCAACAAAAAACCCGCACCGGCACACGGCGTGCCGGCACGGGACTTCGCCAACTCCTAGTCCCGGAGATGAAGGCGACACTATCTCACCGCGTCGCGAGCCGTTTGTCAAGGGCCGCGGTTCCCACCGGGCCCGCGCAAGAGCCGACGCCAAACCCGGTCGGGTCGGAAACCGGACGAAGTCGGGCGGGACACTTCCCCGGGGGCCGGGAGTCGACCGCGCCAGGCAGCCGCTCGTCGGACACTCCGTTCGGCGGCCGTGGCGGCTCGGCGACGCTCAGCCGAGGGACGCCGCCACGCTGGGAGCAACGACGACGGCGTCGACCTCATCGAGGAGACGGCGGGCGACCGCCGCGTCCTCGACGAGGCCATAGGCCACGATCGGGCGCGGGAGGGCCGTCAGCTCGTCCGCCGTCATGTGGGCGACAACGAGCCCCGGCGAGACGAGGCTCCCGGTTCCTGCGACCTTTGGGTGCCCGTCGAGGGCCCGAGCGACGCCCGTCGAGTCGAAGGCGAAAACATGAACGAGGCCGAGGCCGCCTCGCCGAGCGACTTCCTCGGCCACCGCCGGGCGTCGGCTGGCGACGACCTGGATGCCGAGCTCGACGACGACGAACCGCACCGCGGCGGCGTCCGCCGCGAGGCCGTCGACGCTGTCGAGATCGACGGCGAGGGGACCGCGGTGGGCCACAGCGACGAGGCTCGGCAGATCGAGGTCCCGGAGGAAGGCTGCGCCAGCGAGGGCAGGCGGCAGCTCGGCCAGGCCGCGGCCGTCGACGGCGACGAGGACGCGGGGTAGGAGCCCCGCCGGGTCCGGCTCAGGCGTCATCGCGTTTCAGGTCGAGGTTCCAGAGCCCGATCGAGCTCGTCGTCACGCCCCGGGCGCCGGCGGCGAGGGCAGCCCTTGCCTGCTCGGCCGTCCGGATGAAGCCCCCGGCGAGGAGCGGGACCCGGAGCGGCGGAAGGCGATCGATGACCTCGGGCAGAATGACCCCCGGTAGGACCTCGACGAAGTCGGCTCCGGACCGGAGGACGGCCCCGACGGCCGTTCCGACGAGGCTTCGCCGGACGAGGAGGAGGCGATGAATCGCGACCGCCCCATGCCGGCGGATGGCGGGCATGAGCTGCCCCTGGGCGGAGATGATCGCGTCCGCCCCGGCCCTGGCGAGCCAGGCGACGCTGGTGCGATCGGGTCGGAGCCCGTCGACGAGGTCGAGATGGACGGCGACGAGGCGGCCGGAGTCGTGGATCCGCCGGACGATCGGTTCGATGGCCAGACCATCGGCCCGGAGGAGGAAGACGATCGTCGTCCGGCTGGCGAGGGCGGCATCGAGGCGCTCGGGGGTCGTGATGGCGGCGCAGCAGGGCTGGCGATCGAGGGCGGCGCGGAAGTCGGCGACACTCACGGTCGGTCCACTCCGACCGGCCTCGGACGAACCGCGGGCCATCGAACCGGCGCCGACGGCTCGAAGGAGCCCACCGCCTTCTGGCGTTCCCGACCGTCCATGCCGTCCTCCGATCGCCCGTCGTCTTCCAGGACTGCCATTCTAGATCCCGGCCAGACGGCCACGAGGGTCGGGTCGGCGGCCACCGGACGGGCGTCGCGCATCGCCGGGGAAGCATCTCTGTTGGTGCGGCCGAGCCTCCGGCGCCCGGAGGCCGGCAACGCAGCCCCGCTCCGTCGACCGCGGCGGGAACCGGCCTCCCGGCGTCCGACGCCCGTCGCGACCCGACCGGCCGCCGCCCGGCCGGCGTGTTCTGGGAACACCAAAGGGGCCGCATCTCCGGCGTCGAGGGCCCCCGCATCGGTCATCTGCTGTTCCTCGAGCAACAAAGCCGCCGAATCGGCCGCTTCCGTCCGCCCGGCACCCCCGGTTTGGTGTTCTGGGCGCACGGCCGCCCGAGTCGACGGGCCGCCCGAGTCGTGTCCCAGGCCGCCCGGCCACCCCTTGACAGCCGACCGCGAGCGAATAAGATAAACGGCGCTTTATATGAACGTCCGTTGATCGATCGCCCGCCCGCCGACCGGAGGCCAGCTCGTGCCCTCACCCGCCCGCATCCGCTCGACCATCGCCTCCCTCGTCGACCCGCCCGAGGAGCTCCGCGTCCTCCGGACGTTCCACAAGGCCCTCGCCGACGTGAACCGCCTCCGGATCGTCCGCCGCCTCGCCCAGGGCCCGAGCACAGTCACGGAGCTCATCGAGCACGTCGGCCTCAGCCAGCCCCTCGTCTCCCACCACCTGAAGCGGCTCCGGGATGCCGGCCTCGTCGAAACCCGGCGGGTCGGGCGGGAGACCGTCTGCACCCTCCGCCCCGAGGCCTTCGGCGAGGTCACCGAGCGGGAGCGGGTCATCCTCGGGATCGCGAGCTGATGGCGATGCCCCTCACTCCGACCTTCCGGCGTCGCGTCCGCCGGGCGGCCGAGCCCGTCGCCCTCGCCCTCGGCCGGCTCGGTCTCAGCCCGAACGCCCTCACCATCCTCGGCTTCGGCCTCGCCCTCCTCGGCGCCGCGGCCGCCGCCCTCGGTGCCTTCGGGCTGGCGGGCCTCCTCGTCCTCGTCGGTGGCGCCTTCGATCTCCTCGATGGCACCCTCGCCCGGGCCAGCGGCCGGGCGAGCCGGCTCGGCGCCTTCCTCGACTCTGTTTTCGATCGAGCCGGTGAAGCGGCGGTCTATGTCGGCCTCGTGGCCGGTGGGATCGGGGCGGCTCTGCCCTGGCTCGCCATCCTCGCTGCGGCGGCGATGGCGGCGGCCTTCCTCGTCAGCTACAGCCGAGCCCGGGCCGAAGGTCTCGACCTCGTCGGCGAGCGGGACATGGCGAGCGTCGGGCTCGCCCCACGCGAGGTCCGCCTCGTCCTCCTCAGCGGCGGACTCCTCCTCGGGGGCATCCTCGGGGTCGGTTCGACCGACGTCGCCGGTGGCGCCCTCGTCATCGAGATCGCCCTCGGCAGCATCGTCGTCCTCGCCGGCCTGACGACCGGCCAACGCATTCGTCACATCATCGACCACGCAGACAGGGAGGTTCGACATCCGGACGTATCCGACCGACCATCGATCCAGTAGGGAGCAGAGCAACCGAGCCATGGAGCAGCACGTGAGCACGAACAACGGCGGCGCCGGTCGGAACGGCCAGGCCGGCGATCGAAAGATCCGGGTCGCCATCGTCGGGGTCGGGAACTGCGCGAGCAGCCTCGTCCAGGGCCGCTACTACTACGAGAACGCACAGCCGGGTGATCGGATCCCGGGCCTCATGCACGTCGAACTCGGGGGCTACCACATCCGGGACATCGAGTTCGTCGCCGCCTTCGACATCGACCGCAACAAGGTCGGCAAGGACCTCTCGGAGGCGATCTACGCGAAGCCGAACAACACGTACGTCTTCCAGCAGGTCCCCCATCTGGGCGTCCCCGTCGAGCGGGGGATGACCCACGACGGCCTCGGCAAGTACCTCTCCCGGATCATCGAGAAGGCGCCCGGCCCGACGGCCGACATCGTCGGCATCCTCCGCGAGCGGAAAGTCGATGTCATGGTCAGCTACCTGCCGGTCGGCTCCGAAGAGGCGACGAAGTGGTATGTCGAGCAGGCCCTGAAAGCCGGTGTCGCCTTCGTGAACGCCATCCCCGTTTTCATCGGCCGCGAGCCCTACTGGCAGCGCCGCTTCGCCGAGGAGGGCCTGCCGATCATCGGCGACGACATCTAGAGCCAGGTCGGGGCGACGATCACCCACCGGGTCCTGACCCGTCTCTTCATGGACCGCGGCGTCCGCATCGACCGGACCTACCAGCTCAACTTCGGCGGCAACACCGACTTCTTGAACATGCTCGAGCGCGAGCGGCTCGAGAGCAAGAAGATCAGCAAGACGAACGCCGTGACCTCGATGATCGACTACCCGATCGACGAGGACAACGTCCACGTCGGCCCCTCCGACTACGTGCCCTGGCTCGAGGATCGGAAGTGGTGCCATATCCGGATCGAGGGGACGACGTACGGCGACGTTCCCTTGAACCTCGAGCTCAAGCTCGAAGTCTGGGACAGCCCGAACAGCGCCGGCGTCATCACCGACGCCATCCGCTGCGCGAAGCTCGGCCTCGACCGCGGCCTGTCCGGGACCCTCGTCGCCCCGTCGGCCTACTTCATGAAGAGCCCGCCGGTCCAGATCCCCGACGACGTAGCCCGGGAGCGAGTCGAGGCCTTCATCCGCGGCGAGGACAACGAAACCCTCACCGGCGACGGGAAGCGTCCAGCCGGCGCCGCTGCCCCGGCCGCAGCCTCGGCGAGCCGGGCAGCGAAGAAGGCCGGCGCCTCGGCCTGAGCCGGTGACGACGAACGGGCGGCGGCTCTCGGCACCCCACCGTCGGGACCCGAAGCCGCCGCCCCGTCGGCTCGCCCTCCGGGCCGTCGAGCGGGCCGGGCTCGCCGCCTGGCGGACCGGAAGCTGGCTCGTCGCCAATGCCCCCGAGCGGGTCTCGGTGGCCGTGGTCCGGGCCGGCCTCCGAGCCTCGTACTGGGCCTGGCCGACGAAGCGCCGCTGGGCGAACGAGAACTTCGCCCACGTCCTCGGGCTGCCGCCCGAGCATCCGGACGTCCGCCGGCTCGCCCTCGCCGCCTACGACAACTACGCCCGCTACCTCGTCGAGCTCCAGCGCCTCCCGAACCAGTCGGCGGCCGAGATCTCGGCTCGCGTCGAGGCGGTCGGGGTCGAGGAGGTCGCCGCCGTCTGGCGCGCCTCCGGCCGGGGCCTCATCCTCACGACCGGCCATTTCGGAAACCTCGAGGCGGCGGCGGCCGGCCTCGCCCACCATGGGTGGCCCGTGAGCGGGGTGGCCGACGACAGCTCGTTTCCCGAGCTCTTCGAGATCCTCGCTGCCCAGCGAGCGCGGTGGGGGGTGACGGTCATCCCCTGGCGGCGGATGCGGGATATCTACGCCGTCCTCCGGCGGCGGGAGATCCTCGCCCTCATCGTCGATTGGGGATATCGCCCCGATGGGATCCCCGTCCGCCTCTTCGGCTCGTGGACGACGCTCCCCGCCGGCCCGGCCGTCCTGGCCGCGAAGAGCGGGAGCCCGATCCTGCCGATGGTCGTCCGGCGCCTTCCGAAGGGTCGCTTCCTCGTCACCCACGACACCCCCATCGAGGTGGCCGGGTCCGACCCGGCGGCCCTCCGCCGGGCGACCCAGGCCGTCGCCGACGCCCTCGAACGGGCGATCGCGGCGGCCCCTGAGCAGTGGTACAGCTTCAAGCCGGTCTGGCCGGAGGACGAGGCGGAGCAGGGGACCCTCGCCCGTCGGGCGGCCGAAATGGACGGCGAGGTGACCGAGGGCGAGGTCAGGCTGACGGCCGTCGACGGGGTCCCATGAGCGAGGCCGTCGAGACCGCGCCCGTCGAGGCGGCACCGAGGCTCCCACCGGGCACTCCCCTCCAGCGGCTCCGGGCTGGCCTCGTCGCCGCCCTGGCCCGAGTCCTCTGCTGGCTCCCGGAAGGACCCCTCGTCGCCCTCGCCGAGGCCGCCGGCCTCCTCTGGTACCGCCTCGCGCCCGCCGACGCCGAGCAGGCCCGCCGAAACCTCGGCCGGGTCGCGGACTGGTGCGCCCGGACGGGCGTCGGTCCGGCCCGGCTGCGAGCCGCCGCCAGCGACCCTCGCGCCCTCGAAGCCCTCGTTCGGGCCGCCTTTCGCCATCGCGCCCGCTACTACCTCGAGCTCCTCCGGGTGCCGACCTACGACGCCCGCTACCTCGCCGAGCGGTTCGTCGTCGAGACCCCCGAGACGGTCGCCGAGGCCCTCGAGCGGAGGGGTCGGATCGTCCTCGTCGGCCTCCACTTCGGGGCCCTCGAGATCCCGAGCCTCTACGTCATCCAGCGGAGCGGCCGGCCGGCGGTCGCCCCGATGGAGACGATCCCCGATCCGGCCCTCCAGCGCTGGTTCGTCCGAACGCGAGGGGCCCTCGGCGTTCGGCTCGTCGGCCTCCGCGAAGCCCGCCGCGAGCTCGCCGCTGCCCTCGAGCGGGGCGAGCTCGTCGGGCTCATCGCCGATCGCGATCTGACGGGCGGCGGCGTCGAGGTCCCGCTCTTCGGTGCTCCCTGCCCCCTCCCGATCGGCCCGGCCGTCCTCGCCCTCGAGAGCGGGGTTCCGATCTACGTCGGTGCCGCCTGGCGGACGGGGCCGGGCCGGTACCGCGGCCGGCTCGAGCGGCTCCCGATGCCGGTCGAGGGTTCGCGGCGGGAGCGGGTCCTGGCCGTCCTCGAGGCCGAGGCCCGCGCCTTCGAGCGGCTCGTCGCCACCGCCCCCGAGCAATGGTGGGCCGTCTTCTTCCCTCTGTGGCCGGATCTCGCCGTGCGCCGGGGACGGCTGGGGCAGCTCGCGGCCTCGGCGCCCGCGCCGTCAGCCGCCCGCGAGGAGGGTCGGCGATGACCGACCGCCTCGGCCGGGCCGATCTCCACATCCACACCCTTGCCTCGGACGGCACGAGCTCCGTCGAGGAGATCCTCGACCACGTCGAGGCGGCGACCGAGCTCGACGTCATCGCCATCGCCGATCACGACCGGATCGACGCCGCCCTCGCCGCCCAGGCCCTCGCCCGCGAGCGAGGCTATCGGGTCGAGGTCGTCGTCGGCGAGGAGGTAACGACCCTCGGTGGGCACCTCCTCGCCCTCTTCATCGCCGAGCGCGTCCCACCCCTCCGCTCCCTCCGCTCGACGATCGGGATCGTCCACGAACAGGGCGGGCTCGCCATCCCCGCCCATCCCCTCGTCCCGTACCCGCTCTGTGCCCAAGGCTGGGTCCTCCGCCGCCTCCTTCGGGATCGTGACGAGCGCGTCCGCCCCGACGGCCTCGAGGCCTTCAACCCGACGATGCTCGGGCGGCCGTGGCACCGGCGGGTCGTCGCCTTCGCCGCCGAGCACGGCCTGGCCGGGATCGGGAACAGCGACGCCCACCACGTTTCGGCCGTCGGCGCCGGCTGGACGACCTTCCCCGGCCGGACGGCGGAGGACCTTCGCCTCGCGATCCTCGAGCGTCGGACCCGCTGGCACGGAAGCTTCCACGACCCCGTGAGCCAGCTGGCGACCTTCGGACGCCAGCTCCGGAAGTACGGCCGCGACGCCCGCGACGAACTTCGGGGCCGGATCCGACGTGACGGCAGCGGCCGCGATCTCGGTTACCCGACACCGGACGGACGGGGCGGACGGCGATGAAGATCGGCCTCGTCTCGCCGTACGTCTACCCCCTCCCGGGCGGCGTGACCCAGCACGTCCGCCACCTCTACGAGAACCTCCGGGCCCGTGGCCACGACGTCCGGATCATCACCTCGAGCCACGGGCTCCAGCGGAGCTCGGAGGGCGACGTCATCCGGATCGGGAAGGGCTTCAGCGTGCCGGCCAACGGCTCGGTGGGGACCCTCACCCTCTCGCCCCGCTTCGTGCCCCAGGTTCGGGAGCTCCTCGACCGGGAGCGCTTCGACCTCCTCCACTTCCACGAGCCCCTCGTCCCCTTCCTGTCGCCGATCCTCCTCCGCCAGTCCCGGAGCGTGAACATCGCCACCTTCCATGCCTACGCCGGCTTCTCCCCGGCCTACGAGCTTGGGGCCCGCCTCCTCGGCGGCACCGTAGCCCGCCTCCACGGCCGGATCGCCGTCTCGGCCGCCGCCCGCCACTTCATCAGCCGCTTCTTCCCCGGCGACTACAAGGTCATCCCGAACGGGGTCGATGTCGGCCGCTTCCAGCGGGCCGTCCCGATCGCCCGCTGGCAGGACGGGACCCTGAACATCCTCTTCGTCGGCCGCTTCGAGCCGCGGAAGGGCGTCCTCGTCCTCCTTCGCGCCTTTCGGATCCTTCGCCGACGCGACTGGGACTGCCGGCTCCTCCTCGTCGGGAGCGGCCCCCAGGAGCGCGAGGCTCGTCGCTACGTGGCGACCCGTCGCCTCGGGAAGGTCGAGTTCCTCGGCCGGGTGAGCGACGACGAGCTTGCCCAGCTCTACCGGACGGCCGACGTCTTCGTCACTCCCGCCACCGGCCGCGAATCCTTCGGCATCGTCCTCCTCGAGGCGATGGCGGCCGGGACGCCGATCGTCTGTTCGGACATCCACGGCTACAAAGGGGTCGTCCGCCGCGGCGAGCAGGCGCTCCTCGTCCCGCCCCGCGACCCCGAGGCCCTCGCCGGCGCGATCGCCCGGCTCCTCGGCGATCCGGACCTTCGGGCCCGGATGAGCGCCGCCGGTCGGGCCCGGGCCCAGGAGTTCTCCTGGGAGCGGGTCACGGCCAAGGTCGAGGAGTACTACGGGTTCGTCATCCGGCGCCTGGCGGCGGCCGGCCAGCTGCCGCCGGATTACCAGGCGTCCATCCCACCGCCCGTGAGGGGGCAAGTCGCGCACGCCAACCGGGCCGGGGCTCCGACCGACGGACGGGCGAGTCCGCGCTAGTCCGCCGTCGACGCTCTCCCAGAAGCCACCGGTCGCGAGATAGGCCCACATCCGGTCCGGGTCACCGGGGTCGCGGGCGAAGCCGTGGATGTCGAGGTTCGGCAGGTCGGCGGGGATGTCCTGCCACGTTCGACCACCGTCCCGGCTGACGGCAAAGACCTCGCGGCCCGCCACGACGATCGACCCGTCCCGAGACAGCCCGAGGCTCATCGCGTCGAAGCCCGAGGCGAGCGGCTCCCAGCTGCGCCCGCCGTCGAGGGACGCGAGGATCCCGCCTTTGTGACCGAAGCGGAGGCCCTCCGAGTCGTCCGGGAGGAAGACGAGAGCGTGGACGTCCTCGGTGCCGAGGCGAGCCCAGGGTGACAGCGGCCGCTTCCTGCGGCTCGCGACGAGCACCAGGAGGCCTCCAGCGAGCAGGAGCACGAGGAGGCCGACGAGGGAGGACCCAGTGCGGCGAGTGCGGCCGGTGGCGGGACGACGCGGCCCGAGCAGGACCGCGGTCGGGCGACGGCGTCCCAGCAGGACCGCGGTCGCACGCTCCGGTCTGCCGCCCCGCGGTCGGCGACCGGCCTGCGGCGGCCCGACCTTCGGCCACCGGCCGCTCACCGGTCCCCTCGTCCCTCCGCCAGGCCACCCCGCCCCGACGGCGGGGTCTGGCCGGCGGTATCGGCGAACGCCTCGCCCGATGGCGCCGCCTCGGCGAACGCCTCGCCCGATGGCGCCGCCGTGCCCGATTCCCCCGCCTCGGCCGATGACCCCGCCTCGGCCGATGACCCCACCTCGGCCGATGACCCCGCCTCGGCCAACGCCACCCGCCAGACCCAGGCGCTGTAGCCGACGACGAGGCAGGTCAGGGCGAGGGCGCCGACCAGGATCGCTGGCTCTGGCGCCAGCAGCGGCGGCACTGCCACGGGCTGGTCGGTGTTGACCGGGAACTGGAAGGCCCAGATGTAGGTCGGCAGGATCCCCTGGTAGGCGTTGTGGACGGCTGCTGGGAGCGGCAGTGCCGCGACATTCGGGTAGACGACGACGAAGACGACGACGATCGCGACGAGGGCGCCGACGACGAACCGCCGCGGATCGCGGGCGCCGAGGACGACCCAGGCCCCGAGGCCGAGGGGGACGAGGAGAAGGAGGGCGACGAGCTCGCTCTGGAAGCCGCGGATGGCGACGAGGACCGTCTCGCCGAGGGCGGCGTTCACGACGAGGAGGCCGACGAGGGCGGCGGCGGCCGTCGCGGCGAGGACGAGGAGCCGCCGCACCGGCTCCGGGCGGCCGCTGGGCCCGGGGACCTCGAGACGGAGGAGCTGCCAGAGGAGAACGACGAGGGCGAGCCCCACGACAGCGACGAGCCCGGCCACCTGGGCCGTCACGACGAGCTCGCCCGGGTTGCCGACGCAGGCCGGCGAGTTCGCATAGACCCGCTCGACCCCCACGAACCAGCAGAGGGGAGCCTTGAGGAGCCAGAGAAGGCCTGGCCCGAGGATGGCGAGGGCGGCGACCAGCCTGGCGAGGAGCCAGGTCCGGCGCGACGGCCCGTGCCAGAGCTCGGCGAGGAAGTAGGCGAGGGCGAGGAGGGCGAAGGGAAGGATCGTGTACCAGTGGTACTGGAATGTGGCTCGGTCGATCCTGGCCCAGGGGATCCAGAGCGAGAGGAAGAGGACGACGACGATGGCAAGCCCGAGGCTCCGCCGGGCGAAGGCCTGCCAGGTCGCGAACCCGACCGCCGGCACGGCCAGCCACCAGCTCGCCAGGTTGCCGTGGTCGTAGATGGCGGCCGCCGTGTTGGCGGCAAAGCTCCCCTGGTAGAACCAGACCGGCTTCAGGTCGAAGGGCCAAGCCCACCAGGGCGACGAGGCGGCGTGGGTCGCCCGCAGATTGTTGTGGTAGTCGTACATGGCCCGGGTGAGCTCGAGGAGCGTCTGACCCGTGTGGCCCGGCGGCCAGCCGGGGACGAGCTGGTTGCCGTCGAGCATCGCCCACGGCAGGTACGAGGCGACGTAAACGCCGAGTGGAATGCCGACGAGGGAGAGACCGATCCAGACGAGAGGCAGCCCGAGGCCCGCTCCCGGTCGCAGCCAGCCTCGTGGGGCCGGGGCCGGCGGGGGCAGGACGGCCCGCGGGTCGTCGGGGCCGGGTGGTGCGGCGAAGGGGCCGAAGCCGACCCGACCGGCGAGAACGAAGGCACCCCAGACGAGGGCCGAGAGGACGAGGAGAGCGAGGGCGACGGCGGCCGGCGCGAGGGCGAGGGGACCGAGGGCGACCGGCTCCGTCGGCCGAGCGAGGACGAGGCCACCGAGGAAGACGGCGATCCCGGCGACGGCCGGGGCCCCGACGGCGAGGCGCACCTCCTCCTCGCTCCAGGCGACGGGGTGGAGGACGGCCGCCGCCGTCGCGGCCAGGGTGATCGCGATCATGATGAGGAGGAAGGTCAGGTTCCCGCCGCTCGTCGCCCCGGCCGGCACGCTGAGGCCGATGTAGCCGAGGACCGCGGTGAGGACGACGAGAGCGCCGATGAGGAGAACCCGGCCCAGGGCGGAGCGAGCCAGGACGAGGATCCCGAGACCACCGATGGCGTACGCGGCGACCCACTTGCTCGCGAGAGCGAGGCCAAGGAGGAGCCCGACGACGGGCATAAGGAGCCAGAAGGCGATCGCCCGCCGCCAGACGCCGAGCCAGAGGGCGGCGAAGAGGGTGACGGCGGCGACGATGAAGAAGCCGACGTAGACGTCGTTCATCCCGATCCGCGACTGGACGAAGAGCATCCCGTCGGCGAGGACGAGGACCCCGAGGATGACGGCGACGGCCCGCCGGGCGAAGAGGAGCCGGGCGAGGACGTAGAGGAGGGCCGCCGTGAGCACGCCGGCGAGAACCCCCGGCAGTCGCCAGGCGAAGGCGTGGCTGCCGGCGTCGACGAGGACGAGCCGGCCGTGGGCGGCGAGGGCGAGGATCGCCTGGCGGTCGGCCGCCGGGTAGCGGGGAGCTGCGTCGACGACCCAGGCCGCCGGGTCGAAGGGGAGGCGGGCGTCGGCGTAGACGGCGTTCGCGTGGGGCTCGACGACGTAGATCGTCCGGCCGCCGCCGTCGGGTGCGTCGCCGAGGACGTGGACCATCTTGCTCGACGGATCGAAGCGGACGCTCGTCACCCGAGCCGGCATCGGGAAGCGCGACTCGTAGCGCGGCGTGTCGGAGGGCCCCTCACCGAGGCTGACGACGGCGAGGTCGCTGCCCGCGGCGACGTAGAGCTTCGGGGTGTCGAGCCCAGACACGAGGGCGAGACCGGTCGCCGGAGCCTCGAGGGGGACGCTCGATCGGACGTCGGCGCCGAGGGCGGCGAGGATCGTCAGCCCGCTCGTCCCGGCGACGGCAACCTGCGGTCGGGTCTCGATGGTCAGGCCGAGGAGCCGTCCGTCGTCGATGGCCGCCTGGACGGCGTCCCGGGTCGAGCCGTCGCGGATGGGGGCGAGGGGGACAAGCTCCTCTGCCGTCGAGGCGAGGCGGCTCCGGAGCAGCTCGACGTCGGCGCCGAGAAGACCGGCGAGGGTCGTCGCCTCGGTTGCCGGATCGGGCACCTCGAGGGGTCGGGCGAAGACGCCGTCGACCGTGCCGGCCGGGGCGAGGGCCGCGGCTCCCTCGACCGTCGTCCGGCCGAGCTCGGCCCCCGTGGCGCCGTCGAGAGAGACGATCGTGTCGTTCGAGAGCCGGGCGAGGACCGCCGTCCCGTCGTCGGTGGCGAGGAGCTCCTCGACGGGCAGGCTGAGGTGGGCGAAGGGCGCCGCCGCCGAGGCGAAATTGGCGGTCCCGCCCGCCCGGAGAACGTCGAAGGTCGCCGCCGTGTCGACGACGAAGACGTCGCCGCCGGCCGTACCGACGAAGAGCCGGTGCCCCGCCGGGTCGACGGCGACCGCGGCGGCTCCGGGTATCGGGACGGCGCCGAGGCGCTGGCGAGTCGCCAGGTCGTCGGCGACGACCTCGGCCCCGGTCGCCGTGTAGAGCCGGTCGCCGGCCCGGGCGCCGGGAAGGGAGGGGTCGTCCCAGCGCGGCTCGATGACAGCCGACCGGACCGGAACCCCGAGGTCGCTCGTCGCCGTCACCCGGTCGTTGCCGGCGACGACGATCCCGAGGGCCATGGCGTACTTCGCCAGATGGGGATGCGTCCACTCGTAGATCGAGTGATCGAGGCCGTAGCGCCACTTCTGGAGGAACTCGGTCGCCGTCCGGGCGTGGTAGACCTCGTCGAAGTGCATCTCGGTGGGCTCCTCGAGCCGCCAGAGGCGGAGGACGAGGGCGGCGACGACGAGGACGGCGAGGAGCCAGAGGTCGAGCCGGTCGAGCCGCCCGGGGCCTTCGCCATGAAGGGTCCGCGACCGGTCGGGCCGGAAGGAGCGGGCTGTCAGTCGTCGGCGGAGGAGGGCGAGGAGACCTGCGTCCTGGTCGGCTTCCGGCGTCGGTCGGTCGGCGTGACCGAGGACGCCGGGGGCTCCGCCCGAACGGGCGTCGACGGCGGCACGGATCGACCCGGAGGCTGATATGGCGGCCGAGGCCGAGACGGACGGGGTGGACGTCGGCCTCGCCGCGCGGGCGGAGCCGATCGAGGGAGCGGCAGCCCCCGGGGTCGCCGGAGCCTCGCCCGGAGCGGGCCTCGGCAACGGCTCGGCTTCCCTCGAAGGGTGCCCGAGGTCAGCCTCCGCCCGTCGGTCCCGGACGAGCTCGACTGCCAGTCGCCGGCGGGCTCCCGGTCGGAGCTGGGCAACGACCCAGGCCCCGGCCAGGGTGTGGCCGACGGCGATGGCCGTGACCCCGCCCGGCGAGCGGACGAGGGGCCCGATGCCGAGCCAGTCGCTCACCCCCGGGTTCGAGTAGAGGGTCGTGAGGACGACGTAGAGGTTGAGGCCGTTCGCCACCGCCAGGACGGCGTAGGCCGCCCGCCAGCGGACCGAGGTGGCCGCCAGGACGGCCCCGACGGCGAAGAAGGGGAAGAGGTACCGCTCGTGGACCCGAGTCGGGACGACGAAGAAGACGACGGCGAGGGCAGCGAGGGCGATCGTCAGGGTTCGCGGGTCCGGCCGATAGGCGGCGACGAGGGTGATGGCGGCGATGGCGACGAGGAGGAGCCCCGTCCCGACGAAGACGGCCCAGACGGGGCCAACGAGGACCGCCGAGCCGGGTGGGCACGGGTCGCCGGCCACGGCATCGCAGAGCCAGGCCCCGTTCGCCGCGAGGCCCAGGCCGCCCCGCTCGACGAGGGCCCAGAGGTTGTAGGCGTTGACGGTCAGGTACGGGTAGCCGCCGGCCGCTTCGGCGACCCGACCGAGGAGGTCGACGAAGGAGAGCCCGAAGGGGGCGGCGAGGACGACCGCCGTGGCGAGGGCGGCGAGGCCGCTCGTCGCGATCCGGAGCGGTCCGTGGGGCCCAGCTTCGAAGGCCCGCCAACGGTCGAGGAGGCTGCCCAGGGGCGTGGCGGCCGCGGCGCCGCGGGGGCCGCTCCCGACGGGCTCCGGGCGGATCGTCCCGGGCGGCGTCCCGAAGAGGGAGCGACGGAGGACGACGACGCCGACGAGGAGGGCGAGGAGGCCGAGCTGGGGCTTGACGACGGCGGCGAGGGTCGCCAAGACGGCGGCTCGCTCCGAGCGCCCGCGCCAAAGCTCGCGGAGGCCGAGGAGGAGGGGGAGCGCGCCGACGGCATCGACCTGACCCCAGACGGCGCTGTCGAACCAGGTGATCGGGTTGAAGAGGACGATCGCTGCTCCGAGGAGCGCCGCTCGCCGGCTCCCGCCGAGCTCGACCAGGAGGCGGTGGACGAGCCAGGCGAGGACGACGTCGGCGAGGATGGCCGGGATCTTGACGAGGTCGCCCAGGCCGCCGACGAGCTGGCCCAGGTAGCCGAGGAACCAGAGGACGTAGAGGTAGCCAGGCGTATAGTCGATGAAGAAACCCCGGTCGTAGAAGCCGAGCGGCCCCTCCTGGGCCAGGTTCGCCGCCCAGAATCGGAAGGCGTTCAGGTCGACGCCGAAGCCAGCGCCAGGAAGGAGTAGGACGATGACGAGGCGGAGGGCGAGCCCCGCCCCGAGCAGGACGGCGAGTCCGAGGCCCGCCCGCGGTGTGGTCCACCGCGCCAACCCGCTCGTGGCTCTGGGGGGCACGCCCGTGGCGGAGCCTGGCAAGCGGCACGACCTCCTGCACGAGCGCTGAGGGTGGCTCGGAGTCTAGCACGGGCCGCTTCTGAGCCGGCCCGTACCGACCCCGCCGCGCGGAGGGCCGGGTGGGGAGGCGCCGCCGCGGGGCTCCTCGTCGCCGCGCTCTGCTTCGTCGTCTACCTCGTCAGCAACCCCGACCGCGACAACCTCTACAACCACTTCGTCTGGCAGGCCGCGGCCTGGCTCGAGGGCCAGGCCGCGATCCGCTATCCCGTCTACGCCGACAGCCCCGGCGCGCCCGAGAACTGGTACTTCCAGGACGTCCTCGAGATCGTCGACCCCGAGGGGGCACCGACGGGCCGCGCCCTCGTCCCCTTCCCGCCCCTCCCGGCCCTCGTCCTTCTCCCCTTCGTCGCCGTCTGGGGCCTCGCCACGAACGCCCAGCTCGTTGCCGCGGCCATCGGCGGTCTCGACGTCGGCCTCGCCTGGTGGATCCTCGGCCGTCTCGCCGTGAGCCTGCCGACGCGGCTCGTGGCGACCCTCTTCTTCGGCCTCGGGACCGTCCTCTGGTACGCGGCGATGCTCGGCACGACCTGGTACCTCGCCCACCTCGTCGCCCTCGCCTTCGCCCTCGGCGCCATCGGGATCGCCCTCGGCGCCGATCGCGCGGCGATCGCCGCTGCCCACGACGCCCTCGTCGATCCGGAGCGCCTCGAGACGATCGGCACCGTCCGACCCGCCGACCTCGTCCGCTCCCCGGGACGGGTCGTCGCCGCCGCCCTGCCCCTCGATCCGCGGGCGGTGGCGGCCGGCGTCTGCCTCGGCCTCGCCGCGACGGCCCGCCTCACCGTCGCCTTCGGCCTCCCGTTCCTCCTCCTCGTCGGTGGAGGAGGCGGCTGGCCGCGCCGGGCACTCTCGACCCTCCTGGGAACGAGCCTCCCGATCCTCGGCCTTCTCACCTACAACGTCGCCACGACCGGCCACCTCTTCCACCCTGGCTACGACGCCCTCTACCGCCGGGAGGTCGCCTTCTACCCCCTCCTCTATCCCTACCTCGAGTACCACGCCGACTGGGGGATCGAGGATCCGCGGTACCTGCCCCAGAACCTCCGACTCATGCTCCTCGCCCCGCCCGAGATTCTCCCCGCCTGCCCTGATCCGTCGAGCCCCCGGGCCCTCTTCGACCCCGACTGCCCCTGGCTCCGACCGCGGGACGACGGGATGAGCCTCCTCCTCGTCAGCCCGGCCTGGCTCCTCGGCCTCGCTGCCCTCCGCGCCTATGGCCGAAGCCGACTCGTCACCGGGGCCGTCCTCGCCGTCGTCTCCATCGCCCTCGTCAACCTCATGCACTTTTCCCAGGGCTGGGTCCAGTTCGGCTACCGGTTCAGCAACGACTTCGCGCCCTTCCTCCTCCTCCTGGCCGGCCTCGGCATCGAGCGACTCGGGCCCCGACGGCCCCTCGTCCTCCTCCTCGTCGCCGCCTCCGTCGTCGTCAACGCCTGGGGCGTCGTCTGGGGCGTCACCCTCGGCTGGTGAGACCTTCGATGGACCGCCTCCGCGCCGCTGCCGGCCCCGCCGGCCTCGGCCTCCTCGCCCTCGGGCTCTACGGGACGACCCTCCTCCCCGGCGTCGGTTGGTGGGACACGGCCGAGTTCCAGACCGTCGGCCCGCTCCTCGGCACGGCCCACCCGACCGGCTACCCGAGTTACGTCCTCCTCGGCTGGCTCGCCTCGATCATCCTGGCGCCCTTCGGCGAGCCGGCCTTCCGGATGAACCTCCTGTCGGCGATCCTCGCCGCCTTCGCCGTCGCCGGGACGAGCGTCGCCGCCACGGCCCTGACGGGTCGGCGATGGCTCGGCCTCGTCACCGGTACCGGTCTCGCCCTGACACCCGGCATCTGGGCGATCTCGACGGCCGCCGATCCGCACGCCCTCCAGCTCGCTCTCGTCGTCGGCCTCCTCGTCGTCCTCCTCCGTTGGGAGATCCTCGTCCGGCAGGCCTCGCCGACCGCAGACGGCTGGCTCCTCGCTGCCGCCGCCCTTGGGGGCGTCGCGGCCGGGAATCACGGGCTGACGGCCCTCCTCGCCCCCTGGCTCGTTCTCTTCGCCCTCGCCGTCGAGCCCGGGCTCCTCCGACGGCCTCGCCTCTTCGCGGCCTGCCTCGGCCTCGGTCTCGCCGTGGCCGCCGGCCTCTACCTCGAGCTCCCGCTCCGGGCCGGACCCCTCCGGGCGCCCCTCGTCTACGACCACCCGGAGCGCCTCAACGGCTTGCTCGCCATCGTCCTCGGCAGCCAGTTCGCGGCTGCTGTCCGCTCGCCCGTCGCCGACCCGGTTGGCGTCGGCGAGGCTGTGGCTCGGGCTTTCGGCGCCGAGTTCGGGCCCCTCGCCCTCCTCGTTCCCGTCGGCGCCCTGGCGACGGCCCTCCGCCGGCCCCGCTTCGCCCTCATGAGCCTCCCGGCGGCGATCGTGACCGCCGTCTTCGCCGCCAGCTACGAGAACGCCGAGATCGGCCGCTACTACCTCGGCCCGGTTCTCTTCGGCTGGCTCTGGCTAGCCGTCCTCGGGGGCTTCGTCGCCGACCGACTCCGGTCCCTCCTCGCCGGTGGACTTGCCCCTGGCAACGGCTCTCCATCGGCCGCTGCCCTCGGCCCTGGGGCGACCTCGGCTGCAGCAACCGGCCTCGTGGCCGTCCTCCTCCTCGGGCCCCTCGCCGTCGCCGCCCCAGCCACGAGGGCGGCGGTCGATCGGAGCGGAGACCGGAGCGCTGCCGCCTGGCTCGACGCCGTCCTGCCGGCCCTCGCCCCGGAGGCCGTCGTCGTCTCGTGGTGGAGCGTCTCGACCCCGCTATGGTACGCACAGCTCGTCGAGGGTCGGCGACCGGACGTCTGGATCGTCGACGACCGGACCCGTCTCGACCTCGACCTTGGTGAGGTAACCGACGTGATCGACGCGAATCTTCCGGAGCGGCCCGTCTACGTCATCCGGGCCAGTGCCGCCGAGCTGGCGGCCCTCGCGGCCGCCTACGAGCTCGAGCCCCTCGCCGTGCCCGTCGGCGATCCGCCGTGGCGGGTCCTCGGCCCCCGACGGGCCGGGGTCGCCTCCATGCCGGCGGCGGCCGCCCTCGCGGTGACCCTCGGTGTCCGCTCGGGGTCGATGCGATGAGCGGCACGAGCGAGACGAGCCCGGCCGGCGTCCGCGTCCCCCGCCTCTCCTACTTCTTCCCCGCCCACAACGAGGAGGCGAATCTCGCGGGCCTCGTCGAAGAAGCGCTGGCCACCCTGCCCGCCTTCGCCGACGAGTTCGAGATCATCGCCGTCGACGACGGCTCCCGCGACGCCACGGGCGCCATCGCCGACGGCCTCGCGGCCGCCCACCCGGGCTTCGTCCGGGTCGTCCACCACCCGACGAACCTCGGCTACGGGGAGGCCCTCCGGTCTGGCTTCCGGGCCGCCCGCTACGAGCTCATCGCCTTCACCGATGGCGATCGCCAGTTTCGAGTCGCCGATCTCGGCCGCCTCCTCGCTCGCCTCGAAGGCCCCGACCGCCCCGATGCCGTCGTCGGCTACCGCCTCCACCGCGCCGACCCGCCGATCCGGACCCTCTACGCCCGCCTCTACCGACTGGCGAATCGGATCTGGTTCGGCCTTCGGGTCCGGGACGTCGACTGTGCCTGCAAGGTCTTCCGACGCGACGCCCTCGCCGACGTCGCCGTCGAGTCGGGCGGCGCCTTCTTCTCGGCCGAACTCCTCATCAAGCTCCTCGCCCGGGGCCGGCGGATCGCCGAGGTCGGCGTTCCCCACCATCCCCGCCGGGCGGGCTCGCCGACGGGGGCGAAGCCATCGGTCATCTGGCGGGCGGTGAAAGACTTCTGGTCCCTTCGGCTTCGCCTCTGGGCGAACCGCGAGCGAGCCCTCGCCAGGGGCCGCCCGATCCTCGGTCCAGGAGGCGGCAGCTGACCTGGGCTCGCCGGCTTACGAGCTCCGCTGCTCGCCCCCCTCGCCCGGCAGATCGATGTCGAGGGAGTTGATGAAGTCCCGGAAGGGCGCCAGGCGCGGATCGTCCGGCGGGGTGCCACCGGTCCGCTCGAAGGGACTCCCGGTCCCCTCGCGCTCCTCGGCCTCCGTCTCCGGTCCGAGACCGGCGGCCTCGAGGACGGCTTCGGCGGCGTAGATCGGGACCCCGACCCGGACGGCGAGGGCGAGGGCGTCGGAGGGTCGGGAGTCGACCTCGATCCGCCGCCCGTTCGCCTCGAGGAAGAGGGCGGCGTGGAAGGTCTCCTCGGCGAGCCGGGTGATGACGACCTGGTCGAGGCGGACACCGAGCTCGGCGAGGGTGTTCGCGAAGAGGTCGTGGGTGAGCGGGCGCTCGGGCGTCACCCCCTGGAGGCGCATGGCGATGGCGCTCGCCTCCCAGGGTCCGATCCAGATCGGGAGGTACCGCTCCCGGTGGGCCTCTTTGAGGATGACGACATGACGGCTCGAGGGCATGTGGACCCGCACGCTCTCGACGATCATCTCGACGAGTTCGTTCGGCATGGCTCCATTATCCCACGGACCACGGGGAGACCGGTCGCCGGCGGCGATACGGAAGGGCGAGGAGGGCACCGACGATGAAGCCGCCGATGTGGGCAAAGAAGGCGACCCCGCCGCCGGCCGCCGGCATCCCGAGCGAGAGGGCCCCGTTCACGAGCTGGAGGACGAACCAGAAGCCGAGGACGAGGACGGCGGGCACGGCAACGAGCTGGTAGAAGAACCCGACGAGGACGAGGGACAGGACCCGAGCGTGGGGGAAGAGGACGAGGTAGGCACCGAGGACGGCGGCGATGGCACCCGAGGCGCCGACGAGGGGGACCTTCGAGGTTGGATCCATGGCCCACTGGGCGAGGGCGGCGGCGATCCCGCCGGCGACGTAGAAGACGAGGTAGACGCCGCGGCCGAGCCGGTCCTCGACGTTGTCGCCGAAGATCCAGAGGTAGAGCATGTTCCCGAGGAGGTGGAGCCAGCCGCCATGGACGAACATGCTCGTCAGGATGGAGAGAACGGCCGGCGAGAGGAGATCCCCGGCCGCGAGGGCGGCGGAGAGGCGGGCCGGCACGACGCCGTACTCAAGGTAGAAGCGGAGGAGGGCCCGCTCGCCGCCGTCGGCCTGGAGCCCAAGCTCGTAGGCGAAGACGACGAAGGAGGCCCCGATGAGGGCGAGGGTGACGAGCGGGAGGCGCCGGGTCGGGTTCGCGTCCCGAAGGGGGATCACGGCGCGCTCGGGCTCGGTGAGGTCTCGAGCGACCCGCTCGGACTCGGTCGGGGCGTCGCTCCCGGCCGATCGGGGACCCGTTCGAGGAGGCTCGAGACGAGACGGCTCCGGTCGATCCAGACGATCGTGTCGGGGGCGTCGGCGGCGCCCGGAACGACGTACATGCCACGAAGGTCACGCCAGGCCGGGTCGCCACCGGCAAGCCGGTACTGCTCGATGTACGCCCCCGTCGCCTTCTCGTAGGCGACGATCCGGCCGTTCCGAGCGTCGTAGGCGTAGAGGCGGCCGGATCGTCGCGGTGTGGCCGAGGCGAGGAGCCGGTAGTCCGGCGCCGGCCGGAGAAGCTCGTCGGGCGGCAGCTCCGCGTCCCAGCCTCCGCTCCGCCCGGAAACGAAGCGCTCGATGACCCCGTTGTCGGTGACGAAGATGTCGCCGTCGATGTAGAGGGCCTCGAAGGCGCTCACGTCCCGCTCCGTCGCCAGTCGACCCGTCGGGTCGGCCGGGTAGCCGCTGCCGTCGGCGGCCGGCGAGTAGGTGAGGATCTGGCGGGCCGAGGGATCGACGACGTAGAGGTTGTAGAGACCGAGGGAGGCGTTGCGGACGTACGTGCCGACGGCCCGGATGTCGTCGCCCCAGGTCGCCGAGTCCTTGACCCGGATTCTGGCCAGCGTCCCCTTTCCCGAGGTGTTCGCCGGACGCCAACGCCAGAGCTGGTTCGCCGCGTCGAGGACGAGGACGTCGGGTCCGCCGACGAAAAGGAAGCGCGGTTCAGCCGCCGTCGCCCCCGACGCCTTCGTCCCCTCCCGGAGGATCGCCGTCGCCGTCTGGGCCGCGACGTCGATCCGGTAGACGGTCTTCGTCGCCCGGTCGAGGACGAAGGGCGCTCCATCGGGTCCCAGAACGAGCCCCCGGAGGTCGACCGGCGTCTCGGCCCCCTCGAAGCTGAAGAGCGTCGTCGCCGCCACCGGGACGACACCGAAGAGTTCATCGAGTCCCGCGACGACCCGTTGCCGGAGGGGCGCGGTCGTCGCGGTTGGGATCCCCGCTCGCTCGGCGGCGGCGAGCTGCTCGTAGGCCGTCTCGAGGAGCTGGCGTGCCCGCCGCGGGTCGCCCGTCACGAGATCGACGCCCGGTGCCCAGACGGTGTCGATGGCCTCCTTCGCCGCGCTCAACGCTTGCTGGCCGGCCGTCAGCGAGGAAACGGCCTCGCGTGGCGGCCCACCCCCGGCAGCGTAGACGGCGAGGCCCAGCCCACCGGCGACGACGACGAAGGCGAGGACGGCGACGGCCGCCCGGCGTTGCTGCTCCCGTCGGGCGCTGTAGGGGGTGACCCGTCGGTAGACGGTCGGTCGGCGAGGAAGGCGGTCCTGGATGGCGAGGACGAGCCGCTCGAGGAGGTTGCGCGCCGTCCGGCCGGCCGTTCGGGCCTGCGCCCCGAGGGCGGCGACCCCCTCGCTCACCTGGTCGGCGATCGGGAAGGGTCCTCGGTCCGGGGCACCGGCGAGGGGCTCCGGCGCTCGCACGGGCTCGAGGGTCCGCGTCCTCGCCGTCGCCGCGACCTCGGCCAGCTCGATGGCCAGGACGGCGTCGCTCCCAATCCCGCCCGAAGCGACGAAGCGGTGGTGAAGGTGCTCCACGGCGGACTGGGGATGGAGGGTAACGAGGGCGTCCTTCAGCGCCTCTGGCCCAAGCTGGGCGCTCAGGTTCGGGCTGACGAGGAGGAGGGAGTCGCCGACGGCGATCTCGCCGCGCCAGACATCGGGGCGGAGGCCGGTGTAGGGCAGGCCTCGGTCTCGCTCGGGATCGGGGAGGGTGGAGAGCCGCGCCCCGCGGACAAGATACGCCTCGGCGGGGCCCGCGGTCGAGACGTAGAGCTCGCTCCCCCGGACGACGGCGAGGGCGACGCCGATCGGCCCCCCGGCGGCCGGGTCCCAGGGACCGCGCTCGTGGATGAGGCGCTTGTTGGCGAGGTCGATGGCCTTCTCGAGGACGATCCGGATGCCCGCCGATTCGTCGTAGTAGTACTCGGCCCGGATCGTCTCGGCGACGAGCCGGGTCAGCTGGCGGAGGCGAGCGCCCCCGCCGCGAGCGGTCACGAGGAGGTAGAGGTTCCCCTTCGAGCGGGCGACGGCCCCGATCGAGGGTTCGGTGACGAGGACGGTGTCGGCCGAGTCCGGGAGTCGGTCGGCTTCGGGGACGACCCCGAGCTTCGTCTGGAGGCGAACTGCCATGGTCACGCCTCCCGCACGAGTCCCCGGTCCGGCAGGGGCAAAGGGGAACCCTCGGCGAGCCCCGAGGCGGGCTGGGCGATGGTTGGCTGTGCGGCCACGTGGGTGGGCGATTATAGCCGGCCGGGAGGGCGAACCCGAACGACGAGCTCGGTCACGCCCCTGCCGCCGGGGCGGGAACGGAGGGAGCCGACGAGCTCCGTGGCTCGGAGCCGGAGCTCCTGGGCCACGATCGGTGCGTCGGCCTCGACGACGGCCCGCTCCCCGTCGATCCGAACGAGGCGGGTCGCCCCCGCAGCCGGCGGGACGAGCTCGGCGACGAGGGCCGACCAGCTCGCCGCCGCCTGGGCCTGGCGGAGCTCGGCCTCGAGCCCGAGGCGACGCGCCATCTCGGGCAGAAGGTCGCCGACCCGCTCCATCGGTCGTCGGCGGATCATCGGGAGATCGCCAGGTCGGGGCCGAGGCCTTCCTTGGCGCCCGGCCCGACGAGGCTCGCCCCGTCGGGCCCCGGGACGACCTGCCAGGCGACAGCGGCTCGAACGAGCTCGGGATCGAGCTCCTCGATGGCCGTCGTCGTCACGAAGGCCTGTGGCAGCTCGCCGACCCGGCGGACGAGGTGCGCCCGACGAGTCGGATCGAGCTCGCTGAAGACGTCGTCGAGGAGGAGGAGCGGCGGCCGTCCGTCGTGGGCGGCGAGGAGGTCGAGCTCGGCGAGCTTGAGGGCGAGGATCGCCGTCCGCTGCTGGCCCCGGGAGGCGAAGCCGGCGAGATCGCGGCCGCCGAGTTCGAAGGTGATGTCGTCGCGGTGAGGGCCGACGAGGGTCGTCCCGTTCCAGAGCTCCTTCTCGGCGGTCTCGGTAAAGCGTCGGCGGAGGGCGTCGCGGACCGTCTCGCCTGGCCCCGCCGGGGCGTTCGTCCGGTAGGCGAGCCTGAGAGGACCGGTCGAGGCCTCCTCGGGGGCGATGAGCCGGTGGGCGGCGGCGAGGGGTCCGGCGAGCTCGTCCAGGAGCCGGAGCCGGCCGACGACGAGGGATGCCCCGAGTTCGATGCACGTCTCCGTCCAGAAACGGAGCTGGCCGCGGTCGGCGCCCTCGTCCCGGATCTGGCGGAGGAGTTGGTTTCGCTGGGCGACGGCCCGCCCGTACGTTGCCAGATCGACGGCATAGGCAGGAACGAGCTGTCCGGCGAGCCGGTCGAGGGCGTCCCGGCGGAGGGACGGTGGGCCGACGACGAGGAGCATCTCCTCGGGGGCGAAGACGACGACCCGGAGGACGCTCCCTAGGCTCGCCGCCCGGCGGCCGACCCCGTCGACCCGGATCCGCTTTCGTGAGCCGGCTCCCGCCCGAGCCACGACGACCTCGACGGCAGCCGGGGGTTGGCTCCCAGCGTCGCTGGGACCGGGCTCCGCAGCGACGAGGCCCTCGATTCGGCTGAAGGCCGCCCCCCACCGGACGAGCTCGGCGTCGGCCGCCGTCCGATGCGAGCGGCCCCAGGCGAGGAGGACGATCGCTTCGATGAGGCTCGTCTTGCCGGCCGCGTTCGGTCCCCAGACGAGCTGTGGCCCATCCGGAAAGTCAGCGGTGACCCGTCGATAGGCCCGCAGATCGTCGATCTGGATCGCGCGGAGGACGGTCACGGGCCTCCCTGGGGACGGCGTCAGGACGTCGTCCGAACGGGCATGACGACGTGGATGTAGGCGTCGTCGCCGATGGGCCGAAAGACGCCCGGCGAGAGGGGGCCGTTGAGCTCGATGGCGAACTGCTCGGCCTCGACGTTCGTCAGGACGTCGGTCAGGTACCGGACGTTGAAGGCGATCGTCGTCGGGTCGCCCTCGACGGCAGCGCTCACTCCAGCCTCGTAGTCGCCGACCTCGGCCGCGGCCGTCACCCGCACCTCGCCGTCGGTCTCGCCGACGACGAGCTTCACGATGTTCGCCGCTGTGCTGGCGATGTGGCCAGCCGGACGAAGGGTCCGGAGGAGCTCCTCCCGATCGACGACAGCCGAGGTGACGTGGCTCGTTGGGAGGACCTGGCGGTAGTTCGGGAACTGGCCGTCGATGAGGCGGCTGACGAGGTCGATCCCCTCGAGGTGGTAGAGGATCTGGTTCCGCGCCCCGGCCAGGACGACCTCGACGGGAGCCTCGGTCTCGCCGAGGATCCGGCCGAGCTCAGTCAGGGCCCGGGCGGGAACGACGACGCTCGTGTCGGGGACCGGGTCGAGGATCGGGATGGTCCGAACGGCGATCCGGTAGTTGTCAGCCGCGGCGAGGGTGAGCCGGTCCCCATCGAAGTGCCAGAGTACGCCGGTCAGGATCGGCCGCGCCTCGTCGCTGGCGGCAGCGAAGATCGTCTCGGAGAGGGCCCGACGGAGGACGCCCTGGGCGATCCGAGTCGTCGGCCGCTCGCCGGCGGTCTGGATCGCCGGAAATTCGTCGGCGTCGATGCCTCGGATGTGGGTCGCCACCCGGCCGCAGCGGAGGCCGAGGGTATCCGGGCCCTCGACGGCGAGGTCGACGCGTTCGGCGGCCGGCAGCGAGGCAACGAGATCGGCGAAGAGGCGGGCCGGGACGGTGATGGCGCCATCGGTCTCGATCTTGCCGGGCACCCAGTAGGTGATCCCGATCTCGAGATTCGTTGCCGTCAGTTTCAACCCGCCGTCCTCGGTCCGGAGGAGGACGTTCGTGAGAACGGGGAGAGTCGCCCGGGACGAAACGGCCCGCCCGACGACGGCCAGGCCGCGGGCGAGGTTCTCCTGCATGACGGACAGCTTCACGGTCGATGACTCCGCAGCTCAGGATGATGGCGGTCGAGGTGGTCGTGTCGGTGAGGGGGATTGTCGCTCATGTCTTCTTACTCCGTCATCATCTTCATCAGGCTGTGGATCGTGTGGGCCGCCCCGCAGCTGCCCGCAGGGAGGCCTCGTGGATGACCGCGCCGGCGGTGTCGATAGCTGCCCCGACCCGGTGGGTTCGGGGAGCGGAGGCCTGTGGATCGCTCGTTCCTGCCTCACCTCCCGGAGGGGTGACGACTCGGAACGACCCCATCGGATCGCCCCAGATATCCACAATGCCGCCGCCTTTTCCACGAATCTGCGGGGCTTATCCACAGTCCGACGGGACCGCGGATCTTCGCCACCCGCCCCGCGGTCGGCTCAGTCGGCGTAGATAAGCTCGCGGACGGCGGCAATGTCGCGCCGCAGCTCGTCGTTGGCGGCGACCTCCCGGGTGATCTTGTCGCAGGCGTGGAGGACCGTGCTGTGATCGCGCCCGCCGAGCTCGGCCCCGATCCGAAGGAGGGAGGCGTCGGTCTCTTCGCGCATGAGGAACATCGCGATCTGGCGCGGCAGGACGATCCCCTTGTCCCGCTTCTGGCCCTTGAGTGCCTCCATGTCGACCCCGTAGTACTCGGCCACGGCTCGGGCGATCCGCTCCGGCGTCACCTGGCGCTTCTTCGGGTTGTAGAGGACGTTCGAGAGGACGGCCTGGGCGAGCTCGATGCTGATCGGGAGGGCGCCCATGGAGGCGTAGGCGACGACCCGGTTCAGGGCCCCCTCGAGCTCCCTGATGTTGCTGACGACCTTGCGGGCGATGAATTCGATGACGTCCGAGCTGATGGCGACGCCCTGCTCCTCCGCCTTGGCCCGGAGGATGGCGATCCGGGTTTCGAGGTCCGGCGAGGTGAGGTCGGCAATGAGACCCCATTCGAAGCGGCTTCGGAGCCGCTCCTCGAGGGTGAGGATCGCCTTCGGCGGCCGGTCCGAGGAGAGGACGATTTGCTTGCCGTCCTCGTGGATGGCGTTGAAGGTGTGGAAGAACTCCTCCTGGGTTCGCTCCTTGTCGGCGATGAACTGGATGTCGTCGATGAGGAGGACGTCGATCCGCCGGTAGCGGGCCCGGAACTCGTCGACCCGACCCTGCTGGATGCTCGTGATGAACTCGTTCGTGAACTTCTCCGAGGTGGCGTAGACGACCCGCTTGCGGGGGAACTTGGCGATGACCTGGTTCCCGATGGCGTGCATGAGGTGGGTCTTGCCGAGACCGACACCGCCGTAGAGGAAGAGCGGGTTGTAGGCGTGACCGGGCCGTTCGGCGACCGAGAGGCTGGCTGCGTGGGCGAGGCGGTTCGCCGAGCCGACGATGAAGTTGGCGAACGTGTAGCGGGGGTTGAGGTTCGTTCCCCCGCCTTCGCCACCGACCCGGCCAGCCTCGACCCGGACCGGCTGCGGTGCTGGCGGCCCGCTGCCATCGCCGCCCGAAGTGGGCTGGACGACGAACTCGACCTGGACAGAGTAGCCGACGATCCGGGCCAGGGTCTGGCTGATGAGCGAGCGATAGCGCCCCTCGAGCCAGTCCTTGGCGAAGCCGTTCGGGACGGCGATCCGGAAGCGGTTGTCGTCGACGTCGAGGAGCTGGGTGTCGCGGAGCCAGGTTTCGAAGTTGGCGGGGGACAGAGAGACCTGGAGCTCTCCGAGGGCTGCTCGCCAGACGTGCTTCGTGTCCATCGGCTCGAGGACCTGTCGTTCAGTAACGTCGTTCGATTGCTTTGGCGTCGGCCGCGGTAGCCGGGGTCGGGGGGACCGGATGCGAGATCGGGCCGACGCCGAAGCAGGCTGACGAACCGCTCTCGGGGGTCCTCCGGGGGCTCCGTCCGGGGTTACCCACGAGCGTCCCGGCGCCGGGGCGTGGTGAGGATAGCACCGCCCGGAGGGGGACCGCAAGGCGATTCCGCGGGTCGTCGCCGATACCCATGGGGAGTATCGGCGGGTGTGTCGCCGTCCGGCCTCGACCCGTCGGAGCCGGCGATGCATGGCGGGAATGCAGTCCGCGCCCGCCGGAGCCGGCGATGCATGGTGGGAATGCAAACCGGCCTGGAGCTGGCAGAGATGCGCGGGATGGATGACCGGTGGCGCGTCCCGGCCGCGCCGGGGCCACGCATGCGCGGGACGCATCGAAGGAGGGAACGAGGTCGGTGGGCTGAACCTTCCATGCCTGCGATGAATGGGTGACGGCGGCGTGTGCCCGGCCCCTTCCGCAAGCCCGGGCCGGCGATCGCGGCAGGCGTGCGCGCCACTGGCGGCAGGCAGCGAGCATGCACTGGGTGAATAAACGACCGCCCTCGGCCCCGACCGCCCTCGGCGCCCGCAGCGGGTTCGGGTGGCGGCAACGGCCCGCCTCCGTGGGGGCTCCCTGCGGGCCCACGGGGCTGCCGGCCGTCGGCGCCGCCGACGACCTCGCCGGGTGCCCCCTGGCGGCCCAGGCGGCTGGGCGCGTTTGACACCGGCTCCGACCGGCCCCTATCATCCCGCCGACGGCGAACGCGCCACGCGCTCATGGGCGCGGGCGCGTTTGCGTGCCTCTCGGGGCGGCCGACCGCCAGGCCCCGAGGCCGGATGGAGAGGACACGGACACGTCGCATGGGCAAACCGACCTACCAGCCCAAGAAGCGCCATCGCGCGAAGGAGCACGGCTTCCGAGCCCGGATGAAGACGTCCGGCGGTCGCCGCGTTCTCGCAGCTCGAAGGGCCAAGGGTCGCAAGCGCCTGACGGCCTGACGAACCGGCGCGGCCGAACGACGCCGCGACTCGTCATGCTCTCCCGTCCGGAGGACTTCGTGGCCCTCGAGCGAGCCGGGACCCGGCGGTCCCATCCGCTCCTCGCAGCCCGTTTTCTCCGGACCGACCTCGAGGTCACTCGCTTCGGCCTCTCGACCGGGCGCAAGCTCGGCGGGGCGGTCGTTCGGAACCGCGTCCGTCGGCGGCTCCGCGAGGCGCTCAGGGTGATGGCGCCCTCGTTCCAGCCTGGCTGGGACGTCCTCATCATCGCCCGGCCCGCGCTCGTCGAGGCCGACCACGGCGCACTGGTCGGAGCGTTGGAACGGGTCCTCCGCCAGGGAGGCGTCCTGGGAGGTCGAAACGATCGATGACTCGGCTCGGAACCCGCTCGTGAAGCGACTCGGGATCGGCGCGATCCGCCTCTACCGGATCCTCTTCGCCTGGCTGCCGCCGAGCTGCCGGTACGAGCCAACCTGCTCCCACTACGCCGAGCAGGCCATCGCCCGCTATGGCCTTCTCCGGGGGACCTGGCTCGGCCTCCGCCGGATCGCCCGTTGCCATCCCTGGGCGCCGGGCGGCTACGACCCGGTCCGCTGAATCGCCCGGAGGGAGCCGTGGACCAGCCCGCCCGTCGGTCCCGCCGCGCCGAGCGACGCAGCCGACTGGTGCCCATTGTCGCCCTCCTTGGACTCGCCCTCCTCGTGGCGGCGTGTGCTGGCGGAGCGCCAGGGGCGAGCTCGAGCCCAGCCGCGACGGCTGCCCCCTCGATCGGCTCCTCGCCGACCGCGCCGGCATCGCCGGCGGCGAGCCACCTGCCACCGGCGGCCGTTCCCCTCCAGCCAGCGAACCCCGGCGCCAACCCGGTCGATCTCCTCGCCTGGCTCTTCACCCCGGTCTTCTGGCTCCTCTTCAACGCCCTCGTCATCATCGACCTCGGCCTCGAGGCTGTCCTCGGCCAGAAGAACATCGCCGTGGCCATCGTCATCCTGACGATCGTCATCCGCGCCCTCCTCGTTCCGCCCTTCCGGCGTCAGATCGTCTCTCAACGGCGGATGCAACTCCTCATGCCCGAGCTGCGGGAGATCCAGCGACGCTACAAGGGCGATCGGGCGAAGGCCCTCGAGGCGCAGCAGCGCTTCTACCGGGAGCGCGGCATCAGCCCCACCTCGGGTTGCTTGCCGATCCTTGTCCAGTTCATGCTCCTCATCCCGATGTACTCGGTCATCAGCCAGGGCCTGACGAACTTCAATCCCCAGGCGATGACCCCCATTCGGCTCGGCTGCGACCCGACCCCGATCGTCGACGCCAACGGCCACGTCACGAACCCCTGCCTGAACCCGGTCGCCTTCGGGATCGATTGGAGCCGGCCCGAGATCCTCTTCTCCATCTTCGGCTTCGGAGTGAGCGGCCTGGCGATCGTGTCGGCCATCCTCCAGCTCGTGCAGAGCCGGATGACCCTTCCGCCACCCGATCCCACGAACACCGACCCGAACGTCCGCGTCCAGCGGCAGATGGCGCTCTTCCTGCCCTTCATCTCCATCGCCTACGGTGGGATCCTGCCGGCCGGCCTCTTCATCTACTGGATCACGACGACGGTCTTTTCGATCGTCCAGCAATACCTCATCATCGGCTGGGGCTCGATGTTTCCGCTCTTCGGCTGGTATCCCGACTTTGCCCGCAACCACAAGCCACGCTTCCCCGTCGAGGTTCCGGCGCCGAACCCGCTACCGGACCGTGCCGGACCGGCTGCCTCGGCCGCACCGGTCGACCGAGTACTCTCGGCCCAGCGGACGATCCGCCCGAGCCGCGGACGGGGTCGCCGAGGGAGACGACGCTGACATGAGTGCCTACAAGGAATTCACCGGCAAGACCGTCGAAGAGGCCATCCGCGCCGCCCGGGAGGAGTTTGGCGTCGGCCTCGACGACCTCGATTTCGAGATCCTCACTCCGGGCAGCCGGGGCGTCCTCGGCATGGGTGCCGAGCCGGCCCGGATCCTGGCCGCTCCCCGGGCCCTCCTCGGCGGCGCGGCCCCGAAGCGCGAAGCGGCGGCGAGCCAGCCCCTTGCTCGCCCGGGGCCCCGGCCCGGGGCGCCGCGACCCGGGCGCGAGGAGCGGCGACCGTGGGTCCCAGCCCGAGAGGGACTCCGGGGCCCCGGCCTGCCGCCCCGAGCTCCTCACCCGGAGCGCGGTCCCCGGCCCGACCGCCGCCGGGAGCGACCGCCCCGGGTGGGCCGCCCCGAGATGTCGCCCGTCGCCGAGCGCGACGTCGCCGAGCTCAGCCCAGCCCGCGCCTCTCTCGCCGCTGAGCAGGCCGAACTGGCGGCGGTCGCGGCGACCCCCGAGAACCTCGCCGTGGCGAAGGAGGTCCTGGCCGAGCTCATGGCCCGGATGGGGTTTCGGGTCCGGATCGACGTCATCGCCGGCGAGACGAGTCGCCTGAACATCGTGAGCGAGGGCGGGCGGCAGTCGCTCGGGGCTCTCATCGGCCGCAAGGGCGAGCGCCTGTCGGCCCTCCAGCACCTCGTGAACCTCATGCTCGCCAAGCGCCTCGGTGTCTGGACCCGGATCCTCGTCGACGTCGAGGACTACCGGGGTCGCCGCGAGCGGCAGCTCCGGGACCTCGCCCGCCGGGCGGCGGCCCGGGTCGTTGAGACGGGCAAGATGCTCCAGCTCGAGCCGATGCCCGCCCTCGAGCGGCGCTGGGTCCATCTGGAGCTTCGGGACCACCCGGCCGTGGCGACCCAGTCGATCGGAGAGGAGCCGAACCGGCGCGTCGTCGTCCTGCCGAAGCCGGACTAGCCTCGAGGCCGTCACCGAGGGGGACGTTTGGGGGATGGACGTGTCGTTCGCCCCCGGACAGGCTGGCGGGGCCGATGATGGATCCCTGCTGACTGCCACGGTCTGCCGCGTCACGTTCGGCTCGCCGCGCTCGTCCAGGACCCGCGTTCATGGATCATCGACTGAGTCTTGCTAGGATGCCGCCATGACGAGCGAAGCCCGGCCCGATGTGATCGGCGAACGGGCCCCGGCCATCGATCTCCGCCCCCGCAGCCGATGGCTGCGCTTCGGTCTCGCCTTCCTCGTCGGACTCCTCGCCGTCTTCGCCGCCGCGACGACGGCCTTCTACGCCTACGAGGAGGTGTACACCGGGCGGATCCTGCCCGGCGTTCGCGTCGGGTCGGTGGACCTGTCCGGGCTCGACCCTGGGACCGCGGCGGCGCGCCTTGCCGCGGCCTACGCACCTTTGGCCGGGGGCGAGCTCCGTCTCGTCGCCGGCGACGAGGAGCGCCGCCTACCCCTCGGCCAGGTCGGGCGTGAGCCGGACGTCGAGGCGATGGTGGCCGCAGCCATGAGCGTCGGCCGGACTGGATCCCCCCTCGAGCGGGCGATCCTCGAAGCTCGATCTGCGGTCTCCGGGGTCGTCCTCGGACCCCTCGTCCGCTTCGACGGGGCGGCCCTCGAGCGTCGCCTCGAGGCGACGCTGGCGAGCCTCGCCGTCGCCCCGAAGGATGCGGCGGTCCGAGACGGGGAGGCCGGCTTCGTCGTCGAGCCCGGCCGATACGGCCTCGCCGTCGATGCGGCGGCCGTCCTCGGGCAGGTTCGGGAGGCGCTCGCCGCCCCGACGGCGATCGAGGCGCTGACCGTCTCCGTCGAGCGGACTTCGGTTCGCCCCGCGGTGACGACCATCGACGCCGAGATCGCGAAGACGCGGGCGGAGCGGATGGCCGCCGAGCTCGTCGTCACGGCCGGGGCGGACCGCTGGACGATCGACGGTCCGACGGTGCGGGGCTGGCTCCGGTTCGAGGTTACGGGCGATGGTCGCTACCTGCCAGTTGTCGACCCCGAGCGGGTCGAGCGGTCTCTCCAGACCCTTGCCAAACAGCTCGCCCGAGAGCCCCGGGACGCCCGCTTCCTGACCGGCCGAAACGGGCAGATCGTCGGCGTCGAGGCCGGGGTGGAGGGCAGGCAGCTCGACGTCGGCCTCTCGACCGAGCGGATCGTCACCGCCCTCAACCGGCGGGGTACTGAGGCAACCGAGGGGCCGGTGGAGCTCGCGGTCCAGAGCGTCCCCCCGGCCCTCACGACGGAGGAAGCCGAAAAGCTCGCCCCGCGCATGACGAGGATCTCGACGTGGACGACCTACTTCGAGATCAGCGAGCGCAACGGCTTCGGGGCCAACATCTGGATTCCGGCCAGGGACATCGACGGCCAGGTCGTCGGCCCGGGCGAGACCTTCGACTTCTGGAAGGCGCTCGGCCCGATCACCCGAGAGCGGGGCTACCGGGACGGCGGGGCGATCATCAACGGCAAGACGGAGCCGACCGGCGCCCTCGCTGGAGGGATCTGCTCGACCTCGACGACGCTCTTCAACGCGGCCCTCCGAGCCGGCTTCGAGATGGGGGCCCGGCGGAACCACTACTACTACATCTCCCGCTATCCCCTCGGGCTCGATGCAACGGTCTTCCAGAGCGCCTCCGGCTCGGTCCAGACGATGTCGTGGACGAACGACACCCGGTATCCGGTGCTCATCCGGGGCTACACGGGCCGGAGCGGCGGCCGCGGGTTCGTGAGGTTCGAGCTCTGGAGCGTCCCGAACGACCGGATCGTCACCTTCTCGAAGCCGATCGTGAAGAACGTCCGGCCGGCCTCGGACACGATCGAGTACACCGACACGCTGCCGGCCGGCGTCCGCAAGCGGGTCGAGTACCCGGTCGACGGCATGGATGTCTGGGTGACCCGAACGGTCCGGGATGGATCGGGGCGGATCATCCACCAGGAGACGTACTACTCCCACTACACACGGATCACGGGCGTCGTCCTCGTCGGGACAGGCGGCTCGAACCCGGGGACCGGGGGCTCGCCGACCCCGGCGCCCAGCCCGACCCCGGCTCCGAGCCCGACCCCGGCTCCGAGCGCCACCCCCGAGCCGACCCCGAGCCCGTAACGGCCCCGAGGACGGCGACCAGGGTCCTCGTCCGGTCGATCCGCTGGATCCGAGCTCCAGCGGCGCCGGGGCCGACCTGCGCCCGGCTCCCACCCGGCGGTCGCCGTCGAGCGGCGTCGCCCGAGGGGTCGGCGGTCGTCCGAGGGGTCGGCGGTTGTCCGAGGGGTCGGCGGTCGCCCGAGGGGTCGGCGGTCGTCCGCCGGCGCGGTGTGCCCCGGCGGGCCACTGGCTGCCCCGGCGGGCCACTGGCTGCCCCGGCGGGCCACTGGCTGCCCCGGTGGGCCCCGGGGGCTGCCGCTCCTAGCCGATCGCCGGTCCTTCGGCCCGCCGTCCGGCCGTCGGTCGGCCGAGGCCCGGCGGCACGAGCCCCCACGAGCTGAGGACGAGGCCGAGGGCCGTCGCCACGAGGAGCCAGAGCCCGGCCTGGAAGTCGCCGAGGGCGTCCCGGAGGACGCCGAGGAGGAGCGGGCCAACGGCGGAGAGCACGTAGCCACCGAGGAGCATGATCGCCGCCAGGCGCCCGACCTCGTGGGGGTCGGCGGCGAGGTCGACGGGGAGGGTGAGGGCGAGGGGGAAGACGGCGCCGAGCCCGAGACCGAGGAGGCACACCCAGAGGGGCACGAGGGCGGGCAGCGTCGTCAGCCCAAGGAGGCCGGTCAGGGAGAGGACGCTCGAGGCGGCGAGCTGGAGGCGGCGCTCGCCGTGGCGATCGGCGAGGGCCGGCACGCCGAGGACGCTCGCCAGGGAGATGCCGTTCATGAGGGCGACGAGGAAGCCGGCCGAGGCCTCGCTCCAGCCCCGCTCGATCTGGATGAGGGGCAGCCAGGCGACGATGGCGTAGAAGAGGACGGACTGGAGGCCGAAGACGAGGGCGAGGATCCAGCCCCGGCGGTCCCGCCAGGCGATCGCCGGCGGGTCGTCCTCGGCGGGGACGCGACGCGCGCCGAGACGGAGGCGACGCGGGCGTTCGAGGAGGAGCCAGGCTGCCAGGGAACCGCCGGCAGCGAGGGCGAAGACGACGAGGGCTCGCCGCCAATCGCCGTCCGGTCCGGCGAGCGGGACGGCGGCGGCGCCCGAGATCGTCGCCCCGAGGATGATGCCGGTTGCGTAGGCGCCGGTGGCGAGGGCCGGCCGCTCGGGGGCGCGGTCGTGGACAACGATCGTCAGGATGGGGCCGACGAGGCCGATCCCGACCCCGATGGCGAAGGTCGTGGCGATGACGGTCACCGCCTCCGGAGCGAGGGCCCGGAGGAAGCCGAAGCCGGCGATGGCCCCGACGGCGACGGCGATCGCCATCCCGGCACCGATCCGGCGGGCGAGCCACGAGCCGAGGGGCGCGAAGAGCCCCATGCAGAGGACCGGGATCGCGCCGAGGAGGCCGGCCGGGCCGTGACCGATGCGGAGATCCCGCTCGATGGCCGGCAGCAAGGGTCCGATGCCGACGAGGGGTGGCCGGAGGGCAAGGGCGACGAGGAAGAGGGCGGCAACGGTCGGAGCGAGGGCCGCGCCGCGGCGGTGGTTCGGGGGCACG
>JBHORA010000131.1:0-9731 GCA_042408535.1 Chloroflexota bacterium | reverse complement strand
CCCCGCGTCGGCGCCGCCCGACCCCGCGTCGGCCGCCGCGGGCCGCTCGTGAACGAGGGGTCCCGGCCCGAGGAAGAGCCAGGTGAGCTGGCGTCGGAACCACCGGCGCCGACCGGGGGGATCGACGGTCCGCCGGTGGAGCTCGGCGACGGCGGGCTCGAGGCGCTCCTCCAGGGCCGCCGTCAGCCGACGAGCGAGGTCGAGCTCGGCCCGTGAGCCCGCCGCCGGTGCCGACCCCGGCCACTCGGGCCCGAGGAGCGCCGGGACCGTCGTCGGCTCCAGGACACGGACCGCCATTCGCCTGCCGAGGTAGAGCTCTTCGGTGCCCGCCATGGCGACGGGGACGATGGGGACGAGAGTCCGGATGGCAATGACCGCCGCGCCGTGCCGGAAGGCGGCGATCCGACCGACGGGGCCGTTCACGGTCCCTTCGGGCATCTGGACGAAGACACCGCCGGCGGCCAGAACGCCTCGGGCGGCTGCGACGTGCTGGTCGATGCCGAGGCCACCCCGCCAGACCGGAAGGAGTCCACCGACCCGGCGGATGAACGCCTCCCGGAGGGGCGAGGTGAGGGTGCTCGGGCCGCTGCCGAGAAACCACGGGCGGGGCTCGACGGGCAGGGCGAAGAGGACGAGAAAGGGATCCATCCAGCCGCGGTGGGCCGCGGCGACGACGAGGTAGCCGCCGTCAGGCAGCGGTCCCTGCCGCTCGATCTCGATCCGGAACCGAAAGACCCAGCGGCAGACGAAGCGGGCCACGGCGAGCAGCAACCGGTAGAGCGGTCCGGCGCAGGCCTCGGGGGGACGGCCGAGCCAGGCGAGACCCTCCCGGACCGGGCCCGCCCGGCGGCGGAGGTCGAGGGGCCGGATCCGGGCCGGCGCGCGTCGACGGACGTCGGGTCGGGTCGAGGACCTGGCATTCGATGCCGAGGCGTCGGCGGCCTTCGGGGACTCGGCGCCCTTCGGGGACTCGGCGGCCTTCGGGGACTCGCCGACCGGGGCCCGCTCGGCGCCGATCGCCGGTTCCGCCCCGGGCTGGAGGGCAACCGACCGATCGCTCCCCACCGACCTCGCGACCCCGGGGCGCTCGCCCCACCCGCGGCCCTCGATCGGTCAGACCTCCCGTTCCGGCTCGACCGCTGCGTCCCCCGACCTGACGGCCGGGGTTCGATCGTCGGCCTCGCTTCCCTCCGCTGGGCTTGGGGGATCGATCTCGGTTCGGGAAGGTTCGGTGTCGGCGGAATCGTCGGCCCAGGCGTGGGACCCATCGTCGGCCCAGGCATCGCCTGCCTCCTCGTCCATCTCCTCCGTGGCCGCCCTGGCGGCCGGTTCGGCCATCGCCGCCGCGTCGACCTCGGCGATGGTCGGTCCCGGTCGAAGCCGGTGGGCGATGGCGATGGCGAGGCCGAAGCCGATGAAGCCGACGGCGAAGATCTGGGCCGTCGGGATCCCGAAGAAGAGCCAGTTGCCGGTTCGAAGGGTCTCGAGGCCGAAGCGGACGATCCCGTACCAGACGAAGAAGATGGCAGCCAGGTCGCCCGCCCGGAGCCGGTGCGGGATCCGGCGCGCCAGCCAGAGGAGGACGGCGACGCCGAGGAGCCCGGAGAGCGACTCGTAGAGGAAGAGCGGGTGGAACCCGGTCGACTCGACGGGATAGCGGTCACAGGGATACGCGGCCACCCGATGGGCGCAGTCGATGGCGATGCCCCACGGCAGGTCCGTTGGCGGGCCGTAGAGCTCCTGGTTGAAGAAGTTCCCCCAGCGGCCGACGGCCTGCATGGCGAAGAGGCCGGGTGCCACGATGTCGGCCCAGGTCCAGAAGGGCTGGCGCCAGAGTCGGGCCAGGGCGGCGAAGGCGAGGGTCCCGGTCACGAGCCCGCCGAAGACGCCGAGCCCCGTGTACGGCGGCAGGATGATCTTGAGGGGATCGTCGCGGTAGAGCTGCCACTGGTCGATGACGTGGTAGAGGCGTCCGCCGGCCAGGGCAGCCACGGCGACGACGATCATTCCGTTCACGAGGAGGTCGGGATCGCGGCCGCGGCGGACGGCCTCTCGGCTCATGACGAGGTAGGCGAAGGCTAGCCCGACGGCGTAGGCGATCCCGTACCAGTAGATCGGGAGGGGGCCGATCTGGATCGTCGGGTTCGGGCGGAGGTCGATGAGGGCGACGAAGCCGGCGAGATCGGGCATGGGGGCAGTGTAGCCCCGCGAGCAGCTGGGCCGGATGTAGCGCGGCCTACAGGGCTGGTGGCGGCGCGGGCGGGGGGATGGTGGCGGCGCGGGCAACAGGGCTGGTGGCGGCGCGGGCGGGGGCGATGGTGGCCCTGGCACGGCCAATGGTCAACTCGGGTGGGGGCGATCGCGACCGAGAGCGGCGCGTCGATGTGGGCGAGCGCCGACCCGGCTTGGGCGAGGAGATGACCGCACTCAGGTAGGCCGCGGGAGGCGAAGACGACCACCTCAGACCCGGCAGTCGCCCTGTCCTCTCGAGCGTGAGCTGCCCGGACCTGACCCTACGGGACGTCTGTTCATGGGGTGATCCTTGCGCGGCCCGAATCGCGGCTTCGGGACCGCAGGGGGCGACGGTGTGCGGTCACCCGAGCGTGGCGGGCCGGCTCCGCCGCCTTCCCGACGCCTCCGCCGCACCCCGAACTGGCCATGCGTGCACAGGGGTGAGCGAATGGCCACGAAAGCGGGCCTCACCAACCGCCAGAGGCGCTCCAGCGAGGGTGCGACCCGCGTGCGCGAGCGTGGCGGCCCAGGTATCGAGCGGCTCGGCTGCGCTCGGCGTCGTCCGGGCGCCCGCTAACGTGCACGTCAGGAGAATATGGCCAGGGTTACGGCCAGAGTCCAAGCGGAGATCGGGCGAAGCGTGTGGCCGGGGCGAATGGCACGAGCGAGCGCGGAGCACTCGGCAACCTTCCGGTCGAGCCCTTCGGTGCGCAGCCTCGCCGGCGCCCCCTTCCTATACTGCGGCTCGATGACCGCCAGCCGCACCGCGTCCCGCCTCCGGAGCACCGTGCCTCCGCGCCGCACGCGCGCCGATATCGCCGCCGAACCCAGGCGTGACATGCCCCCAGGCTCCCGAACCAGCGTGGAGCGATCGCCCCGTCCATGGTGAACGCCGAATTCAACTGGTGGCTCCTCATCGTCGGCCTCGTCGTCGGCGCCGGCATCGCCTGGCTCGTCCTCGCCGAGCTGCGGCGGAGCGATGAGGACGTCGCTCCGAGCGAGCTCGACGCCGAGGCGGGCTGGATCGCGCACCGGCTCGCCGATGCAGCGCGCCCCCTCTCCGTCGAGGCCGTCGAGGCCGTCCTCCGAGCCCACCGCGACTACCTCTCCCTCGGGCCGGCCGAACTCGACGAGATCCGCCAGCGGCAGCGAGGGGTCGAGGAGGGCCCGCGCCCAGATGGAACCGGAGCGGCGCCCACGCGGGCCGGGGGAGGAGCGAGGTCGTAGCTGCACCGGCGGAGGAGCACCGGCAGAGGAGCAGAGCTGGCGCCGCGCCGGCGGAGCCGCATCGGCAGAGGGGCACGACCGGCGCCGCACCGGCGGAGCGGGACCGCCCGCCCGATGGCGGAACCCGGAACCACCCGCCGGGCGACCAGGAGCCGAGTGGGCCCCCTCCGGGTCCTCAGCGGCTGGACGGCACCCGACCGACGTGGAGGGCCACCGTCGCCAGGCCGAACCGCCGCACCCGGATGTCGACGAGGCCGGCCCGACGCATGATCGCTGCCATCCGAGCGGCGTCGGGGAAGCCCTCGAGAGACTCCGGAAGGTACCGGTACGCGTCGCCGACGCCGTACAGGCGCCCGGCAAGCGGGGCGAGGCGGCCGAAGAGGGCCCGGAACGTCTTCGCCCAGATCGCCGGCCGCGGCTGCGTCAGCTCGAGGCAGACGACCCGCCCGCCGGGCCGGACGACTCGGGCGAGTTCCCGGAAGCCGGCCTCGAAGTCGGGCAGGTTCCGGAGGCCAAAGCCGATCGTCGCCGCATCGAAGCTGGCGTCCTCAACGGGCAAGGCGAGGGCGTCGGCAACGACGAACTCGACCTGGACGAGGTCGCGGGCAGCTTCGCGGGCGAGCTCGATCATCGCCGTCGAGCGGTCGACCCCGAGGACCCGCCCGAAGGGCCCGACCCGCTCGGCGAGGGCGATCGTCAGGCGGCCGGTCCCGCAGGCGACGTCGATCGCCCGGTCTCCCGGCCGCAGCCCACAGGCGTCAACGGCGGCCCGCCGCCAGCGTCCGTCCTGGCCGAAGGTCATGATGGTGTTCAGGCGGTCGTAGACAGGCGCGATCCGGTCGAACATGGCCGTCACTGAGGCGGCCGGGACGGTGTTCCCGGAGCGGACGCGCAACTCCGTCGCCTCGTGCCTGAGGAGCTCCTCGGGCCGGGAGGATGGCTCAGAGGTGCCGGCGGCCGTCGCGTTCCTGGCGGGCGTCGTCTTGGCCGGGGCCTTCCCGTCGCTCCGGTCAGCGGCCGCCATCGGGTCCGGCGCGTCAGCTTCGCGGTGGACCCGACTCATGGAGCACCCTCGAGGATCGGCTCGCCGAGCGGAGTCCCGTTGACGACGAGGCTGATCCCGAAGCGGACCGAGCCGCTCGCCTTCGAAAGCGCCTCGGCCGGGCCGGCCCAGTAGGCGAGATCATCGGCGAAGACCATGCGGCCGACGGCCGTGCGCTCACCGCCGACCTCGATCCAGCACCGGAACTCCCCGCTAGCCGGTAGCTCGAGGCCAGTGGCGATGACGACGAGCTGGCCTGACTGGGCCGAAAAGAGAACGCGACCGGAGACCCCGCTGTCGGGCGAGGTCAGCGCGACGCTCCGGGCGTCCGGCGCGGCTGCGACGGCGAGCGTGGTCGACGCCAGCCGCGCGAGGGAGGCCACGACGAGTCCGCGCTGCCGGAGCTCGCCCTCTCGGCTCTGGGTGCCGGCGACGAAGCCGACGCCGACGGCGAGGACCACGACGGCGGCGAGGGCGGCAAGGCGACGGACGGAAGAGCGACGGGCAGCACCGGCTGCTGCAGCGGCGGTGGTGGGGGCAGCAGTCGGCGGAACAGGGACGGCGGTCGGCGAAACGGCACCGGCCGCAGGGACGGCACCGGCTGCAGGGACGGCACCGGCCGCAGGGACGGCACCGGCTGCAGGGACGGCACCGGCCGCAGGGACGGCACCGGCCGACCCTGGCCGCCCGAGGTTCGCGACCGTCGCCAGCGTCCGTTCCCGCAGGTCGTCGGCCGGCAGCTCCGGAAGGATGACCTCAAGCACAGCCGCCAGCCGCCGGAGCGCATCGTGCTCCGCCCGACAGCTCGGGCAGCCGGCGAGGTGGCCAGCGAGGGCCGCGGCCTCGGGTCGATCGCCGGCGGCAAGCCGCTCGAAGCCGGCTGGCTCCGCGGCGGCGAGCTCGAGGAGCTCGATGGCTTCGTCGTGCGTCATCGTTCCGTCGCCTCCCCCGCCCCGTCGGCCGACGTGGCCCGTTGATCGTTCGCGCCCCTGGCCTGCACGGCGTCGACGGGCTGCTCCTCCACCTCGAAGAACCGCGGGCCGAGGGACGGATCGACGGCGGCTAGGCTCGAGCGGAGCCGGTGAAGGGCCCGCCGCGTTCGGGTCTTCACCGTCCCCAGGGGCCACCCGAGGCGGTTCGAGATTTCCGACTGAGAGAGTCCATCCTGATAGGCGAGGAGGATGACCGTTCGCTCGTCGGGAGGCATGTCGGCGAGGGCGTCCCGAAGCGCTGCCCGGAGCTCGGCCAGCTCGACCGCCCGCTCTGGGACGACCTCTGGATCGGCGGGCACGCCGGCGGGCACGCGGCCGGGCAGGGACGCCGATCCGGCCAGCCCCGCGCCGAGGTGTCCCCCATCCGGACCCGGGTCGAACGACGGCGAGACCGCTCGCGGTCGCCGGGCAGCAGCCCGGAGCCGATCGACTGCCCGGTTCCGGGCGATGGCCCGCAGCCAGGTGGCGACCGATCCGCTCGCCGACTCGAAGAGCTCGGCTCGGTTCCAGAGGGCGAGGAACGTTTCCTGCACGATCTCCTCCGCGAGTCCGCGGTCCTTCGTCAGCCGCACGGCGAGGCGGAAGATCGCCTCGGCGTGTCGGTCGTAGAGCATCGCCAGGGCCTCCTGGGAACCCGCCGCCACCGCGCGCACGAGATCGTCGTCGGAGACCGTAGCCCTTCGATCCTCATCCATCGGCTACGTCCCCCGCCCGGGTCCGGTTTCGACCGCCGCAAGCGATCCCGTCACCCGGATCCCGGGCCGGGCACCTGACGGACCGGCCACCCGGACGCGAGCGACCGACCGCCGACCCATCACCAGCTCCCCCGAGGACGACGGCGGACGGCGGCGAGGGTGCCCGCCGCAAGATGCGCCTCGAGGCAGGTGACCCCCTCCGGTCCCACGACGGCATCATGGTCGGTGTCGGCCGGGAGCTCGAGGCGGTCACCGACGCCGAGGTAGATCGGCTCGCCCGAGGAGAGGCCGAAGACGATCGAGCCCCGCTCGACGGCGATGACCTTGTCGTACCCGTGACGGTGGACCGGATAGCGGTCCCCCGGCCCGTTCGACCAGGCCGCCGGGGCGAGGCCTTCGGCTTCGAGACGCTCGCGGACGTCGAATGCGCGTGGCTCGCCCGTCATCCTGCCACCCCCACTCCGACAACCGAACCGACCGTGTACGTCACTGCCGCCGCCCCGGCCCCGATCCCGACCTGCCGGAGCCCCGAGAAGAGGGTCGAGCGGCCGGTGACGAGACTGACAGCCGCGCCGACGCCGAAGAGGGCGAGGAGGGAAAGGCCGAGGGACGCCCAGAAGACGACCTCGCCGCCACCGATGGCGTAGGGGAGAACCGGCACCGCCGCCCCGAGAGCGAAGGCGACGAAGGAGCCGACGGCCGCCCCGAGGGGCGAGCCGAGCTCCTCCGGATCGAGGCCGAGCTCTTCCCGGACGAGGGTCGCCAGGGCCTCCTCGGGATTCCGAAAGAGGCGGTGGGCGATCGCCGCCGCCTCCTCCTCGGTGAAGCCCTTCGCCCGGTAGACGGCAGCCAGCTCGGCTTCCTCCTCCTCGGGCATGATCGCCAGCTCCTCCCGCTCGAGGGCGATCTGTCGCTCGTAGAGCTCGCGCTGAGATTGCATCGAGACGTACTCCCCGGCCGCCATGCTCGAGGCGCCGGCGAGGAGGCCAGCGATCCCGGCGACGAGGACAAAGCCGGGGTTCGCAGTGGCGGCGCCGGCGACGCCCATGACGAGGGCGAGGTTGCTGACGAGACCGTCGGAGACCCCGAAGACGACGGCCCGGAAGGTGCCCGAGCGACCGGCCCGGTGCCAGCGCTCGGCCCGGGCGATCTCTTCGGGCGACCGCGCGCCGCGGGCGACGGCGAGGCCGTCACGACTCTCTGGGGACGGGCGGCCCACCCCCGCCACGATCGGTGCCACCCCTCGCCCGACGCGGACCGAGACGCCGCGCCGGGCGGTCAGGTCCCGCCAGATCTCGGCGTGGCGGCGCTCGTCGGCGGCGATCTCAGCGACCTCGGGCGAAGCCTGGGCGCTGTAGAGCTCCTCCTCGTCGCCCTCAAGGGCCTGGACGAGATCGGCCACAGCCCGAGTCCCAAAGAGCCGCGCCAGGGCGATGATGAACCGGACCCGGAGCCGCGGTTGGGACGGTGGGGGGACCTCGGCCCCGAGCTCGCGGAGCTTGGAAGCCCAGATCTCGGCGTGGCGGCGCTCGTTCGCCGCGATGAGACGGAAGGCGGCCGCCCGTTCCTCGTCCCGCTCGACGGCGGCGAGGGCGTCGTAGAGAGCGATGGCGTCCCGCTCGAGCTTCAGGTTTTCGAGGCTTCGGCGGATGTCGATCGGGGTCACCCGATGATCCTAGCGAAGCGATGCGTCGGGCACATCGGCGTCAGCCGAGGGCGCCGGGCGCAGGTCGGGGACCCAAGCCCGTTCGTCAGTCCGTAGACTGAGGACCATCGTGACCGAACCTCGCCTGCCCCGCCTCCGCTACCTGCCGCGGGCCGACGTCGAAGCAGCGATGCCGCCCGTCGAAGCCCGGATCGAGCTCGCCGAGCGGGCGATGGTCGCCCTCGTCGGCGACGCGGAGCTGCCACCGAAGCTCGGGGTCCATCCCCGCCCGGAGGGGGCCTTCGCCCACGCCATGCCGGCCTACCTCCGGGGTGGAGCCGCCGACGGGAGCGAGGACCGCCTCGGGATCAAGTGGGTCGTCGGCTTCCCGACGAACAACACCCGTGGTCTGCCGGCGATCAGCGCCCTCGTCGTCCTGAACGACCCGGAGACGGGGATCCCGACGGCCATCCTCGACGGCGGGCCGATCACCGCCCACCGGACCGCCGCCGTCAGCGGCGTTGCGATCCGCCGGTGGGCGCCGCCCGTCGACGGCCGGCCGGTCCGGGCGGCGCTCATCGGGGCCGGGGTCCAGGGTCAGGCTCACCTGCCGGTCCTCGGCCACCTCCTCCCGCCCGTCGAGGTCGCCGTCTTCGACCGCCACCCCGAGCGGACCCAAGCCCTCGTCGAGCTCGCCCGCCGGACGGCGGGCATCGGGGCCGCGACGGCCGCCCCCGACGCGCGGTCGGCGGTCGCCGGGGCCGACGTCGTCGTCACCTGTGCCTCCTTCACGACGCCCGAGCGGCGCCAGGTCATGACCTCCGACTGGCTCACCCCGAACGCCCTCGTCGTGCCCGTCGACTACGCGACGTACTGCAGCGCCGAGGTCGCCCGGACGGCCGCCCTCTTCCTCGTCGACGAGCGCGAGCAGTTCCTCGCCAACCGGGCCGCCGGTCAGTTCGACGGCTACCCGGACCCGACGGCGACCTTCGGCGAGGCGATTCTCCAGGGACTGGCGCGGCCGGAGCGGGGTCGGGTCGTGGCGACGCACCTCGGGGTCGGCCTCGCCGACGTCGTCTTCGGGTCGGCCATCGTCGAGCGGGCGACGGAGCTCGGCCTCGGCCAGCTCCTCGTCCGTTGAGCGTCCGCGCGCCCATGGCCCGACTCGGACGCATCGCTCGCCGCCTCCTCGGCCTCCTCCTCGTCATCGTCCTCGTCGCTGCCGTCGCCTTCGTCGGCCTTCTGGCGACGATCCTCGGCCGGGCGATGCCCGAAACGAGCGGCACGGTCCGCCTCCCGGGCCTCTCGGGCCCCGTCGACGTCCTCCGCGACGAGAACGGCATCGTCCACATCTACGCCGATACGCCTGAGGACCTCTTCGCCGCCCAGGGCTGGGTCCACGCCTCGGAGCGGATGTGGCAGATGGAGCTCTGGCGCCGGATCGGGGCCGGTCGGCTGTCGGAGCTCTTCGGCGAGACGACCCTCGACACCGACCGCTTCGTCCGGACCCTCGGCTGGCGACAGGCCGCCGAGCGCGACCTCGCCGCCTTCTCGCCCGACGTCCGGGCCGCCCTCGATGCCTACGCCCGCGGGGTGAACGCATGGCTCGACGAGCACCGGGGCCGGCTCGGCATCGAGTTCGTCATCGCTGGGCTCCTGTCCGGGAAGGGCGGGTTGGGCGGCCTGGAGCCCGAGCCGTGGACGCCCCTCGATTCTGCCACCTGGCAGAAGGTCCAGGCCTGGAACCTGGGCGGCAACTTCGAGTCGGAGCTCTTCCGCTGGCTCGCCGACGCCCGACTCGGCGATCCAGCCCGGACGGACTCCCTCTTCCCGCCCTACCCAGCGGATGCCCCGATCATCGTCCCCGACGCCGGGCGATCAGCGAGCGGAGCGGCTGA
>JBHORA010000127.1:0-2091 GCA_042408535.1 Chloroflexota bacterium | reverse complement strand
CCTGGTGCCGAGGGCGAGATTCGAACTCGCACGGGGTCGCCCCCAGCCGAGTTTAAGTCGGCCGCGTCTGCCGTTCCGCCACCTCGGCCCAGGGCGGACATCGTAGCGCCCGACCGGCACCCGGAGGACGCCGGCGGGCTCCCGGACGACGGTGGTGCAACGACCGCCCTCGAGCCCCTCCCCTGCCCTAGCCCCCGATTCCGAGCTCCTCGCGGACCTGGATCGCCCGGACGATGTCGCCCCGGGTTAGGAGACCGACGAGCCGACCGCCGTCGACGACCGGGAGCTGCTCGAAGTCGCCCGTCGCGAGCGCTTCGAGCGCTTCGAGGAGGCTCGCTTCGAGACCGACCGTTCGAACCCCGCTTCGCCCGCCCATGATCTCGGCCACCGACGTCGAGGCCCGCCGTTCGGGCGGGACCGCCCGGACGTCGGACAAGGTGACGATGCCGACGACTCGGCCGTCGACGACCGGCACCGCCCGCCGGTAGCCGGGCAGCATGATCTCGTCGACGAGTCGGGCGACGCTCTCGCCGGGCAGGACGAAGGTCGCATCCGGGCGGACGACGTCCCGGACCCGGACGCCACGAAGGCGCTGGTCGATGACGACCTGCTGGAGGGACGCCGACGCCGCGCCGTGGAGGAACCAGCCGATGGCGGCGATCCAGATCCCGTTCAGGAGCTCGCCGTCGAGGACGCGCCAGAAGCCCCAGGCGAGGAAGCCGTAGCTGACGAGCTGGCCGATCCGGACGGCCACCTCCGTCGCCCGCCGGAGACTTCCGGTGGCGTTCCAGACGAGGGCCCGGAGAACGCGGCCGCCGTCGAGGGGGAAACCTGGCAGCAGGTTGAAGAGGCCGAGGAGGAGGTTGATCGTTGCCAGGTAGGCGGCGACGACACCCGGCCGCGTCTCGGCTCCGAAGGCGACCGCCGCCCCAAAGGCGAGGCCGGCGACGACGAGACTCGTGAGGGGACCAACGACGGCGACGAGGAACTCGGTCGTCGGTTGCTTGCTCTCGCCGCCAAGGTTCGAGACCCCGCCGAAGAGGAAGAGGGTGATCGAACGGGCATCCAGGCCACGCGCCCTGGCGACGAGGGAGTGGGCGAGCTCGTGGACGAGGACGGAGACGAAGAGGAGGGTTGCCGCGACAACCCCGAGAACGAAGGCCTCGGTCCGGTCGAGGTCGGGCAGGACGCTCGGGAAGTAACCGACGGCGAGGGACCAGGTGACGAGGCCAAAGATGAGGAGCCAGCTGGCGTGGATCCCGACCTCGATGCCGAAAATGCGTCCGATTCGAAAGGTCTGGCCGACCATCGCCCTTTTCTCTCGTCCGCGGTATCACTCGCGCGGCTGGACTCGCCCGCACCAGGGCGGGAGGGGTGGAGGCGACGGCCGGATTCGAACCGGCGAATAGAGGTTTTGCAGACCTCCGCCTTAGACCACTTGGCTACGTCGCCTCGCGGCCGGCCCCTGATCGAGCTGGCTGCCCCGCGAGGATTCGAACCTCGGTTCTCGGATCCAAAGTCCGCTGTCCTACCGCTAGACGACGGGGCAGCGGCGTCCTCGCGGCAGCCCTAGCGTATCTTCCTGGGCAAAAAGATGGAGCGGAAGACGGGACTCGAACCCGCGACCCTCACCTTGGCAAGGTGATGCTCTACCAACTGAGCCACTTCCGCTCGGTCCAACGGGCCCGATCGTCCGAAGAGGGGGGTTGGTGCCGAGAGCCAGACTCGAACTGGCGACACCGCGATTTTCAGTCGCGTGCTCTACCACCTGAGCTATCTCGGCCCGATTCCAGCCGCTCATTCGGCCGATCGTCGGCGGTCGGAAGGATAGCACGGGGACTGGCGGCCTTCAAGACGGGTCGCCGCACGTCGATCTCGAGACTGGGGGGTCGGTGGCTCGAACCTTGGGCGGCCGTTCATAGACCTTCAAGACGGGTCGCCCCACGTCGATCTCGTGACTGGGGTGCGCGTTTCCGGCACCGGCGTGACTGGGGTGCACGTTCTCGTGCCCTCGAACGGCCCCGAGCCGCCTTCGAGCGGTCTTCCCGGGCTCCGTCCACCAGTCGATCCGCTCGCGCCATCTCAGGCCGG
>JBHORA010000126.1:0-3284 GCA_042408535.1 Chloroflexota bacterium | reverse complement strand
CGCGAACGGACAGAGCGTCTTCCGGGGCCAGATCGTGACCGGACCGACCACGATCGCCTACCAGGTGCCCGCCCTGGCAGCGGGGACCTACACCTTCGTCTGCGACGTCCATCCGACGACGATGACGGGCACCCTGACGGTCAAGTAAGCCGCTCATGAGGAAGAGGACCTGATCATGGCGACGACAACCCTCGCCCCCGAGGTAGCCTATCGACCCGGCTTTCGCTCCGCCGTCCTCGAATGGGTAACGACGACCGACCACAAGAAGATCGGCGTCCTCTACATCACCGCAGCGCTCGGCTTCTTCGTCCTCGGCGGCCTCCAGGCCCTCGCCATCCGAAGCCAGCTCGCCGTCCCGAACAGCACGCTCTTGAGTCCCGAGACCTACAACGAGTTCTTCACGATCCACGGGACGACGATGATCTTCCTCTTCGCGATGCCGATCCTCGTCGGCCTGGGCAACTACGTCGTTCCCCTTCAGCTCGGGGCACCCGACATGGCCTTCCCCAGGGTCAACGCCCTCAGCTTCTGGCTCGTGCCGGTCGGGGGGCTCCTCATCTACAGCAGCTACCTTGTCGGTGGGGCCAGCTGTGGCTGGACGTGCTACGCCCCCCTCAGCACAGGAGGGGTCCCCGGACAGCAGAGCTTCGGTCCCGGAACGGGCGCCGGGATCGACTTCTGGACCGTCGGCCTCATCGTCCTCGGCATCAGCTCGGTCCTGGGCGCCATCAACTTTTTGGCCACGATCTTCAAGCTTCGAGCACCGGGCCTCACCCTCCTTCGCCTCCCAATCTTCGTCTGGACCGTCCTCGTCACCCAGGCCCTCGTCCTCTTCGCCATGCCGGTCTTCACGACCGCCCTCGCGCTCCTCTACATCGACCGCCACTTCACGAACGGCGCCCTCCTCAATCCCGCCGCCGGCGGCAGCGCCCTCCTCTGGCAGCACATGTTCTGGTTCTTCGGCCACCCTGAGGTCTACATCATGATCCTGCCGGCCTTCGGGATCATCAGCGAGGTCGTCCCGGTCTTCTCGCGCAAACCGCTCTTCGGCTACCGGGCCTTCATCGCCGCCACCGTCGCCATCGGGGTCCTCTCCTTCGGGGTGTGGGCCCATCACATGTTCGCCACCGGCCTCGTCTACCTGCCCTACTTCAGCCTCTTCACTGGTCTCATTGGGGTCCCGACGGGGGTGAAGTTCTTCAACTGGCTGGCGACGATGGTGCGCGGCAAGATCAGCCTGGCGACCCCGATGCTCTTCGCCGTCGGCTTTCTCTCCCTCTTCCTCATCGGTGGCCTCGATGGGGCCGTCCTCTTCGCCCCGCCCTTCGACTTCGACGTCCACGACACGTACTTCGTCGTCAGCCACATCCACTACGTCCTCTTCGCGGGCACGGCGATGGCCGTCTTTGCCGGCATCTACTACTGGTTCCCGAAGATGAGCGGCCGCTTCCTCGACGAGACCCTCGGCAAGATCCACTGGGCCTTCACCTTCGTCGGCGCCATCCTCGCCTTCTTCCCGATGCACATCCTCGGCCTCGAGGGGATGCCGCGCCGGATCGCCAACTACGCGGCCAACCCGGAGTGGCAGGGCTGGAACGTCGTCTCGACGGTCGGCGCCTTCCTCATCGCCATCGGTGCTCTTGTCTTTGCCTGGAACCTTGTCGCATCGCTGCGGAGCGGCGCCCGGGCCCCCGCCGACCCGTGGGAGGGGAACTCGCTCGAGTGGGCGACGTCGAGCCCCCCGCCGCCCCACAACTTCGATGCCATCCCGGCCATCCACTCCGAGCGGCCCGTGTTCGACGAGCGGCTTCGCCGGCGGGCCGCTGAAGCCGGAGCCGGGGCCCGATGAGCGGCGAGGTCCTCGGTGCCCCGGCCCACGCAGCCTCGGAGCAGGCGGGGCTCCGCTCGCACCCCTCGGCGGCTGGGACCGACACGACCCTCATCGGTCCCCTCCTCTTCATCGCCAGCGAGGCGATGTTCTTCGCTGGTCTGTTTGGCGCCTATTTCAACGTTCGGGCCCGGGAAGCTGTCTGGCCACCCGAGGGGATCGAACTCGACTACCCGATCGCCATCGTCATCACGACCATCCTCCTGACGAGCTCGCTGACGATGCAGTTGGCCGTCAGCGCGATCAAGGCAGGCGATCACCGCCGGATGATGCGCTTCCTCGTGGTGACCTTCGCCCTGGGAGCGATCTTCCTCGCTGGCCAGCTCTTCGACTACACGACCCTGAACTTCGGGATCGGCTCGGGCGCCTACGGTGCCCTCTTCTACACCCTGACCGGCTTCCACGGGGCCCACGTGACGGGTGGCCTCATCGCCATCTTCGTCCTCCTCCTCCGCGGCGGTGCCGGCCAGTTCTCAGCGCGCCACCACGCGATGGTCGAGGGGGTTGGCGCCTACTGGCACTTCGTCGACGTCATCTGGGTCCTCCTCTTCTCGACGATCTACCTCCTCCGCTGAGCGGGAGGGGCGTCACCAGCGCAGACAGGGAGGTTGACGTGGAACGGCTCTGGAGATGGGAGACCGGGCTCGCGATCCTGGTCATCTTCTGGCTCGCGGCCCTCGTCTACTGGGTCTGGAGCGGCGCCCTCGATCCGGCGGGGGCGACGATGCTCCTCTTCGCCGGCGGGGCGATGGGCTTCGGGTTCGCCATCCTCTTCCAGGGCGCCAGGGATCTCTAGGGAGGGAGTAGCATGCGGGAGCAGGTATCGGCGGCACCCCTCGATGGCGCTGCCCCCGAGAGAGACGGGCGGACGGACTCGGTGGACGCATCGAGAGCCCACGGGCCGGGCCACGCCATCGGAGCGAGCCCGTGGCCAGCCTGGTTCGCGGCGTCGAGCCTCGTCGCCTTCCTCGGTCTCACCCTCGCCCAACCGGTCCTCTTCGGCGGCGGCCTCGTCCTCCTCGCTGCGGCAACCGTCTGCTGGGGGGCCGAGGCCGCTGGCGAGTGGCGGGCAAAAGAGCACGGAGCCACGTCTTCGGCGGGGCCGACGACAGTGGGCTGGGGTCGAGCCTTCGCTGGCTTCTTCCTCGCCGTCGTGGCAGCGAGCGCGCTCGGCGGTCTCGTCGCGGCGGCCCAGCCATCTCGAGCGACCGCGGCCGCTGCTAGCCCGAGCCCGAGCCCATCGGTCGGCGCCTCGCCGAGCACGGGTCCCGGCGCAGGGCCGACGATCCCCCTCGTGGCCCACAACATCGCCTTCGGGACGACGAGCCTGACCGCACCGTCGAACACCCCCTTCACGATCGCCTTCGACAACCAGGACGCCTCCGTCCCCCACAAC
>JBHORA010000125.1:0-24332 GCA_042408535.1 Chloroflexota bacterium | reverse complement strand
TGCCGCTGGCGACGCTTCTCCGGGCCGCCATCGGGATCGCCGTTTCCGTCGTCGCCGTCGCGCTCGCCCTGCGGTCCATCGATCCCGCTCGCCTCGCCGGCATCCTCGGGGGAGCCGCCCCGGCCTGGATCGGGATCATGGTCGGCTGTGGCCTCGTCGACGTCGCCCTCCGTGGCTGGCGCTGGCAACGCCTCCTCCTGCCGGTCGGGCGCGTTCGCTACCGGTCGGCCCTCGGCTCCCTCCTCGTCGGCTATCTGGCGAACAACGTCCTCCCGGCGCGGCTCGGGGAGCTCGTCCGGAGCCACCTCCTCGGCGACCGCGAGGGCGTGAGCCGAACGACGGTCTTCGGGACCGTCGTCGTCGAGCGGGTCATCGACACGACGGCTGTCGTCGCCATCGGCGCCGCCTCGCTCGCCCTCCTCTCCGTCCGGGGCGTCTTCGGCGACAGCGTCCGGCTCGGTCTCGCCCTCGTCGGCTTCCTCGTGGCCGGGCTGGCCGTCGTTCTGGCCGCCCATCGCCTGCCGGGCCTCCGCACGATCCTCGACGGCCTCGCCCGTTGGCCGAGGCTCCACGACCTCGTGGAGCGTCTCCGGTCGGGCCTCGCCGTGGCCGGCCGCCCGCGGACGATCATTGAGGCGTCCCTCCTGACCGTCGCCGCCTGGACGGCGTCCGTCCTCGCCTTCACCGCGGCCGGGGCGGCGGTCGGCTCGGCCCTCTCGCTGAGCCAGGCCGGGTTCGTGGCAGCGACCGTCGCTCTCGCCACGGCGGTTCCCTCGGGGCCGGCGTATTTCGGGACCTTCGAGCTGGCGGCGATGACGGCCGGTGGTGCGGTCGGCGTTCCCGCGGAGCAAGCCCTCGCCCTCGGCGTCCTCGTCCACGCCGGGATCATCGCCGTCACCTCCTCGGGCGGGGCGATCGCGCTGGCCCTCGGCGTGCGGACGGGCGGTGCGAGGGCTCGCCCTCGAGCGGAGCTGACGTCCGACGAGCGGCCGCTGTCGAGCTCGCGGTAGGCGGCGACCGATCGGCGAGGGTACCCGGCGGTGGGCCGTCCGGACCGACAGATCGGCCCGACTGACCCCGGCCGATCGGCCCGACCGACACCGGATGGCCTGACGAGCTCGGCCTAGGATCGACCGGCCATGGCGAGCGGAGCCCACCCCGACCTGGCTCGGAGCGACCGCTGGGCGGCAGCGGCCGCCGAGCTCCTGGCGAACCTCGGCTTCACCCTCATCAACAGCGACCGCCCGGCGGCGCCCGGCGGGGCGAACCTCCTCGTCGCCCTCCGGGATCGGCCGACCCTCCGTCACTTCGATCCCGAGGTCGTCTTCCACTGGGCCCTCGTCGAGGGGCGTGGCCGCGTCGTCCAGATCGACCGGACGACGCCGCTCCGGCCCGAAGAGGTCGCTTCGCCTGGGGTCGGATCCGGATCGTCGACCGGCTCGGCGAGATGAACCAGTGGATCAGCTTCGGTGGCCTCGTCCGGGTCGCCGACGTCGATCGGTCGACGCGCCTCGTCGGCTTCAACTCCCCGGCCCCGATCCTCCGCTGGGCCGGCCACAGCCAGGGGCTCGACCGGCTGACGGCCGCCGTCGGGGCCTTCTTCGGCCGGCTCATGGTCCCCATCGACTTCGAACCTGGAGCCGAGGAGCGGATCGGCCGAACCGACCCGCTCGTCCTCTACGCGGCCTTCCTTCAGGACGCCCTCGAGCGGCGGGTGCCGGAGGTCACCGAGCAGTTCGGCGACGCCGAATCGGCGACCTGGATCCGGCTCGAGGCGAAGCGGCTCTACACCGCCGTTCCGGCCGCCTGGACGGCGGCCGCCGAGCTCCGTCGGGATCTCGGTCTGGCCCGCAGCTGAGCGGCGAGCGGCGCTGACGCCCGCCCGGCCTTCGGTCGGCCCGGACGGGCGTCGGTTCTCGCGAGGTGTCGATGTCGGTTCGGTCCGCCTCCTACTTCAGGAAGCCGTTCGCCGTCAGCCACTCCTTCGCCACGGCCGCCTCGCTCTGCTGCTCGACGGCGACCTTCACCCCGAGCTCGGTGAGGACCTCGGTCGTGATCTTCGCCGAGACGTCGTCGAGGAGCTTCTCGAAGGCGGCCCGGTCGGAGAGCTTCGACAGGTAGTCGTTCCGGACCAGGGGGGCGATGTTCTCGGCCGGCTGCGTCTGCTTGTCGTCGTCGAGGACGACGAAGCCGAACTGGGCGATCGCCGGCTGGGTCGAGCAGAGCTCGGCCACGTCGACGGCGCCGCTGTTCAGGGCCTCGGCGATGGGGGCGTCGCAGGCGGCGAGGAGCTCGAGCTGCTTCGGCGGCCAGCGGATGCCGTAGGCGGTCTCGAGGGCGCCCCGGCAGAGGGGGTTCGTCTCGCACTCGGGCGGGAGGCCCCACCGGAGCTCGTCCTGGATGGTGGCGAGATCGCTCATCTTCGCCAGGCCGTACTTGGCCGCCGTGTCGGAGCGCACGACGAAGGCGTTCGTGTCCTCGCCGGGCGTGAAGCCGAGGACGGTGATCCCGCCGCCCTTTCCGTTCAGGATCTCCTGCAGGGCTTGCTTGTTGGCGGCCGGATCGCTCGAGATCTTCGAGGCGTCGTAGAAGCCGAGACCCGAGCCGAGGTACTCCGGGGCCAGGTCAATTTCGCCGGCCTCGAGGGCGGGCTGGCGGACCTTCCGAGAGCCGAGCTTCAGCTTCCGCTCGACCGGGTAGCCGTTCGCTTCGAGGACTTGGGCGTAGATCTCGGCCATGAGGGCCGACTCGTAGAAGCCGTCCGAACCGATCCGGATCGTCGGCTTGCTGCCCCCACCCGGCGTGCACGCGGCGATGGCCACGAGCAGCGCCGCCCCGAGGGCGAGCGTGCGGGATGTCCGCATGGGTTTGTCCTCCCCTTCTCGCGCGGGCTGGGTGCCCGTCGTTCAGCCGCCTACCATAGCAGCGTTCGCCGGATCGACCGTGACGGCGCTCACAGGCTTCCCCGACCCCCAGCGAGCCAGCCAGTCGCTCGCCGGACGCCGGCCGGGGTGACGAGCCGCTGGAGGAGGGCGAGGCCCGCCTCGGCACCGATGGCGAGGCCGGCGACGAGGAGAACGCCGGCGAAGAGGCGCCCGTCCTCGTTGCGGGCGATGCCGTCGATGAGGTAGCGCCCCAAGCCGCCGTAGGCGACGATCGCCCCCAGGGTCGCCGTGGCGATGACCTGGACGGTGGCCGTCCGGAGGCCACCGACGATGACGGGCAGGGCGAGGGGAAGCTCGACCCGCGCGACGATGTCCCGCTCCCGCATCCCCATCGCCCGGGCCGCCTCGACGACCTCGGGGTCGACGGCCCGCACGCCAGCGTAGGCGTTGACGAGGATCGGCGGGATGGCGAGGAGGACCATCGCCGTGACCGTCGGGACGACGTCGAGTCCGAGATCCGGGTTCCAGCGGATCGAGATCGGCAGGACGATGACCATGACGGCGTACGACGGGACGGCCCGGCCGATGTTCGCCAGGTTCACGGCGAGGGTGGCGCCGCGGCCGCTGTGGCCGATGAGGAGGCCGATGGGGAGGGCGAGGGCGGCGGCGGCGAGGACGGAGGGGATCGAGATCGCCAGGTGCTCGGCGATCCGAACGGGGATGCCGTCCGCACCCTGCCAGTGGCTCGGGTCGAGGAGCCAGAGAACGCCGTCGACCATCGGTCTCGCTCCGGCTACCGGGTCAGCTCCGCCGTCCGCGTCCGGCCCAGCTCCGGCACGCGCGTCCGGCTCCAGGGGGTGAGACGTCGCTGGAGGAGGACGAAGGCGACGTCGGCAGCGACGGCCAGGGCGACGGAGAGGAGGGCACCGACGTAGACCTTCGTTGCGAAGAAGGTCTGGAGGCCCTGGGTGATGAGGACGCCCAGACCGCCGAAGGCTTCGCCGAGCTGGGCGGCGATGGTGACGAGGCCGATGGTCGAGACGCTCGCCAACCGCAGGCCGGCGACGATGAGGGGGACGGCGAGGGGGAGCTCGACCCGGAGGAGCCGTTCGAGGCGACCGTAGCCGAGGGCGTCGGCGGCCTCGAGGACGTCGGCCGGCACGGCGTCGAAGCCGGCGACGATGTTCCGGACGAGGATCTGGAGGGTGTAGATGACGAGGGCGATCTCGGCGGTCAGGAGGGAGATGCCGGTGACGCCGACGAGGGCGGCGAAGAGGGCGATCGAGGGGATCGTGTAGAGGACGCCGGCGGCGCCGATGATCGGTCCGTAGAGGCGGCGGCGTCGGAGGCTGACGAGGGCGAGGGCGAAGGCGACGACGAAGCCGACGGCGACGGCGATGGCCGCGATCCAGAGGTGTTCGAGGGCCCGACGGGCGATCTCGTTGAGGTGGGCGGCGATCCAGGCGACGTCGACGAGGGGCTGGCCTTCGCGCATGGCTCACCGTTCGCTGGTGACGGTTCGATCGACCCGATCGCCGCTCGGCAGGTCGCCCCGATCGCTGCTCGGCAGGTCGCCCCGATCGCGGCTCGGCAGGTCGCCCCGATCGCTGCTCGGCAGGCCGCTCGCCTCGCCTCCGCTCGTCGCCCGGAGCCAGGCGACGACGTCGTCGATGGTCAGCAGGCCCACGGCTCGATCCCGCTCGTCGACGACGATCCCGGCCTGGACGTCGGCATCGAGGAGCATCGAGAGCGCGTCTTTCAGGGTCGTCCGGCGATCGAGGAGGGGCACCGCGGCTTGCGCCAGCCCGGCGTCGAGGGCGCCGGTCTCGGGGATCTCGTCCTGGTCGAGCCAGCCGAGGGGGAGGCCCTCGGCGTCGACGAGGAGGAGATAGGGGAAGGGATCGGCGAGGATCCGCGCTCGTGCCGGCGCTGCCGGTTCCCCGACCCGAGCCGCGATCGGCCGGCGGAGGTCGAGCTCGCCGACCCGGACGAGGGCGAGTCGCTTCAGCCCGCGATCCGCCCCGACGAACCGGGCGACGAACTCCGATGCCGGCGCGGCGAGGATCTCGGCGGGGGTGCCGAACTGGGCGAGGCGGCCGCCCTTCTCCATGACCGCGACGAGGTCGCCCATCTTCATCGCTTCGTCGATGTCGTGGGTGACGAAGAGGATCGTCTTCGCCAGGCGCTCCTGGATCCGGAGGAGCTCGTTCTGGAGCCGCTCCCGGACGATGGGGTCGACGGCCCCGAAGGGTTCGTCCATGAGGAGGATCGGCGGGTCGGCGGCGAGGGCTCGTGCCACGCCGACCCGCTGCCGTTCGCCGCCCGAGAGCTCGGCGGGGTAGCGGCCGGCGTAGCGGGCTGGCGGAAGGCCGACGAGCTCGAGGAGCTGGGCGGCGCGTTCGCGGCGGCGGGCCGGGGGCCAGCCGAGGAGGCGAGGCACGGTGGCGACGTTCTCTTCGACGGTCTCGTGCGGGAAGAGGCCGACCTGCTGGATGACGTAGCCGATCCCGCGCCGGAGCTCCGTCGGCTCGCGGGTCGTGATATCCGTGCCGTCGAGGAGGATCTGGCCGCTCGTCGGCTCGACGAGACGGTTGACGAGCTTGAGGGTCGTCGTCTTGCCGCAGCCCGAGGGGCCGACGAGGACGCAGATCCGCCCGGCTGGAACTCGGAACGAGAGGTCGTTTACGGCCCCCGGCGCCCCGGCTCGGAGGGCGGCAGGGTCGTAGTGCTTCGTGACGTGGAGGAACTCGACGGTCGCCGCCGCGTGGCCTCGGCTCCCCTCCATCGGGCACTGCTCCTCGACCGGTTGTCCCGCCGGGTCTCCGGCGGTTCACGTTGGACGGTGCAACCGTACACGCTCCTCGCTGGGGATGCCTGTCAGCGGGGTCATGGCCGCTGTTCACGGCCTCGGATCGGCTCGGTCCTCGTGGCCGCCGAACGCGATCAGCTTCGTGGGCTCCGATCGGCTCGGTCCTCGTGGCCGCCGAACGCGATCAGCTTCGTGGGCTCCGATCGGCTCGGTCCACGTGGCCGCCGAACGCGATCAGCTTCGTGGGCTCCGATCGGCTCGGTCCTCGTGGCGCCCAAGGTGGTCCGCTTCACCCCCTCCGATCGGCACGGTCCTCGTGGCGCCCAAGGTGGTCCGCTTCACCCCCTCCGATCGGCACGGTCCTGGTGCCTGCGGCATTGTCATGTTCACATGTGGTGAGCGTTAGCCAGCCCGCGCCACGGCGGAAGGCCAGGTCCGGACCGGGCGGAGCGTTCGCCACCCTCGGTCTCCCCGAGCCATTCCCATGGCGACGGCCCCGGTTCCCTCTCCCGAGGGCCCGTCCTGGACAAACGACCGTGACCGGTGCGTATGGCCGCCAAAGGTGGCGATATGGGGCGTGAATCGCCCCGTCCGACCCCCGAGCCGCCTTCGGATCACGCTTGGCGGGGCATCATGGCCGCTCTCGACCACCGTGAGCGCCCCGGCCGAGGCCAGATAACGTGCACCCGGTGAACACATGACCAAGGTCCGGCACGGGCGCGCCGCCGAAGCTCTGGCACGGGCGCGCCGCCGAAGCTCTGGCACGGGCGCGCCGCCCGAGGCCGGCGCGAACGTCCCAGGCGAGCCCGCCCGACGGCGCCCTAGCCCCGCTCGAGAAGCGGCTTGACTTCGCCAACAAAGCGCTCGAGGGTCTCGACGTCGTAGGGCGCCGGCTGCTCGGAGATGATCGTCCGGAAGCCGAGCTCAAGGTAGGGGGCCAGCCGCTCGGCGACCTGCTCCGGCGTCCCGTTCAGGAAGGTGACGTCGTCGGCGACGTCCGCCAGAGGCGTCCGGTTGTGGGCCATCGCCGCCTCCCAGACCCGAGCCGCTTCCCGCTCGCTATCGCGGATCGTCAGCTTCACCCCGAGGGTGAACTCGATCTCGGCGACGTCACGACCGACGGCGGCGCAGTGATCGCGGAGGACCGCTACCTTGCGGCGAAGCGTCTCGACCGTCCCCATCGCATTCCACTGGTCGGCGTACTTGGCGACCGTCCGGAGCGTCTTTCGCTCACCCGTGCCGCCGATCATGATCGGCAGGTGCTCCTGAACCGGAAGCGGTCGGAGGACGAGCCGATCGAAGGCGTAGTGGCTGCCGGGCGACGAGCTCACCTCCTGGCCGTCGAGCAGGTTCCGGATCGCCCAGACGGCCTCGTCGAGCCAGTCGAGCCGCTCCCCGAACCCTCGGCCGAAGTCGATCCCGTGGGCCTGGTGTTCGAGGCCGAACCAGGCTCCACCGAGGCCCATGATCGCTCGGCCACCGCTCGCGTGGTCGATGGTCGTGATCGTCTTGGCGACGAGGCCCGGGTTTCGGAACGTGTTCGCCCCGACAAGAAGCCCGAGGCGTGTCCGCTCGGTCGCCATCGCCCAGGCGGCGATCGTGGCGTAGCCCTCGAAGATCGGCTGGTACGGGTCGCCGAAGATGGCGTAGAGGTGGTCCCATGTCCAGAGGCTGTCGTAGCCAAGACGGTCGACCCGTCGGGCGGCCTCGAGCATCTCGGGCCACGTCGCGGCCTGGCTCCAGAGGAGGATGCCGAGCTTTACGTCATTCGTCACGCTGCACCTCGAGGAAGCTGGGGGTGGGCGATCGGCATTTGTCGCGAAGAGGCAGGGACCGGGTCCCGAGCGGCGCGGCCGGGGCGGCGAGGATCCCGGCCGAACGCCGAGAGCCGCCCTCGATCGCGACTCGTCTGAACCGTTGCCGAGGCGGACAAGTTCATCGCGACCGTTCCCGAGTCTATGTCCGGCGACGCCGAGCGGCTCAACGGGGTCGGCGGCTGGGCGCCGGGCGCGGCTCGGCGGGTCGGCGGCTCAGCCCGGCGCGGCTGGGCGCCGGGCGCGGCTCAACGGGGTCGGCGGCTCAGCCCGCCGCGGCTTAGCTACCGGGCGGCTCACCCTTGCCGGACACGTCGGTCCGGCGGTGCGGTTCAGCCTGCCGAGCGGCTCAGCCTGCCGAGCGGCTCAGCTCCGTGGACGGCCGACTCCGCTGTTGACCGGGGACGAGAGGCGATCGAGCTCCCGAACGATCGCTCGAAGGATGAGGCGGGCCGCCTCCGCGCTCTTGCCCCCCACTCGATCGCGCTCGTCGGTCGCCAGGGCAACCCGGAGATCGGCCAGCATCCGGTCGAGGAGCAGTGTTCGGGGCAGTTCGCTCCGACCGAGGGCAGCTTCGAGGATCCCGAGGGCCTGTCGGGCATTGTCGACGGCGTGACCCTTCGCCTCCAGCAAAGCGCGAACCTCGTCGCGCAGGGCGGACGCCTGGTCCGAGGCGGACGCTTGGCCCGGGGCGGACGCTTGGCCCGAGGCGGACGCTTGGCCCGGGGTGGACGCCTGGTCCGAGGCGGACGCCTGGTCCGAGGCGGACGCTTGGTCCGGGGCGGACGCTTGGTCCGGGGCGGACGCTTGGCCCGAGGCGGACGCTCCGCGGGGTTCCTCGTCCACCGACGCCGCCATCAGCTGCTCCCTGCCTGCGGCCTCGCAGCCAGACCCGACGCCGATGCCTCGAGTCCGTCTGGCTCGCCCGGGGAGCGACTCGCGGCCGCCAGCTCCCGATCGGCCGAAATCGTCCTTCGGGACCGGATGGCCCGCCATTCGCGGTCGAGCATGCCCATCATGATCTCGTCCCACCAGCGCCCCTCGCGCCAGATCGCCTCCCGCGCCCGCCCCTCGACGACGAAGCCGATCTTCCGGTAAGCGCGGATCGCCCGCTCGTTGAACGCGAAGACCGAGAGCCCGATCCGGTGGAGCCCGAGGGTCTCGAAGGCGTGGCCGAGCATGAGGCGGGTCGCCTCGGAGCCGTAGCCCTTGCCCCAGCAATCCTTTTCGCCGATCGTGATGTGGAAGAGGGCCGAGCCATTGTCGGGGTCGAGGCCGGAGAGGGCGCAGGTCCCGATGAGCCGGTCGCTCGCCCGAAGATGGATCGCCATCGCCAGCGAGTCGGGGCCGAGGACCCGAACGGCGAAAAACCGATCGACCTCGTCGGGTCGCATCGGTTCGCCCTGGTAGCGGGTCAGGTGGGCGACCTCGGGATCCGCGTACCAGCGCCGGAAGGCAGGCAGGTTGGCCGGCGTATGGCGGCGGAGGACGACCCGTTCGCCGACGAGCTCGTGGGGGAACCAGACCCGGGCCACCATCGACGGGAGCGTATACCATCCCCGAGGGGAGGGCGGTCAGGCCCCGTCGAGGGTTCGCTCGGTTCCCGGCGGCTCTCGGCAGCGTTCGAACCGCGAACGGAGCTCCCCGTGCAGGGCGCCGAAGAGCCACTCGCCACAAAGGGCGCCCGAGAGGGCCGCTCGGAGCAAGGATGCATCGCTGGAGCGAGGTCGCCGAACAGGTCGCCGCCACGAGCCGAACCTCGGAGAAGGTGGCCCGGATCGCCACCTACCTCCGAACCCTCAGCCCGACCGAGCTGCCCATCGCGACCGTCTTCTTCTCCGGTCGCCCCTTCCCCGAAGCCGACGGCCGAGCCCTCGGCGTCGGCTGGTCGGCCATCGCCGCCGCGACGCTGGCCCTCGTCGACGGCGACGCCACCGCTCTCGCCCGAGCCTACGACCGCCACTCCGACCTCGGCCGGGCCGTCGGCGACGTCCTCGCCGAGGCCGGCCACCGGCCCGACCCCGCCGCGAGCCCCCGCCTCAGCGAGGTCGCCGCTGCTTTCGTCGAGATCGAGGCCACACCCGGCTCGGCGGCGAAGACCGAGCGCCTCCGCGACCTCCTCGCCCGCTGCGATCCCCTGACGGCGACCTATGTCGTCAAGGTCCTGACCGGCGAACTGCGGATCGGACTCCGCGACGGCCTCGTCGAGGCGGCCATCGCAGCGGCCTTCGAGCAGCCGGTCGAGGACGTGAAGTGGGCGTCGATGCTGACGGGCGACCTCGGGCGAACCGCCCTCCTGGCCAGAGACGACCGGCTCGCGGCGGCCGAGCTCGCCCTCTTCCATCCGATCCGTTTCATGCTCGCCTCGCCGGCGGAGGATCCGGGCGAGATTCTCGGCCGGCTCGGTCCCGAAGTCTGGCTCGAGGACAAGTACGACGGGATCCGCGCCCAGCTCCACCGCCGCGGTGAGCGGGTCGTCCTCTTTTCCCGAGATCTCCACGCCATCACCGACCAGTTCCCCGAGGTCGCGGCGGCAGCCGCCGCCCTCGACTGGTCGGGGATCCTCGACGGGGAGCTCCTCGCCGAACGGGACGGGCGCGTCCTCCCCTTCCTCGCCCTCCAGAACCGCCTCGGCCGAAAGGCCCCTCCGCCCGATCTCGTCGAGCGGGTCCCGGTCGTCTTCGTCGCCTTCGACCTCCTCGCCCTTGGCCCGCGAGACGGCCCGGCCGAACCCCTCCTCCGGCTGCCCCTCGCCGAACGCCGGCGCCGCCTCGACGACCTCGATCTCCCATCTCCTGAGGTCGGCGGTCGCTTCCGGCGGTCCCTTCGCATCGTCGCCCGGAGCGTCGAGGAGATCGAGGCGGCCTTCCGGGCGGCCCGGGACCGCGGGAACGAAGGGCTCCTGGCGAAGGATCCCCGAAGTCGCTACACGCCCGGGCGGCGGGGCTTCGGCTGGTTGAAAATGAAGCGCGCCCTGGCCACCCTCGACTGCGTCGTCGTCGGGGTCGAGCTCGGCCACGGCAAACGCCATGGCGTCCTTTCCGACTACACCTTCGCCGTCCGGAACGAGCGAACCGGTGAGCTCGTGACCATCGGCAAGGCCTACAGCGGCCTCACCGACGCCGAGATCGCCGAACTCACCCGCTGGTTCGAGGCGCACACGATCAGTCGCCACGGCCGGTACCGGGTCGTCGAGCCCCAAATCGTCGTCGAGGTCGCCTTCGACGTCATCATGCGCTCGGCGCGTCACCGGTCTGGCTTCGCCCTCCGGTTCCCGCGGATCGTCCGTCTCCGAACCGACAAGACCCCGGCCGACATCGACACCCTGGCCACCGTCGAGCGGCTCTTCCGGGAACTCCAACCGACGGCCGACCATCTCGTCACCGAGGAAGTCCGGGCGGGGCGATCTGCATGACCGCCGCTCGGTGCCGAGCGCGGCCGGTTATGCTGGCGGCACCATGCTCGACTCCCTCGCCCTCGGCCAGCCCGTCGCCCTCACCCTCTACACCGATGCCTATATCGTCAAGGGCACCGTCCTGACGCGCTTTCGGCGGGTGACCGACATCCTCAACGAAGCCGAACACACCTTCCTCGTCCTGTCCGACGTCGTCTTCGAGGAGTTCGGCTCGCGCGCTCAGGCGATCCGGGCCGAGTACGCCCAGGTGAACCTCGGCGCCGTGCTCTTTGCTGTGGCCGACGTCCCGGTCGAGCCGAAGCCGGAGCTCAGAACACCGAAGGTCTCCGAGCGGGCCCTCGTGACCGTGCCGCCCTTCAAGGTCGTTGGCCGGATCCACTTGCTGCCGGAGCGCGACCTCCGTGACGCCCTCGACCAGCTCGTCGGGCGCTTCATCCCGGTGACCGAGGCGCTCTACTGGTCCGACACGGTCGGCGAGGCGCGGACGAGCGCCATCATGGTCGCCGTGAACCACAGTCGGGCCCAGATCCTGGCGCCGCACCGCGAGGTCGACCCCTGGGAGGGCGTCGATCGGAGGCCGAAGGAAGGCTGAGGTCCGGCCGGCGCCCGCCCGGGCGGGGACGCCTGGCGCGAACGGTGTCCGTGGGTAGGCGGGCTGGCTCCCCGGTGGGCTTGTGGCGCCCGCAGCGCTGGAGCCAGTCCTCGAGGTGCTCCTGGGCACCCCCGGCCCCTGCAGTCCTCGACCGGCCCCTCAGCGCTCCACCGGCAGGTCGAGCCGGTCGCCCCACTCGGCCCAACCGCCGTCGTAGACGGCGACGTCGTCGAAGCCGAGGGCGTTCAGGACGAAGGCGACCTTCGTGGCAGCGAGCCCTGAGCCGTCGTAGCAGACGATCCGCCGGCCCCGAACGATCCCCGCCGCCCGGACGAGACTCCGGAGGGTCTCGGGCGACGGCAGGCGCTGACTGCCGGGCTCGACGAGGCGGCCGGCGGGCAGATTCACGGCCCCCGGGATGTGGCCGAGGCGGCGGGTGTTCCCGCCTCGGCCGAGATACTCGTCCGGGGCCCGGGCATCGACGAAGAGCACGTCGAGGCTGCCGAGCAGACCTCGAACCTCCGCCGTCGTCAGTCGGATCCGGGGCTGGGCTCGGGGCGTGAAGGTCGCCGGGCTCGGGTCCACGTCGGCGTTCGAGAGCGGGCGCTCGTCGGCCAGCCAGGCCGGTAGGCCTCCGTCGAGGATGCGGCACGACTCGAGCCCGTAGCAGCGGAGGCTCCACCAGACCCGCGCAGCGTAAATCCCCTGGACGTCATCGTAGACGACGAGGGTCGTCCCGTCGCCGATGCCGGCCCGCCCGAGGGCCGCGGCAATCTGCTCCGGTCCGGCCAGCAAGAAGAGATTCGATTGTTCGACGTTGTCGCAGAGATCCGTCGCCCAGTCGAGGTAAACCGCTCCGGGGATGTGGCCGCGTTCGAAGAAGGCACGCCCGGTCCCATCGGGCCGCCAGCGCACGTCGGCGATCCGGATCTCGGGCCGGTCGAGGTTATCGGCGAGCCACTCCGTCGTGGCGACGAGCTCGGGGCGAGCGAGGCCGTTCATCGGGCCCGGGTATGATACGTGGCCGTGGCCTCCCCCTTCGTTTCGGACCACGACAAGCTGTCGGCGGTCCGTGCGGCCCTGCCGGCCGTGGAAGCGGGCATCTACCTCAACGCCGGCACGGCCGGACCTCTCCCCGCCGAAGCGGCGGCTGCCATGGCTGACGCCGCCGGCTGGGAGCTCCGAACGGGCCGCGCCCACGAGGCGTACTTCGAGCGCCTCGAGCAGCAGCTCGAGGAAGCCCGGGCGACCCTCGCTTCGGTCGTCGGGGCGGGACTCGACGAGATCGCCGTCCGGCATTCGACCTCGGAGGCGGTCACGACCGCGGTTTGGACCATCGACTGGCGGCCCGGCGACCGGGCAGTGACGACGACCGTCGAGCACATCGGCGGTCTCGCCGCCCTCTATGCCCTCCGCGACCGCCTCGGGGTCGAGCTCGCCTTCGCCGATGTCGGTGATGGCGGCGATCCGGAGCGCGCCGTGGCCGCCGTCGCCGAGGCGATCGACGAGCGGACCCGCTGCCTCGTCGTCTCCCACGTTTCGTGGGCGACGGGAGCGGTGCTGCCCGTCCGCGAGCTGGCCGCGGTCGCCAGGGAGCGCGGCGTCAGGAGCGTCGTCGACGGGGCCCAGGCCGTCGGGGCGATTCCGGTCTCGGTGGCCGAGGTCGGGGCCGACTTCTACGCCTTCGCCGGGCACAAGTGGCTTCTCGGGCCAGAGGGGGTCGCTGGGCTCTGGGTCTCGCCGGCGTTCCTCCCAGCCGCCCGGCCGATCGGCGGCGGCTGGCCGAGTTTCGAGGACCCGGACATCCAGGGTGGGGCCGTCTTCCGAGCCGACGCACGCCGTCTCGACGCCGTCGGCTGGTACGGACCGGCCATCGTCGGGCTCGCCCGGAGCGTCGGCTGGTTGGCGATGATGGTCGGCTGGGACTTCGTCCATCGCCGGGGGCCGATCCTGGCTCGGGGGCTCGCGGAACGACTGGCAGCGATTGAGGGGGTGTCCATCGTGACGCCGCGGGACCGGATGGCGACCCTCGTCACGTTCCGGGTCGCCGGCTGGTCGGCCGAGGCGGTCCTGGAAGAGCTCGCCCGGCGGATCTTCGTCATCGGCCGGACGATCCCGCCCCTCGACGCGGTTCGACTGTCGGTCGGCTTCTACAACCGTGAGGTCGAGCTCGATCGGGTGGCGGAAACGGTCGCCCTCATTGCCGCCCACACCCCGGCGACGATCCCGCCGCGACCGGTCCTCCCGATCGTCGAGCCGTGACCTGGCTTCGCTCAGGCGTGCCGCGTCCCGTCGAGTTGGAGCCCGCCCGACCGTGACCGGACCCGATCGAGGGACGGCTCCCGCCGGTGGGAGCGCGCCTCCGGTGGCGGCGAATGGGCGCGGGATCGGGGCGGCCGGGGGCGCCGAGCCGCGGCTGGGCGGCGCCGAGAAGCGGCTGGGCGGCGCCGCCCGGGTCGGTAGCGTGGGCGCGACTTCCGGCGGGCGCCAGTCGGGGACCCAGGTTCGCCAACGGTCCTTCCTCGAGGTCCGCTGGCGCCAGTTCCGGAATCCCCCCAGACCCGTGGCCCGGGCCATCGCCTCGAGTTTCGCCGTCGCTCTGCTCCTCGGCCTTGGCTATCTCTCCTACGACGTCGCGCTCACGAAAGGCGCCCGGCTGCCGGGCGGTGACCTTCGTCTCCTCGCCGCCGCTCTCCTCGTCGTCGGGACCGCCCTCGGCGGAAGCATCGCCACCTACCTCCTCGTCCCGCTGCCGACAGGGGCAGGGCCGGCGACCCGAATCCGGCGGACGGGTTGGAGCGCCCTTCTCGGGCTGTTCGCGGCGCTGCCGATCGCCTACCTCGTCCTCGTCCTCGTCACCCAGATCGTGAAGCCTCTCTTCGTCTGAAGGGCGGTTCTGGTTGCGCTCCCGCGGTTTTGGTTGCGCTCCCGTGGTTTTGGTTGCGCTCCCGCGGTTCTGGTTGCGCTGCCGCGGTTCTGGTTGCGGCCCGCGGTTCGCTCCACCGCTCGTCCCTCGGGCCGGGTCCGTCTCCCCGGCCGACTTCCTGACCGACTTCCTGGCCGAGCCAGCCAGGGGATGCCGAGATCGGGCGGTGTCCGGCCGCAACGGGAGGCCGCATCTGGCCCCTTCGTACCATGTCGCGACGAGCTGACCTGGCTATGATCAGGGCGTGACGACCGGGCGGACCGGTCGCGGCAAGGCAGGACTCGAGACTCCGGCGTGTCGAGCGAAGAACAGCACCACGTCGCGCTGCCGAAGCTCTACGGCGCCCCGGCCTACGCGCGCCCGCCGCGGCCCGTGGCCCAGACACCGCGGCCCTTCGATCCCGACGATCTCCCCCTCGAGGCCTTCATGACTCCCGAGGAGCGAGCGCTGAAGGAGGCTGCGCTGGGTCGATCGCCGAGCGAGGGCCGCGCTTCCGGCGCCTCAGGATCCGGCTCGGCCCAGGGGGGCGAGCGCGCCGCGGAGTGGCGACCTGCTCCAGGACTCCAACCTCGACCGTTTCGCCTCCGCGCCCTCGCCGCCAGACTCCTCCGAGTCTCCGAGTCGGAGGGTGGTCGGCCCGAGCGCGACTGAGACTGCCGGAGCCCGGCCGGGAGCGCCGGCGGCGTACGATTGGGCGCGCCGGCACACGATCGGGGCGGGCACGGACGTGGGGGAGTAGCTCAGCGGAGAGAGCAGGCGTCTTATACACGCCGGGTCGGTGGTTCGAATCCACCCTCCCCCACCACCCGTCCGTCGCCGTTCCTTCGTTGCCGATCGGCCCCGCCGATCGTCGCCCCTGGCCCGCTTCGCGGTCCACCGATCCGTTCGCTGCACGCTCCCCTCTCAACGAGCGATGGCCGACGTCGTCGTCGCCGACGAACGGCTGCCTGAAGCCGATCCCGTCAGCCCAGGAGCTCGGCGAGCCTCGCGACGAGTCGCTGCCGTCGCCAGGGCGTGAAGCCCCGCTGGACGGGCAGGGCGGCGAACCAGGAGGCGAGCTGGCTCGGCTCGACGACGGCGCAGGTGGCTGTTCGCTCGAGGCCGGGCTCCTCGCCCACGACGGCGGCGTAGATTCGGACGACGTGGTCCCGATCCTCCTGGGACAGCCAGCGCCGGAAGCGCTCGGCATTCCGGGCCGCCCGACCGAGCGGGTTCTCGATGGGCACGTAGGCTCGGGGCCCGATGCGGAGTTCCCAGAAGTCGCCGTGCCGTCGAGCCGCGCCCCGAGGCGGCAAGGGCTCGAGGATGGCGGCCCCGAAGGGACCGACCACGATCGCCTCGATGCGACGCCCGTCGGGCAGGCGGACGCCTTCGAGGAGAGCGTGATCATCGGGGAGGCTTGCGACGAGCGAGGCGAACGGCGAGCGGGGTTCGGGCCGCCGGATCTGCCCGACGGCGCGGACGAGTCCAAGGACCCCGACTCCGGTGAGAAGAACCGGGACGCTCAAGCCAGCTGCCCAGCCGGCGGCACCCAGGACGGTCTGGGCCGGCGTTGGCCGAACCGAGACGAGGGTGGCGAGGAAGGGTGTCGTGGCGAGCCACCAGCCTGTGGCCAGGCCCCCACCGACAAGACCGAGGGACACGAGCAGCCCAACGATGGAGCGGAGCTGAGCGCCCGAGGAGGGCGGGGGAGGGCCGGCCGAAAGCCGCTGCATGTCCTCATCGTGCCGGCCGGCGCCCGGCCTGACCATGGCCACTTCGGCCTACGAAGGCTCATGCATTCGACCGAGGGGCCGGGAGGGGTCGACGGAGGGCTCGGCGACAGAGGGTGGGCGGCGTCGGGCCAAAGGCGGCCGATGAGGGCGTTTTCCCGAGACGAGCGCCCGCGCGGATCGGTCGCGGCTGGCTGGGCTGGCATCGATCGGGCCGTCTCCGTGGAGCGGCGATCGAACGTCGGCCCTCGTCTGCTGCGCCGGCCTCACGAGTTCGACGGACGGCCGACGGCCCGATCGGGTCAAGCCCGCCTGACCCCCGTACCATTGCCGCCCGCCGGCTGGGGCGGGATCCTGGGACCGGGCTCGTAGTGTCGCGGCAATGTCCCCGACGGAACCACCGCGGGCCCGCCATGGAGGCTTCGACGAGTGTCGATCCGAGGCACCGAGCGCCGCCCCGCCATCCTCGGTCGCGTCCGGTGGGCACCTCTCGCGACGGGGGTCGCCCTCCTCGTTGTCGTCTTCGCTCAACCGGCTGTCGCAGGCTCCGGGCCAACACGGCTCCGCGATCCGCTCGTCGAGCCCCGACTCGTCGCTCCCGGGAGTCCGGTCTCCTTCGCCGTCACCTACCGCAACCGGGAGGGATCGCCGGCCGACTGGGTCCGGGTGGCCGTCGGGGACAGGGTCTATGAGCTCGCTCCGGTCGGTCGTCCGAGCGAGCCATCGGATTGGAAGACGGGGGTCCGTTTCGAGGCGAGCGTTCCGGCCCCGACGCCCGGGACGTACAGCGTCGTCTTCGTCTCCTTCGACTCGCGGCGCTTCTACGATCGTCTCGAGGCGGGGACGCTGACGGTCGTGGTTCCAAGCCCGACTTCCACCGCCGTGCCGACCCCGGTGCCGACGCCGACACCCACGCCGACACCGACGAAGGCCCCCACTCCCACCGCCGTGCCGACCCCGACACCGACTGCCCCCCACGGTGGATTGGGCGCGTCCGGCCCGTCTGGCTCGACGGGCGGCTCGAGCGATGGCGGCTCCAGCTCGCCGGGTGGCTCCTCGGGTGGTTCGGCGCCGCTCGGCCCGAGTCCGGCTCCTGGCGGCTCCTCGGGCTCGGGCTCCTCGGGCTCGGGCTCCTCGGGCTCGGGCTCCTCGGGCGCGGGCTCCTCGGGCGCGGGCTCCTCGGAGGGCTCGGCTCCGCTCGGCGCCGGGACGAATGGCAGCTCGGGCGGAGCGTCGGCAACGCCGCCATCGAGCGGCTCGGCGTCCGGAGGCTCGGCGTCAGGCGGGTCGGCGTCAGGCGGGTCGACGTCCGGTGGCGCGCCCTCGGGCTGGTCTCCGTCGGGCGGACCCCCATCGGGCGATTCGAACCGTCCCGAGGTCGACTCGACCGACGGCGGTGCCCCTACCTCGGAGGCCACGAACGAGCCGTCGACGGCGAACGCCGCGAGCGGTCGAGGCTCCGGCGATCCCGGGTCGACCTCCGCGGCTGCCGCGGGCTGGGTCTCGAGGGGTGCGCCGGGAGGCGGCAGCGGGGCGACCCTCGGTGCCCCGGGTCGTGCCCTGCTCGACGCCCTCGGAGCCGGACCTCGCATCCCCGATGAGGTCTGGGTCGCTTCGGTCTTCGTCACGACTGCCGGGGGCACGGCGATGGCGATGGCCTTCCTCCTCTTCGGCCGCCGTCGGCGCGAGGACGACGATCCGCCCGACGTCCAGGAGCCGGCGACGAGTCCCTTCGGAATGCCGCCGACGTCCGCCCTCGTGCCCGACCCGAGCGTTCCGGAGAGCGAGCGTCACCTCCCGCGCTGGCGGCGCCCGTCGCTCCTCGAGGCTCGCAAGACCGACCCTCTCCGGACCGAGCGGCCGACGATCACGCTCACCTTCGCGAGCGGCGCTGTCCGCCCGGTCGAGGGTTGCGAACGGCGCCGGATCCGCTACCGGCTCGTCCGCCTCCTTGACGGCCCGGACGAGGTGCGGGCGGGCGAGATCGGCACCCTCGATCAGGGCGACGAGGTCCAGCTCCTCGAGCGGTCGGGAGCCTACTGGTTCGTCCTCTGTCCAGATGGGCGTCGGGGCTGGCTCCACCGGATGGTTCTCGGCGAGATCGTCGAGGATGGTCCGCTTCCGGCTCGTTCCGATGGGGGGCCTGCTGGGAGCACGAGTACCGCGTCCGACGGGAGCCTTCTCGGTGAGATCCTCGCTCGGCGGCCTCCACGCGAGATCGACCGCGACCATTGACGACGGGCTGGCGCCGGTTCGCCGGGTCGCCCCTGGTCGCCCGGGGTCGCCCGGGATCGCCCCAGGTCGGGGATGACACCCTCACCGAACAAAACGCGGTCCGCGAGGCTCCCGGCGGCCCGAGTGACACCCTCACCGAACAGAACGCGGTCCGCGAGGCTCCCGGCGGCCCGAGTGACACCCTCACCGAACAAAACGCGGTCCGCGAGGCTCCCGGCGGCCCGAGTGACACCCTCACCGAACAAAACGCGGTCTCGAGCCACCGGCGGCTGCGTTCTGTCCGCCCTGAGTGTCATCGAGGCCGCCCGGCGGATCGCCACGCCCGTTCTGTTCGGCCACGCCGTCACGACGACGATCCGACCGGCCACCCAGTCGCGTTCTGTCCGCCCTGAGTGTCATCGAGGCCGCCCGGCGGATCGCCGCGCCCGTTCTGTTCGGCCACGCCGTCACGACCCTCGGAGTCCGGCCCCCGACGCCCTTCGCGCAGGCCGCTCGAACGAGCCGAGACCCGCCCGAGGTTGCGGGACACGACCCTCGCCACTCACGACCGATCCCCTGGTGCCCGACCCCGCCGACGCCCCCGGCCCGACTCGCGACGAAAGACGAGGATGTGCTGGTGGGCGATGTTCGGGACGAAGACCCGTGGATAGCCGTAGGGCCGGAGTCGCGTGCCCGCCTGATACCAGATGAGATCACCCTTCGGCACGAGGCCGGCCGCCGCGGCCCGCGCCGCCAGGTCGGCGCCGGTGAAGAGGTAGCGGCCGCCCTGATACGCGTCGCGGACGATGACGGCGGCATACCGACCCGGTCGAAGGACCCGGGCGAGCTCGCCGAAGACGCGACCCATGCGCTCGAGGTACGTCTCGTAGTCGCCACTGTTGGCGAGGTCGGCCGGGTCGGCGGTGATCATCGCGTAGTCCGTCCTGCGATTCGCGAAGCGGGCCGCCAGAGGCCCGCCGGCCATCGTCCGCCGGAACTGGATGTTGTAGGGTGGATCGGTCGCCACGAAGTCGATCGACCCGTCGGGAAGACCCGGCAGGAGCTCGAGGGCGTCGCCGATCCGAAGCTCGATCCCCGACGGATCGAAGCGGCGGGGGCCGCCCGGATCGGCCGCTCCGAGGTCGGCCAGGAGCGCTCCTCGGCCGTCCTGCTCGACGAGCGCCTCGGCGACGACGGCCTCGAAGATGCGGACCCAGCGGGGCTCGATCTCGAAGCCGAGCGCCCGCCGCGGGCCCCGAGCAATGGCCGCCCCCAGGAGGGTTCCCCCGACGCCGGCGAAGGGATCGAGGACGAGCTCGCCGGTCCGAGTGAAGAACTCGATGAGGCGAGCCATAAGGCGGGGCGGCTTGTTCGCACCGTGGGCCCGCCGACGCTCGTGGCCGAGCTCCTGGGGATACGCCGTCGACCAGACCGACTTCGTGAAGTAGAGCCACTCCTCACCGCTCAGCTCGTTCAGAATGTTGGCGGGGTGTCGCCGCGCCAGCGCCTCGGGCGACGTTCGTTGCCCGGAGGCGGGCGGACTGGGATCGAGACCCGCTGCGGCGAGGGTTCGGGGGAGATCGTTCGACGGTGGCTTCGACGCTGGCATCGACTCCAGCCTACCCGAGCCGCCGGCCGGCCGGCCCGTACAATCCCCCTATGGCGCCAGCCATCCCGAGCGCGCGGTTCGTGGGCCGAGAGGGGGAGTTCGTTCAGCTCGCCGAGCTCATCGACGCCATCGCCGAAGGGACACCCCGCACCCTCCTCCTCAGCGGAACGAGCGGCCTCGGAGCTTCTCGGTTCCTCGACGAGGCCGGCGCTCGGATCGGCCGCCTCCCGGAGCCACCCCTCGTCCTCCGGGCGAGCGCTGCGGCGACCCGGCGAGGGAGCCCCTACGAAGCCATCGCCGTTGCCCTCCGTTCCGCCCTGTATGGCCTCGGCGATACCGAGCTCGCGGTCGTCGTCGGCGCGGGTGCCGAAGTCGTCGCGCGCCTCCTACCCGATCTCGATCCTCGCCTCCGGGCCCTCGGTCTCGTCCCGGAGCGGGCGCACTCCCTCGACCCGGAACGTCGCCACGTCCGTGTCTTCGAGGCGATCCTCGGCGTCCTGGTCCGCCTCGGCGAGCGACAGCCCGTCCTGCTGGCGCTCGAGGACATCCACCGAGCCGATCGGGCGACCCTCGGCGCCCTCGCCTTTCTGGCTCGCGTCTCCCGACCCCGCCGGGTCGGCCTCGTGGCGACCTTCGAGGCAGGCTCGGTCACGACCGAGCACCCGCTCCACGAAACTCTCCGGGCGATGGCCGAAGGACCGTTGCCGCCGACGGTCCTCGACCTCGCTCCTCTCGGTCGGTCCGAGCTCGCCCAGCTCATCGAGGCCATCGAGGGCGAGCGCCCGACGGCCTCCGTCCTGCTCCTCGTCGCCGAGCGATCCGGCGGGAACCCGCTCGTTGCCGAGGAGCTCCTCCTGGCCCGTCGCGAGCTCTCGGCAGCCTCGCTCACTGGCTCCTTCGAGCAGCTCGTCGTCGCCAGGCTCGCCCGCCGGAGTGATCCCTGCCGGCACCTCCTTCGGCTCGTGGCGGCGGCCGGGCATCCCGTGAGCCGATCAGAGCTAGCGGCCATCGATGCCATCCTCGCCGAGCGGCCGACATTCGGGCGGCTCCTCTCCGGGCAGGCGGCCCGCGGGCGGCCAGGGTCCGAGCGGCCGGCGTCCGGATCGGTTTATCGCACCGGCCGGGCCCCCTCTCAGCCACGGACCGACGGCCGGCGGGGCACGACCTCCGGTCAGCACGCGGTCCCGAACCGGGCCGAACCGACGAGACCGGACGACCTCGTCCAGGACCTCCGGGCAGCCCTCGCCGAGGCTTTCGAGACCGGCGAACTCGTCGAGCGTCGGGAAGCGGTCTACCTCGACGGGAACGGGACGCTCGGCGAGGCGTCGTTACTCGATCTCCGCCACGAGCGGATCCGGCGGGCCGTCCTGGCCGATCTCCTGCCCGACGTCCGAGCCCGGCACCGAGCCGCCGTCGCCGTGGCGGGGATCGGCGGACCGGCTCGGATCGCTGGGCACTGGCGAGCGGCCCATCGTCTCCTCGAGGCCCGGCGCGCTGCTCTCCTCGCCGCGGCCGAGGCCGAGGCCGTCGACGCCCCGGCCGACGCCCTCCTCCACCTCGAGCTGGCCATTGAGCTCGAGACCGCCGAGCCGGTGCCCGCGCGGGAGGACGGCACAGCCGCCGACCCGCCGGAAGGCTCGGACCCCGTCGAGCTTCGCTTCCGGGCAGCCGATGCCGCCCTGGCGGCCGGCCAGCCGCTCCGCGCCGTGGCCTTCGCAGAGGCAGGCCTCCAGCAGGTCGGCGGGCCAGGCGAGCGTCGCCGGGTCGGCATGCTCCACGATCGGCTTGGACGGTACCGCCGGGCGGCCGGCGACTACGAGGGTGCCGAAGCCGCGATGCGGCGGGCGGTGGAGCTCGTGCCCGGGGGTTCGTCGGTGGAGCGAGCCCGTGCCCTCGCCGGCCTCGCCCAGCACAAGATGCTCGACGGGACCTTCTCGGAGGCTCGCCGTCTCGCCGCTCTCGCCATCCAGGTCGCCCGGGCCGTGGGACCAGCTGCCCGGGCCGAGGAGATCCACGCCCTCACGACCCTCGGCGTCGTCGAGGGCTGGGGCGATCGGCCGGACGCCGGGCTCGCCCTCCTCTCCGAGGCACGGCGGCTGGCGACCGAAGCCGGCGACGTCGACGCCATCTTCCGGACGTACGCGAACGAGACGACGATCCTCGACCTCCTCGGCGAGCGCGAACGCGCGATCGAGGTCGCCCTCACTGGGATCGAAGCGATGCGCGGACTCGGCATGGAGGCGACGTACGGGAACTTCCTCCGGGGCAACGCCGCCGACACGCTCTTCGCCCTCGGCCGCTGGGACGAGGCGCGCCGCCTGTCCGAAACGGCCCTCGAGTGGAGCCCGGCCGGGGTGAGCTTCCTCATCGCGGCCATCAACCTCGCCATCGTCGAGGTCGAGTCGACCGCAGGCGAAGCCGCCGGACGCCTCCTCGGGCGGCTCCTCCTCGAGCTGGAGACCGTCGCCGACTCGCAGTACGCGGTCCCCGTCTACCAGGCGGCGGCCTCCTACGCCTTGTGGCGCGAGGATCCCCTCGACGCCAGCCGGGCGGCCGAGCGGGGCTGGGCGCGGGTCCGCGGCACGGAGGACTGGGCTCTCGCCGCCCGCATGGCCGCCACGGCCCTCGAGGTCGAAGCCGAGCTCGGGGTGGCGGCTCGACAACGACGCGATCTCGCCGGCCTGGCCGCAGCCCGCGAGCGGTCCGGGCAGATCCTGACCGAGGCGGAGGCGATGGTCGAAGGATCCCGCGTGCCGTCGAGCCTCGGCTCCCGCCGCGAGGCCGATCTCTGGCTGGCGACGGCTCGGGCCTATCGGGCACGGCTCGAGGCTCGGGACGACCCGTCGGTCTGGGACGCCCTCGCCCGGGCTTGGCAGGGGGTCGGCCGGCAGTACGAGGCAGCTCGGGCGCGGTGGCGGCAGGCCGAGGCGATTCTCGCTCCCGGCGGCGACGCGCGACCGCTTCGAAGCGATGTCCGACCGCTCCGGCGGGCGGCCCGAACACCCCTCACCGAGGCTGCCGAGCTGGCTGCCGAGCTCGGAGCGAGGCCGCTCCTGCGGGCCATCCGCGCCCTCGCCGAGCGCGCCCTTCTCCGGCTGCCCGAGGGTCCGAGCCTCGACCGCGGTGGCCGGTCGACCCCGATCGCGGCGGTCGTCGGTGGGGAGGGGGTCGTCCAGGCGACCGATCGCGACGAGGCAACGGGGGTCGGCGGGGCGGCTGCCGAGACGGATGGCAGTTATCGGGCCGAGAGGAGCCGACGTCTCGTGCCGGTGGGGCCGGGGCCTCGCAACGAGGAGCGCAGCAGGGAGCGGTGGTCGTCGGCGGAGGCCGTCTTCGAGCCGTCGACGGTGAGTCGTCTCGTCGGCGAGGACCGTCCACCAACGGATCCCTTCGGTCTCAGCCCTCGGGAACGGGAGGTCCTCACCCTCATCGCCGAAGGGATGACGAATCGCGAGATCGGCGAGGCCCTCTTCATCAGCGACAAGACGGTCGGCGTCCACGTGGGGAACATCCTGGCCAAGCTCGGGGTCTCCGGTCGGGTCGAAGCGGCGACCGTCGCCGTCCGGCTCGGACTCACCGAGCGGGGCTAACGGCGCCCCGAGCCGCCTTCGGGGGCGACGTCGTCCGCCGCGCCGGTTTTGCGCCCGCCGCTTTCGAGCCCGCCGCCCTCGGCCGTGCTGCTCTCGAGCCCGCCGCCCTCGGCCATGCTGCTCTCGAGCCCGCCGCCCTCGGCCGTGCAGCCGCCCGGGCTCTGCCGTCCTGTGCGCTGGCTGCTCCCGCCCCTTCGACCGCGGTTCCCCGCTCTGTTCCGGCGCCGTTGGGGCCCGACCCGCCGAGGCACCAGCTCCGAGGTTCGAGGTAACATGTCCCGCGCCACCCCGACCGTCCGGCGCAGGTGCCTCGCCGCCCCGACCCTCGCGGCGCAGGTGCCGCGCCGTCGCTCCAGGAGACGTGTCCCCGACGATGGACCTTCACGCGCGCTCGATGACGCCCCGCCTCGCGGGGATCAGCCTTGCCATCCTTGCCGTCATCACCATCGGCGGCTGTGCCGGTGGGCGCCCAGGATGGACGTACGCCCCTGCTCCCTCCCCAACGCCGACCCCCGCTGCCTCCCCGGGCGCCTCACCCTCTCCGGCTGCTTCGCCCGGCGCCTCACCGTCGACGCCGGCTGCCTCGCCCGGCGCCTCACCGTCGACGCCGGCTGCCTCGCCCGGCGCCTCGCCCTCCGGAGCGACCGGGGTCGTCCTGGAGCTGAGCGCCCAGAACATCGCCTTCGATGTCAGCGAGCTCCGGGCTCCGGCGAACACCCCCTTCCAGATCCGCTTCACGAACAACGACGCCGGCATCCCCCACAAC